>NZ_JBHZBX010000018.1:0-147526 GCF_042755165.1 Nocardia sp. NPDC059177 | reverse complement strand
CGCCGGCGGGGGGGGGGCGCGGGGCGGGCGGGTGTCAAACGGGCGAGGCCCCGCGCCCCCCCGGGGGGGCGGCGCCCCCCCCCTTCGATGCTGTTGTTGCTCCGGCGAGGGGCGAGCTACTCCTGCTCGAACCTTCGGCGGAACCTGTCCTCCATCCGTTCGGAGAAACCGCCGGACTTGCGCTGGCGGTTGCCGCGACCGGACGAGCCGCCGGCCGGGCTCGCGCCCGTGGCGGAAGGCTCGGCCTTGTCCGGAGTTGCGGACCGGTGCGAGTTGCCGAGCATCAGCAGCACGCCGGCGCCGAACATGGCGATGAATCCGACGAGACTGATGATCGGGAAACCGCCCGGCTTGAACGGCAGGGCGAGGCCGGCGACGAGAAGTACCAGACCGATGGCGAACAACGCCGCGGCCTGGAGCCTTCGTCGGCTCGACGTGGAGCGAAGTCGTCCGCCGCGGACGGACGAGGCGAACTTCGGATCCTCAGCATAGAGAGCGCTCTCGATCTGTTCGAGCATGCGCTGCTCGTGCTCGGAGAGTGGCACGGTACCTCCCCCGGCACTAGGCGTGGCTGGTCGCCTCCGGGTAGGCGACGGGTAGCCGACCTTGGCGGCTATCTGCTCCCCATGATACGAGTTCGATCGAAGCCGTACCACCTACTCGGTGATAACTAAGCAGTCATGTCCCGGTCGCGACTCGGCTGCGGGCGTGTCTTGGCGGCGGCGACCAGCGCATCGTCGACGTCGTAGAGGAACGCGCCGACCCGTGAGCAGAACTCGTCGGCCTGGGTCGCGGTGATCGCGCGGTCCAATCCGGCCTCCAGCGCGGCCCGCAATTGCGAATGCGCCTCGAAGTAGTCGGCCCACATCGCGAACTCCGGCGAGGCGCGTCTCAGTAATACCCAGGCGCTGCGCGAACGCGCCCGCGGCGCCCGGTCGGCGCCGGTGAGTGCGATCATCGCGCCCGCCCCGCGCAGCGCGGCCAGGTAGGCGGTGCGCAGCCGCTCCCCCGGATCGTGTTCCCAGGCGGAATCGGTGAGCAGGGCGTCGGCCTGACGTAGCAGCCCACCCGCGCGGCCGTCGTGTGCAGCGTGCTCCCGACCCTCGTTGCGACCAGTCATCGGACTGCCCCTTTCACCCCTCGCACAGATCGAACAAGCATTCGAACGTTTGAATTGAGATTGAATATAGGGACACCCACCGACAACTTCCGCGTCCGCGCACCATCGACGAGAGCCATGACAGCCGTCAAGCCCAATCACACCCCCGCACCCGTCGTCGTCGACCTCAGCGTCGACGCGCTTCGCGCGCGTCTGCACGACGCCCTCTCGGTGTACGTCGCCGCGATGGACTACCCGCGCGGCACCGAGCACCACCGCGCGCCGATGTGGACCGAGCACACCACCCGCGCCGGTTGGCGTGCCGTGGCCGCGCTGCTGCCCGACGACGCGGGCTCGGTCGACCTGCGGACCTCGCCGATCGTCGCGATCGCCTACGGCTACAGCGGCGCGCCCCGGCAGTGGTGGCACCAGCAGGTCCACACCGGCATGCGCCGCTGCGGCTGGCCGGAGGCCGCCGCCCGCGAGCTGCTCGCCGACTATTTCGAGCTCACCGAACTGCACGTGCATCCCGCCGCGCAGGGCCGCGGGATCGGGTCGACGCTGCTCGAGCGCCTGCTCGACGAGCGCCCCGAGGCGGCGGTGCTGCTCTCGACGCCGGAGGTGCCCGAGGAGGCCAACCGGGCCTGGCGGCTGTACCGGCGGGCCGGATTCACCGACGTGATCCGCAATTTCGTCTTCGCCGGGGACACCCGGCCCTTCGCGATCCTGGGCAGGCGGCTGCCGCTGCCCACCGTCGGTCACCGCTGGTGAACGCCACCGACACCACCGTCGTCGTCGGTTCCGGGCACAACGCGCTGGTCGCGGCCTGCTATCTGGCGCGGGCGGGGCAGCGGGTGGTGGTACTCGAACGCGACGAGGTGCCCGGCGGCGCGGTCTCGACGGTCGAGCGGTTTCCCGGGCATCAGGTGGACCGCGGTTCCTCGGCGCACATCATGATCCGGCACACCGGGATCATCGAGGAACTCGAGCTGGACCGGTTCGGGCTGCGCTATCTCGACTGCGATCCATGGGGCTTCACGCCCTCGGACGGTGTGCGCCCGCCGATCGTTTTCCAGCGCGATCTCGCGCAGACCTGCGCCTCGATCGCGGCCGCGTGTGGCGCCCGCGATGCCGAGGCCTACCGCCGTTTCGTCGAGGTGTGGGGTGAGCGCAGTGCCCGGGTGATGCGCGCGTTCGGCGCGCCGCCGACGCCGGGGCGGCTGATGCGCTCGTTCTGGGGGCTGGACGCGCGCGACGGCGGCAGCGCGCTCTCGCGCGAGTTCCTGCAGTCCGGGGACGCGCTGCTGGACTACTGGTTCGACGACGAACGGCTCAAGGCCTCGCTGGCCTGGTTCGGCGCGCAGTCCGGTCCGCCGATGTCGGAACCGGGGACCGCGCCGATGGCCGGCTTCGCCGCGCTCATGCACACCCTGCCGCCCGGGCGGGCCGTGGGGGGAAGTGGGGCGTTGAGTGCCGCGCTGATCGCGCGATTGCGCGCCGACGGCGGCGAACTGCACACCGGCGAGGCCGTCACCGCGCTGCGCCGCGCCGGGGACCGGTGGCAGGTGAGTACCGCCGGACGCACCCTGACCGCCGACACGGTGATCGCCGGGTCGCACATCCTGTCGACCATCGAGTTGCTGCGCGCGGGCGGTTTCGACGCCCCCACCCTCGACGACTGGCAGCGCCGCATCCGGGTCGGTCCCGGCATCGGCATGGTGGTGCGGCTGGCCACCGACCGGCTCCCCCACTATCCGGGCGCCTTCCCCACCGACTCCGCGCGCGGCCTGCAGTTCCTGGTCGCGGACCGTAATCAGCTGCGCCGGGCACACGGTGCCGCGCTCGGTGGCGCGCTGCCGCCGCGGCCGGTCGTGCTCGCGATGAGTTTCAGCGCGGTGGACCCGAGCATCGCGCCGCCGGGACAGCATCAGCTCTCGCTGTGGGCGCAGTGGCATCCCTATCGGCTCGCCGACGGCAGCAACTGGACGCGCCACGCCGACCGTGAAGCGGACCGCATCGTCGCCGAGGTCGACCGGTACGCACCGGGATTCAGTTCCTCGGTGCGGCAGCGGTTCGTGCAAACACCGGTCGATCTGGAACGGGAGATGGGCCTGATCGGCGGCAATGTGATGCACGTCGAGATGTCGCTGGACCAGATGATGCTGTGGCGGCCGCTGCCCGAGCTGTCGAACCAGCGCGTACCCGGCGCCCCCGGCCTCTACCTCACCGGCGCCTCCACCCATCCCGGCGGCGGCGTCTCGGGCGCGAGCGGACGCAGCGCGGCCCACCTGGTCCTCAACGACCGGCGCCGATTCCCGATGCCGCGCAGGCGATGAACACCCGGCTGCCCAGCGGTCCGCGCGTCCCGGTGCCGCACAGCCGTCCCGCGTCGCACGGCAACCCGGCACCGCCCGCCAACCTGGCGCTCACGCGGGCCATCCGCGCCGACTTGCCGAGGTGGCGGTAGTGGCCCGCACGCGCATCGCCCGGCTCGCCGACGCCGGTGGTAGCACTGTCGACGCGCTACGCGACTGGGTGCGGGTCGATCCGCGACGCGCGATCCCCGCCGTCTCGGCGATCCTGCTGGTGCTGGTGCAGATCACCTATCCGCTGAGCGCGGGCGTGGCGCGCGACCGGATCACCGTGGCGGTGGTCCTGCTCTCGGCGGGGACGGCGCTGCTGCACGCGGCGACCACCCGGGGCGTCGGCTGGGCGGTCGGGTTCCTCGTCATCGTCTCGGGTCTGGGGCTGACCGCCGAGATCGTCGGCACCGCGACCGGGTTCCCGTTCGGCGGCTACTCCTATGCCGTCGACCGGCTCGGGCCCGCGCTCGCGCAGGTGCCGCTGGTGGTGCCGCTGGCGTGGACCGGTGGGCTGTACCCGATCTGGATCGTCGCGGGCCTGCTCACCACCTCGGCGCTGCGGCGGGCGGCGCTGTTCGTGGTGGGCGCGGTGGGCTGGGATCTGTTCCTCGATCCGCAGATGGTCGCCGACGGGCAGTGGAGCTGGCAGGTCACCGGCGCGGGGCTGCCCGGCCTCCCGCAGATCCCGTACACGAACTATCTCGGGTGGGCGCTGGTCGCCGCGCTGATGGCAGTGCTGCTGACCGTCCTGGACCGGCGGCCCGCCGCCCATCCCTCGGTCGCGGTGCCGGTGGCGGTGTTTTGCTGGACATGGCTGGGCTCGGCGCTGGCGCACGCGGTGTTCCTCGGCCTGCCCGCCTCCGCGGTCTGGGGATTGCTGGGGCTCGCGCCGCTCGGGATCCCGCTACTGCTGCGTGCGCGCGGGCGGCGAACAGCGACCCCGGCCGGGAAGCCCGACACCGAGTAGGGGACGAAAACGCTGGTCGGCACGGGTTGGTGGAACGCACCGGGCCCGTCGTGTGGGTTCTCGGGCCGGGGCCTGGCACGATGTCAACCGTGCAGCCGAGTCTCGTCGCCGACATGCCCACCTCTCCGCCGCGTCGCCGCGTGCCCGCACGGCGCGTCGCCGCCGTCGCCGTGCTGCTGGCCCTGCTGGTGCCCGCACTGGCCGGATGCCTGCGGGTGCAGGTGTCGATGGGCGTGTCCTCCAACGACCGGGTGTCCGGGCGGATCGTGGCCGCGGTGGTGCCCACCGGGCCCGACGACAAGGGTCCGCAGCTGAAGGCGCCGGACCAGGTCGCGGCGAAGGTGCGGGTGGAGGCCTACAACCAGGACGGCTACGTCGGCACCCAGGTGTTCTTCGACGATCTGACCTTCGGTGAGGTCGGCTTGCTCGGCGGGCTCTCGGATCAGACCCAGGGCATGTTCACCCTGGAGTTCAAGCGCAGCGGCGATCTGGTGAGCCTCAATGGGCGCGTCGACCTGGAGTCGGTGCCGCCGCACGGCTCGGATGTGCAGTTCTCCATCGCGTTCCCGTCGCGTGTCGCCAAGACCAACGGCACCCGCGAGGGCGACAACACCGTGTCCTGGAAGCTGCCCGCCGGTGAGGTGTCGACCCTGCGCGCCGAGGTGAAGTACGCCGACCCGAACACCCGCTCGTTCGCGGGCTGGGCGGGCATCGTCGGCGGTATCACCCTCGCGGTCGCCGCGCTCGTCGCCGGACTGGCCTTCCGGGACCGTAATTCCGGCCCGCCCAACGCGCCTCGCGGCTTCTCCCCGTCGGAGATGTGGCGCGATATCGCCGCCCGCAGGCTGGGCCGCTGACATGGGCGCGGCGGGCCGCTACCTGACCTGGGCGGGCACCGGCCTGGCCGCGCTGGGCGCGAGCACCGCCGTCTACAACCTGGTCACCCTGCGGACCCTGCCGCGCCGTGTGGCCGGCGTGATCGAACCGGTCACCGTGTGCGTGCCTGCGCGCGACGAGGCCGAGCGCCTGCCCGAGCTGATCGCCGATCTGCGCGCGCAGACCGGTGTGCCGCGCCTGCGAGTGCTGATCCTCGACGACGCCTCCACCGACGGCACCTACGATGCCGCGCTGGCCGCGATCGGCGGCGACGACCGGTTCACCGTGCTCCGCTCGGCCGCCCATCCCGCGCCCGGCTGGACCGGCAAGGCCGCCGCGTGCGCCCGGCTGGCGGCGCGTACCGACGCGGCCGCGCTGGTCTTCGTCGACGCCGATGTCCGGCTGACACCGCAGGCGATCGCCGCCGCGGTCACCGAATTGCGCAGACGTGGCGCCGGTCTGGTGTCGGCGTGGCCGGTGCAGGAATCCGGGTCGGGCACCGAGCACCTGGTCCAGCCGCTGCTGGCGTGGTCGTGGGCGTCGACCTTGCCGGTCGGCCCGGCCAATCACAGTCTGCGCCCGTCCACGGCGGTGGCCTGCGGGCAGTTCCTGGCCGTCGACGCCGAGGCCTACCGCGCCGGCGGTGGGCACGCCGCGGTCGCCGCCAGCGCCACCGAGGATCTCGACCTGGCCAGGGCGCTGCGCCGGGCCGGGCACCGGACCGCGCTGGTCACCGCGAGCCATGCCGCGAAGACCCGGATGTACACCGGCACCGAGGATCTCACCGACGGCTACACCCGCTGGTTGTGGTCGGCCTACGGCGGACGGCTCGACGCCGGTGCCGTGATCGGGTTGCTGCTGACCCTGGCGTACTGGCTGCCGCCGCTGGCCGCGCTGCTGGGTCGCGGTCGTGCCCGCCGGGCCGGGCTGCTCGGCTACCTCGCGGCCGTCGCGGGCCGGATCGTCGCCCGCACCACGGAGACCCGTCGCCGCCCCACCCGTTCGGAACTCGTCACCGCCGCCGCGCATCCGATCGGCGTCGGCCACTACCTGACGCTGTGGGTCCGTTCGCACCTGCGCCACCGCAGCGGCGACCTGCACTGGAAGCAGCGCCCCCTGGTCACCCCGGACGCGGCGACCTCCCTGCGCGCCTAGCCTTGCGGGCCTGCGGCATCGGCTGATCACGCCGGATCCGCCGATCTTCCGCGCACGCCCGGCCCGTCCCGCGCCCCAGCCGACGCACCGCCGGCCCCAGCCCGCCGCGAAGTATGCGCCCGTCACGGCGCGCGCCCAACCACTGCGCTCACGCTGATTTCTACCGTTGTGCAGTATCCGGCCGGTGCCACATGCTGATTCAGCTCCGAGCAGCCGGGGCGCGACCATCCAGAGCGACCGAGACCTGGCTCGATGACGTCGCAGCAACCAGCCCACCGCCTGTTCCGGCACCACGTTGCGTGACCACCCGGGTCCGCGGTATCCCCACCGAAAGAGCACGCGCGTCATGACCATCACCGTCGACCACACCGCAACCACCACCTTCGCCGACGACTGGCACCGCTGGCACGACGCCCGCGAGGACGCCCTGCGCGATCCGTCCGGCCCGCTCGCGTTCACCGCGCTGCACTGGCTCACCGACCGTCCCGAACGCCTCGACGGCCTGCCCGGCACCTGGTGGGTGACCGACGAGAAAGTGTTCATCACCGCCCAACCGGCCGATCGGCTCGATGTCGACGATGCGCGGATCGCCGGTGTGCGGATCGTGCGGCCGGCGGAGGGCGCGCCTGGGGTCCGGGTGCGCAACGAGAAGAAGGTCTACGAAGTGATCCGCCGTTCCGGGCAGTACGCGGTGCGCGTGCTCGACCCGGCCGCGCCGACGCTGACCGCGTTCGCCGGAGTGCCCGCCTATCCGGCCGACCCGCGCTGGGTGATCACCGGCCGTTTCACCGCCTTCGACGCCGCGCGCACCGTCACCACCCGCGCCGTGCTCGACGGGCTCGAGCATCACCACACCGCCGCGGGCGTCATCGAGTTCCGGATCGGCGCGACCACCGAGACACTCGTCGCCTTCGGTTCACCCGCCGGGCTGCGGGTGCTGTTCACCGACGCCACCAGCGGCATCACCACCTACCCGGCCGCGCGCTCGCTGGCCGTGGGGGCGGTCGAGGCCGACGGCACCGTCACCCTCGACTTCAACCGGGCGGTGAATCTGCCCTGCGCCTTCACCGATTTCGCGACCTGCCCCGTCGCCCCGGCGCAGAACCGGTTGCGGGTGGCCGTCGTAGCGGGCGAGAAGGATCCGAAGCAGTGAGCGTTCCGCTCTCGATTCTCGACCTGTCGCCGATCAGCGCGGACTCCGATGCGGCGCAGGCCGTGCGCAATTCGATCGATCTGGCTCGGCACGCCGAGCAGTGGGGCTACCGCCTGTTCCGGCACCACGCTGCGCGACCACCCGGAGGTCTCGAGCACCTACGGACCTGGGGTCCGCGATCACACCCACCGCCTACTCGCCGAAGCCTGGGCCCGAACCACCGCCGAGGCCGCCCGACGCACCAGGTCCTGGATAGTTAGGAGGACACTTCTTAGAACTACACTCCTAACTGCTCGAGCTTTGTTGCCGGGCTCAGATCAGGCGACAGCACGAGAGCGTTCGGCTACCTGTCGTATCCGCAGCATCAACGTCGCGGACGGGACGACCTTGCCGTTCAGGTACGTGGACAGGCGTGAGGCGGAAGTACCGATGCTGGACGCGAACTCGGTACTGGTCAAACCGGATTCGGACACCGCCCGGCGGATCTCAGCGGCCACGTGCCTGCGCTCAGCCGCTTCGGCGCCCGCCCTGGCGCGCTCGAGCAGACCTTCCATGATCTCGGCGACCCCATAGGGGCGACTGTGCGACAGCACCTCTTCCAGACGGCGGGCGATCGGGCCCCAGGGGTCACGCCGCAATTCCGCGCCGATCCGCCGCCAATCATCGAGATCACCGCGCTCGAGAGCGGTCTGCACTGCCTCGGTCGGCCACTGCGCGACCGGCGCATCCGGAGAGATGTTCAGGTTACGGAACTGGAGCATCGTCCTCGCCTCCCGCCAGTGCCAACGCGATATCCCGGCAGCGATCCCTGACCCGATTCCAATCGTGCCATTTGCGATCGAGATTGCGATAGGTCGACAACTGCTGAGTGACCGGTGTGTCGACAGGGGCCCGGTCAGCGAGCTGGCGCGCGACCTGTGTGGCGACCGGCCCCGCATGGCGCTGATCAGCAGCGTACTCGTCGATATCCGCCAGAACTGCCGCCGGTTGGTCGCCGCAACTACCAGTCACTGTCCTGTCGATCCAGCTGCCTACCCGCCCGGTCCACCCAGTTGACGAATCGAGCAGTGAGCTCCTCGCGACTACCCGGCCGCACAGTGACATGCTGACCACGCGTCTCCACATAGCGACCGTCGCCGGTGACATCGAACCAACGCACGACCCCGGAGTGATCCGCCGCAGAGCGCGCCGTACCGATGTACAGCCGCGCGATTCCGTAACCATCACCACGAGTACCGAGCAGGCGCTGATACTTCCCACGAGCGGAGTCTCGGCGCACATCATCGAAGTAGCCGCCGGCGTCGGGTTCGAGATCTTGGGGATGGAACGTGGCCGGCGGCTGACGCCCCGGCACACACGCGGGAACCGCACCGGTGAGTTGGTCGCCAAGCCTGTCCGGCCCGAACAGCCGTAGTCTGATGTCGCCGTACTCAGCCGACCGACCACCCTGAAATGCCAGCACCGCACGATGATGGTCGCGGGCACCGACGATCCGGTACTCCTTGCTGTCATCGGCTCCGGTACTGGAGTGGTGCTTCACTGTGCAGCCGACGATTTCGATACGGGTCTGAGACGTCGTCAAAGTGTGCAGGGCAAGATCGATCTCTTCCCGCTCGCTGCGGTGTAGATCGGCGCGAATCCGGCTCCGGAACTGGGCGAACTCATCCTCGGTTCGATAGCGGCTGAGGTACTTCAAGGGACTCGGGAAACGATCGTTGGCATCGCTGTACCAGTGCGCGGCGAAGGTTTCCGGGTCGAAGGTCCATGGTGTCATCAGCTGCGATTCCTCGGCACCAGGTGAGCACCGATCACTCCCCCGGCGACAGTCGGGGGTTCCTCCCCGATGAGCTCATCTGTATTGGTCTGATTGACCAAATAATCCGGAGTGGTGTGCGAGTCATCTTCTTCCCGCTGTCCACCCCGGGCACCACCCATCGGCATTCCGCCCATCGACATCCCGCGACCAGCACCCGATGCCGAGGAACCAGCCGTCGCGCCCGCCACCGAACTCACCGCACCGGGTGAACCCGGCACCACCCTTGCCGCTTCAGGGCTATTGCCCGGCGTTCCCCCGCCCGGCAGCCCAGAACCTGGAGTACCACCACCGCCTGGCCCACCAGCAGTACCTGCGGGCGTGGTGCCGGCCGGCGTAGTCGGCGAGTCCGGGGTGTTGTCGGTGTCCTCGGTGTCGTCTGGGTCGGTGCTGCTCGGCGTGGTCTCGTCGTCATCGGTCGACGTATCCGGATCGGACTCGGCGTCGTCGTCCGAAGGTTCTGTGGTGTCGGGGTTTTCGTCCTCATCCGTCTGGTCGTCATCACCCGAGGGGTCGCCACCGGGTTGCTGCGAGGAAGAGTCATCCCCAGGACTCGTACTCCCGGGACCTACCTGGCCCCCGGTAGTCGGCTCATCGATATCGAACGGCTGGACCGGATTGATCGGAGAACTCAACACCGGAATCTGCGTGTCGTAGTCATTGACGAACGGAGTCACATACTTGTTCGCCATGATCGTCTGCGCTTCTTCCTGCTCCCGCTCGATCACCGGATCACGATTGGACCCGACGACAGGCCAGGAATCGGGATGCAGCGGATGCTTCTCCTCTACCGGTTCCGGCAGTTCGTATTTCGTGGTCTCGACCGATGCGGCCGACTCATCGATGCGGGCGGTCAACGCACGCAACTGGGCCTCGAACTCGACCGCCTCGGTGGTGTACCGATTGATCGCCGAAACGAACGCGTCCGCAGCCTGCCCCTCCCAAGACGAGGCAACCGACCGCTGGATACTCGTCGAAAACACGTGCAACCCAGTAGCCCAATCGTTGCCCAACTGCCGATACCCGGCCGCCAAGCCATGCGTATCCGCAGTCCGAGTCGCTTGAAAGGCCGCGTAGATATCAGCATGGACCATGCTCTTCGGCCGCTCCCCACCACCGGTGATCCGCGGGTCCTCATTCCCGGTCAAAATGTTCCCCCTCGACTGACATGGCGAGAATCCGGGTTGTTCACCGGGATCACCCCGGCCTTCGGCACCTCGATCGGCGCGATGGGGCCCAAGCTCTCCTGCAAACTACGCACTTTCGACGCGAATTCGGCATCGGACTCAATGTAGCGGTCCATGATCAGTTTATGCACCGCCTGGATGTCTTCGATGATCTTGTAGTGCTCGTCCAAAATGGAATAGACGTCGTTACCGGCGACGGACCCCTTCGCCTTGCCCCGAAACCAAGAAACCATCGTTGCAGCGGACGTCAACAATGGATTATCCGCACCAAGGCCCCAGTCCTTTGGCGGCGTATCAGAAATATCCTTGGCGCGCGTCCGCATATCCCTGATCAGGGTCTTGAATTGTTCACAGACTCGATCAATGTTGACAAATTCTTCAGGTTCCATCCGTACCGACATTCGACCCCCACGCGCCTCGTCGATAAGATTTTCGAACGGCCTCTTGTCTCCGTCGCCGTCAGCCACGTCCTTACCTCCCCTGCGACCAGTATTCCATACTCGAGCCGATGACTAAGCTCCGGAAGGTAGGGTTCCGACGACGAGCTCAGCGGCACCTCGGCCGAGTTCGCATGAATCCATGTGTCCGGTATCACGACTCACAGCAGGCGGGTTATCTATATAGATTTCCAGGCTGCCGCCCTGGATCTCCACGTTGATGGCACAGCTTTCTTCCGGATCAGTGTCACTTCGATGCATACCTATTGCACGGCGATCCCCGATAGTGAACTCGACTACATCCTTGTTCCAGATCTTCTGCGCACCATCCAGCGTGAGATTCGTCGTCCTGATACTAATCCCGTAACCATACGGCCGGACCCAACTACAGCCTCGCCATTTGCGCCCCTTCGGACCATCGAAGTCGGCGGTATTTGGATTTTTGGCCTTGACAAGCCGTAACTGGTCAAGGATCTCCTGTGTCACCCCAACACACGGGTCATAGCTTGACGGTGCATCGAGTTCCAGTCCGTCTGGAGTGAGCATTGTGGCCGGTGGACCACTCGACTCACCGGTATCACCGGTGCAGCCGACAATCGCCAGAGATCCAAGAACGGCAGCTGCCGTCAATGTACACACATGCCGCTGTAGGCGCATATTCCTCCTCCTCGCTGGATCACCCGAGATTTACCGTTAGCGTTTCTGTTTCAGCTCAGCTCTGCGCCCCGAGCTCTTTGGTCAAAGTGATCAGGAACTGAGATGCGGTTCGGACCTGCTGGTCGGATACCTTGAACTTCGATTCACCGATCTTGATCTGAGCCGTCTGTATGTCGAGAGTGCCCTGCCAGCCATCAACCATGGTGGCAATGCGCACCGCGCTACTTGTCGTCTGTATCCACACCTTCTCGTCGTACCCAGACTGAGAAATGTAACTCAAGTCGCCTTTGAGTAAGGCTGGCTCCGACTCGTTCGGCAACATCGCCCGTAGGCGCGTTTGCCCGATTGAAAGATAATTCTGCGTAACGGTGCAGTGAGCCCCTAGTCCAATTTTCTCATTGGGCGCCCCGGATCCGTATTCAATATCCACAGGGGATATTCCAAGCTCTTTCGAGAAGAAGCCCATCGCTCGATCGCATTGCTCGCCACGAGTATGACTCGACTCTGCCATCACGGCCCTTTTCTCAGAATTGAGCCCACACGATGACAAGAGAAAAATTGCAACCAGAGCCGCCGCAGTACCAATGCGCCCCATAATTATACTCACTGTGCGCCTGTCAGAATTTACCAACCACTTGTTCGTACCGTCAGTAACCGTCACGTCATCACACTTCCCAGTGCCGGCGACAACCATAGACGGCCACAAGCAATAACCCATCTGGGGTCACTGCAGCCGAACCTCTTGGGCCCAACTCTCCCTCATCTTTGAGCGCATCCGCGCCGTCCAGGCAGCACCCGATGACAGCGATGGATATCACGCTTGCGGCTCGCATTATTCTACAATTTCTCCTGTTGATTCACTCGAAGTGGCCAATACGTTCGCGCCTCCTTGACCAGTTCCATTCCAGTGCCAACCGCCCAGCCAAACGGAAACCGATATCGAGCCAACAGCCAGTAGTCCAACAGCAGAAATAGCGAGAATAACAAGATCGGCCCACAGGAACGGCTCAATTATTCGAATCGTTCCGACTCCGACACGGCCTCGATACAACAATAGGCCGACCACAATGAAGACAATTGCAGAGGCGCCCGAGATTGACAGCACAATCAAATCTGCATCAGAAAGCCGTCGCGCATAGGGATCAGAGAAGTGGAGCAGGAGAGAAATCGCGGACGCAACGCTGAACATTATGAGCGAAATAATGACGGCGGATACGATCCTAATTCTGGAAATTCGTCGAATCATCGGCAGGTCATAATTTCCACCAGGGGCTGACATCATTTCACCGACCAGTCCGCATCTCCATCTTTTACAGTCGCATCACTGTAATTGGACGAGCCAGCGGTCGGCCAGTGGCCGCCAGGGAAACCTTGAGGGTTGTCCAGCTCCACTTGCAAAGCTTGGGCCTGCGTAAGCGCAGAGGAGACGATCGCAACAATTCCGGAAATCGCGGCAGTCAAAAGTGCCGCCGTCTTCGCGGCCGTAACGAGGCCTGCGACAGCAGCCGGCACTGCTCCGATACCCGTGCCCGCCGCCCCGACCTCCAGTAGCGCCTCGATGATCACACCGATCGCGACCGCCAATAGAGAAGTGTAGAATGTGACACCGGCAACGCCGACTGTAATCATCGCAGACCGCGCGGCAGTGGCAATACTCCCGACCCTCGCCAGAGCCAGTCGCTGGGGCGTAATCGCGGCGCCATAAGCCGTGGCTGCCGATCCCTGCCAATAGCCGTCGACGTTAACGGACGTCACCTCCAGGTCCGATGCCAATGTATTTGCTTCCTTGGCGAAATCGGTCCAATCATACGAGGTCGCAATAAAGAATCCTGGTGCCGCAATCCCCTTTAAGCAATCGACAAATTTCTGCCACAATTCACTGATCGCATCCGCAAATTTGTTTCCTAGTTCAATAATTTCATCGCCGTTACGAAGAACGTATCGCACAATCGCCGTCTCGGCAGCATCATTGAAAGAATCCCGTATGTTCGCAGGAATTTTTGCCAGTTCCTCAACCTTATCTATAAGGTCCTGAGCTACCTGTTCCATCTGGGCAGTCGACGGTGCCATTTTGTCCCCTCCACGTCAGTACAAGTTGCGCAGTTCATGTTCGCGAGCAAGATCTTCCTGCTCATAAACACCGGCGACCGTGTTCAAGGTTCTGGCGATTTCCTTCATCGCCAACTCGCCTTCCTTGAGTCGGGTTTCGAGCTTATCAATGATCTCATTGTATTCATCAATGAACCCAGAGAATATGAATCCAGCTTCGTCATCATTGTATGAATATTCCGTCACGCGGACGGAAAGTCCATTCATGTCTGTCGAACGTTCAGCCCAGCCAGTGGCTTGCGTCCGCAGCGCGTTGAGCGCAACGGATATCTGCGCTGCTGTCGGCGCCACTACCCCTCCTAGAACTTTCCGAGCTGCAAGCGACCAACCAGCTGTTCAACGGCTGACATAAGAGATCCGCCTGAGGCAAATGAATTCTTCTCGACTGCGTACTGCTCACGCTGCGCAGCAAGTTGGCTATTGATATCGGTTACGACACGACTACCAGCGGATTTCCGAGCCCAATCTTCGTCGATTTGGCATGCAGAAAGGCCGTAGTCCGAGAATTTGAACCGGATTCGCGAGCCTCGATCCGGCGTCGACTCCTCCGAGGAATCAACAGTGATCGGCGTTTTCGTTGCGGCAAGAACTTCCTCGACCAAATCGTCCAGCGGTCGATTATCAAGGTGTCCCAAACCGACACCGGCGGAAAAATCTGGCGGGACTTCACCGCGCTGTCTCGCCCATCCTACTTCCTCTGTTGCCCGTCGCCATCCGTCGACATAGGCAACACCGGCCGCTTCCATGACGGCCGCGTCTAGGCGGCTACTGGGTAGGCGGGCCTGCCAGCCCTGCGAAATCGATATCCGGAACGGAAGGTTTTGCGAATCAAGGGTAACGTGCACCGACCCACTCGGATCGCTACCTGACCGATCTAGGGTTCGGCTCACCTCGTCGATCCACATATAGATAGCTGCATCGGATTCCAAGTCACTCTGCAGCTGATTCAGCTCGGCAACTATATTGTGAAGGTCACCAACTATCGGAATAACATGTGAATCGGAACTTTCGCCGTACCTGTGGTGACCAGCAGAGGATACGTGCGTGTAGCTATTTGAATCTGCAGCTACAGTTCTCGATTCCGGCGGGTCTATACGCGGTTCCCGGCGCTCATCAACAGAGTCGAACGCAGACACGTCCGATCGATGAGTCTGTTCACCTCGGAAGTCAGATGGCCGATCCGGTGTGTGTGTGTGTGTTTCGGGTGGGCTGAGGCCTTGTCAGTGGCTCGTCATCCCAGAACTCGTCGGGATCGTCATAGTGGTTGAACCAACCGCCAGTTGCCATCACCACGCCTCAACGGTTTCGCAAGACGCCGGTATTGCAAATCGAATCGCCATCAATCCCCCGTTTGTCCAGACCTGCCGCCGTCATGGCGCGCTCTCACCCTCCCGGATGGCTAGGCAGGCTGTCAACTCCTCGACATTGGGCGCCGCTTCGCGGAAGCGATTGTGCGCCAGCGCGCGCCGAGAGTTCGGGGACGCGCTGATCGGCATCGACGAGCTGTACGCGGACCCGAACTGAGCGGTCAGACCCCCAGCGGGGCCGCGGTGACGCCGTAACCGAGGTTGGTGAGCACCTCGCTCGTCGCCTTGGCGAAGTTGAGGGTGATGAAGTGCAGGCAGGGGGCGCCTTCGTCGGTGAGGCGCTGGGCCATTTCGGTGGCGATCTGGATGCCTTCGGCGCGGACGGCGGCGCGGTCCTCCTCCGGGCCGGTGCCTGCGGCGCGGGTCAGGCGGGCGACGATGTCGGCGGGGACGGGGCGGCCGCTGAGCTCCTCGGCGCGCTGCACCGTGCGCAGCGAGGTGATCGGCATCAGCTCCGGAATGATCGGCTTGGCACCCTCGACCGGATCCATGGCGACCACCCGGTCGCGCAGCCGCAGGTAGTGCTCGACGTCGAAGAACATCTGGGTGATCGAATACTCCGCGCCCGCACGCAGTTTCGCGGCCAGCTGGCGGGTGTCGTGGTCGAGATCGGGGGAACGGTGGTGGCCCTGCGGGAACGAGGCGACGCCGACGTGGAAGTCACCGAGATCGCGGACGATGCGCACCAGTTCCTCGGCGTACTCCACGCCCTCGGGATGCTTGCGCCACTCGCCCAGCGGATCGCCGGGCGGGTCACCGCGCAGCACCAGCACATTGCAGATGCCGGAGTCGGCGTAGGAGCCGATCAGCGAGCGCAGTTCGGCGATGCTGTGGCCGACGGCGGTCAGGTGCGCGACGGGCAGCAGGGTGGTCTCCTGGGCCAGCGCGCCGGTGATGCGCACGGTGCGGTCGCGAGTGGAGCCGCCGGCGCCGTAGGTCATCGAGACGAAGGCGGGGTGCATGCGTTCGAACTCGCGCACCGCCCGCCACAGCCGGGCCTCGCCCGCCTCGTCGCGCGGCGGGTTGAATTCGACGGAGAACGGCACGCCGCTGCCCGCGTGCGTGCGCAGGCTCTGCGCCACCGAGGGTGTGTTCGAGACGATCGACGGCTGCTGGGCGGGTCGATCTGGGGTCGAACGTCCCCGTCCATTGTCGAAACTCACCGGTTCAGTGTAGTGGCGGGGTCTGGTGTGGAACCGGTCGCACCCCGCCCCGTGCGCCGTCGGGGCGCCCGTGTGGCCCGCGTATCCTGCGACGGAACGACGGTGACGCGCACCGCCGCGTGCGATCGCCGGTCCATCCGCTCGCCCTTTGGAGGCCATCCTGTCCGCCGGAATCGGTACCCCGCTCTCCCGGCCCGTCGCCGACGCGCTGTCCCAGGTCGACCTGGTGACGCTGACGCCGGGTACGCCCGCCTTCGTCGCCGCGGTCGAACAGGTGCTGACCGGGTTCTTCGCCACCCGCGCCGCGATCGTCGCCCCGCTGGGGCCGGTGTTCGTCGATGCCGCCGAGGCGCTCGCGCAGTTCGTCATCCGGGGTGGCAAGCGGACCAGGCCCGGGTTCGCGTGGACCGGCTGGCTGGGCGCGGGCGGCGATCCGGCCGGACCGGACGCGGCCGCGGTGCTCACCGCCTGCTCGGCGCTGGAACTGGTGCAGGCCTGCGCGCTGGTGCACGACGACATCATCGACGCCTCGCGCACCCGGCGCGGCTTCCCGACCGTGCACGTCGACTTCGCCGACCGCCACCACGACGCCGGCTGGCCCGGTGACGGCGCGGAGTACGGTCGCGCGGTCGCCATCCTGATCGGCGATCTGGCCCTGGCCTGGGCCGACGACCTGGTCCACGAGGCCGGCCTCGCCCCCGCCGCGCTGGCCAGGTTCGCACCGGTGTGGGCGCGCATGCGCACCGAGGTGCTCGGCGGGCAACTGCTCGACATCAACGGCGAGGCGGGCGGCGACGAATCGGTGGACGCCGCGCTGCGGATCAACCGCTACAAGACCGCCGCCTACACCATCGAACGCCCGCTGCACCTGGGCGCGGCCCTGGCCGGCGCCGACGACACCCTGATCGCGGCCCTGCGCACCTACGGCACCGATGTGGGCATCGCCTTCCAGCTGCGCGACGATCTGCTCGGCGTCTTCGGCGATCCCGCCGTGACCGGTAAGCCCTCCGGCGACGACCTGCGCGAAGGCAAGCGAACCGTGCTCGTCGCCGAGGCGTTGCGCCGGGCCGACGCGCCCGCCGCCGCGCGGATCCGCGACGGCCTCGGCGCCGAACTCACCGACGCCGATGTCGACCGGCTGCGCGCCCTGCTCACCGAGCTCGGCGCCGTCGACGACGTGGAACGCCGGATCACCGAGCTCACCGACGCCGGCCTGGCCGCCGTGGCCACCAGCACCGCCACCGGGCAGGCCAAGCAACTGCTGCACGCCATGGCGCTGGCCGCCACCCGTCGCGCCGCCTGAGACCGAAATGAACAGTGTTGTGGGACAAGAGAATCATGTTGTCGTCGTGGGCGCCGGGCTGGCCGGGCTGGCCGCCGCGCTGCACCTGCGCGGCGCCGGTCACGAGGTGACCGTGCTGGAACGCGCCGATCATCCCGGCGGACGGGTGGGCCGCTACCGGTTCGCCGACTACGAGATCGATTCCGGCGCCACCGTGCTCACCGTGCCCGCACTGATCGACGAGGCCCTCGCCGCGGTCGGGCACACCCGCGACAGCGTCGGGCTGCGCATCCACCGCCTCGCTCCCGCCTATCACGCGCGGTTCGCCGATGGCTCCGACATCCGCGTCTTCGACGACGCCGAGTCGATGGCCGCCGAGGTCGCCCGCACCTGCGGACCGGCCGAGGCCCGCAACTACCGGCGCCTGCGCGCCTGGCTCGGCAAGATCTACGACGCCGAGTTCGCCGACTTCATGGACGCGAACTTCGATTCGCCGCTGGATCTGGTGCGCGGCCGCCGGGCCAGGGCCTCGCTGGTCACCCTGGTCCGGCTCGGCGGGTTCGGCAAACTCGGGCCGCGAGTCCGGTCCTACCTGCGTGATGAGCGGCTGACCAGGCTGTTCACCTTCCAGGCGCTGTACGCGGGGACCGTGCCGGACAAGGCGCTGGCGCTCTACGGCGCGATCCCGAACATGGACACCTGCCTGGGCGTGTACTTCCCCGAGGGCGGGATGCGGGCGATCACCGCCGCGCTCGCCGAGGCGTTCACCGCAGCGGGCGGGCACCTCGTACTCGACGCCGAGGTGGCCGGGATCGACTACGCGACCGGCGCCCGGCGCGGCGGCCCGGCGGGTGGTGCCCCGCGCGGCACCACGCCCGGACACCGCCGTGCCGAAGCCGTCCGCACTGTCGACGGGCGCCGCTTCGCCTGCGACGCCGTGGTGGTCACCGCCGATCTCGGCTCACTGCGCCGCTTCGGCCTGCGGCACCGGCGCGGGCTGCGCGCCTCGCCGTCGGCCGTGGTCGCGCACGGCACCGTGCCCGCCGACGTCGCCGCCCGATGGCCGGTGCAGGCCCACCACACCATCGACTTCGGTGCCGCCTGGGCCGAGACGTTCGCCGAGATCGCCGCCCGCGACGGCCGTGGGCAACTGATGAGCGACCCGTCGCTGCTGCTCACCCGTCCCGCGCTGACCGACGCGACCCAGTTCGTCGAGCGCGCCGACGGCAGGCACGAACCACTCTCGGTGCTCGGACCGTGCCCCAATCTGCACGCCGCGCCACTGGACTGGGACCGTATCGGCCCCGCCTATCTGGCCGAGCTGCTCGACACCCTGGAACAGCGCGGATACACCGGAATCAGCGAATACTTCACCGTCGATCAGCTCGACACACCGGCGACGTGGGCCGCCTCGGGAATGATCGCCGGCACGCCGTTCTCGGTCGCGCACCTGTTCCGGCAGACCGGACCGTTCCGGCCACGCAATCTGCCAAGGGGTGTGGACAACGTTGTTCTCGCAGGTTGCGGCACCACTCCGGGGGTCGGCGTGCCGACGACGCTGCTGTCGGGCAAGCTGGCGGCCGCGCGAATCACCGGTAGCCGGGCGCGCACCGGTACCGACCACCGGGTTAGTGTTCCAAGTTGAAGCCGTAAACTGACGGCCGAATAATCAGCTCGCGGTTGCGACCGCCGACCATCCGGGGGGACCGACCGAATATGCCGCCCTCCGAGACGACCGTAGGCCCCATGGACACCATGCGCACCCTCGAGCCGCAGCAGCGCCACCTGCCTACCGGGACCGACCCCGGCGTCCGGACGTGGCTGCGCACCGCAGGCGACTTCGCTCGCAGCCCCGAGGGCCACGCGGCCCTGATGGGCTTGTTCGGCGCGGTGATGATCACCTTCGGCGGTTTCGGCGCGGGCGCGGTCCGCAAGCGCGACCCGCTGCTCGAGGCACTGCACCTGTCCTGGCTGCGGTTCGGGCACGGTTACGCGCTCTCGACGATCCTGGTCTGGGCCGGCGTGCTGCTGATGATCACCGCCTGGGTGCGGCTGGGCCGGGCCGCGATCGGCAATGGCTCGACCTCGGTCACGCTCAACGAACTGCGCGTCATCGTCGGAATCTGGATCGCCCCGCTGCTGGTCGCGGCGCCGATGTTCAGCCGCGATGTCTACTCGTATCTGGCCCAGGGCGCACTGCTGCGCGATGGTTTCGACCCCTATCAAGTGGGTCCGGTCGCCAATCCCGGCGTGCTGCTGGACAACGTGAGCACGGTCTGGACCACCACGACCGCGCCGTACGGGCCGATGTTCCTGCTGATCGGCCACGGGATCACCTCGATCACCGGTGACAGCGTGGTCGCCGGGACCATCGTGATGCGGCTGGTCATGCTGCCCGGACTGGCGCTGATGATGTGGGCGGTGCCCTATCTGACCAAGCATCTCGGCGGTAAGCCGACGGTCGCGCTCTGGCTGGCGGTGCTCAACCCGCTGGTGCTGATCCATCTGATCGGCGGCGTCCACAACGAGATGCTGATGGTCGGGCTCATGTGCGCGGGTATCGCGCTGGTGCTGGAGCGTCATCATGTGGCGGGCATCGTTGTCGTCGCCATCGGCGTCGCGATCAAGGCCACCGCGGGCGTCGCGCTGCCGTTCCTGGTGTGGATCTGGATCCTGCACGAAAAGGAGCGGCGAGCGTCCGAGCGGCGAGCCGCCGTGGACGCGGGCACCGGCCAATCCGAGGATCACAAGCACCCGGACGCGGCCCGGCCGTCGGCCGACATGCCGCATCCCCTGCTGGTGTTCGCCAAGATCGCCGGTATCGGCGTCGCAGTGTTCGTGCTGGTGTTCGGCGCCGCGTCGGTGATCGCGGGAGTCGGGTTCGGCTGGGTCACCGCACTGCAGGGCTCGAACAAGATCATCCAGTGGCTGTCGCTGCCGACCCTGCTGGCCGAACTGGTGGCCTGGATCACCCCGCTGGATTTCGACTGGGTGCTGTGGGCGGCCCGCAAGCTCGGCCAGCTGGCCATGGTCGTGCTGCTCGTCGCCACCTGGTGGCGCTTCCGGCACAGTGAACGAGAAGCCGTCATGGGCATCACCATCGCGTTCGTCGCCATCGTGCTGCTCTCCCCCGCTGCCCTGCCCTGGTACTACTCGTGGCCGCTGGCCCTGGCTGCCGGGTTCGCCCTGTCGATGACGACATTGCAGTGGCTGGTGGGCATCTGCACGTGGTTGATGCTGGTGTTCCAGCCGGACGGCGCGAACGGGCTCTACAACTTCTGGCACGTGGCCCTGGCCACCGTCGCCGCCGTCGTGGCCGCGGTGGCCCTGCGCACCGTCGATCCGCTGCATCTGCGGTCGGCCAGTTCACGCGCCGCCGCCAGGGAGCCGGCGCCGCGCATCACCGCATGAGCGTTCGGTGACCGGACCACTCGACGCCGCCTACGCGAGCTGCCGCCGTATCGCCGCCGAGCACGGCCGCACGTACTACCTGGCGACCACCCTGCTGTCCGCGCCGCGGCGCCGGGCGATCCACGCGCTGTACGCCTTCGCGCGGATGGTGGACGACATCGTCGACCACGCCGGCGACCTCGGTCACGTCCTCGATCCACACGACCCCGCGCGCCCGCACTCGACGCAGGCACCGGCCCAGCAGCTCGACCTCGTCGAGAAGAGCCTGCGCCTGGCCATCGAAGGCGGCGACATCGAGATCACCGACCCGCTCCAGCAGCAGATCCTGACCGCGACCGCCGACACGATCCGCCGCTACGACATCGACCACGCCCACCTCTGGACGTTCCTCGACGCCATGCGCATGGACATCCCCGGCACGCCCACCCATCGCACCCGCTACGCCACCATGAGCGAGCTGCGCGAATACATGCGCGGTTCCGCCGCCGCCATCGGCCTGCAACTGCTGCCGGTACTGGGCACGGTGGTTCCCGTGACCGAGGCCGAACCCGCCGCCGCGACCCTGGGTGAAGCGTTCCAGCTCACGAATTTCCTGCGCGACCTGGCCGAAGACCTCGACCGCGACCGCGTCTACCTGCCCGCCGACGAACTGGCCGCCTTCGGCGTCGACGAACCCCACCTGCGCGCCTGCCGGGCCGGTGGCCACACCGACGCACCCCTGCGCCGCGCCCTGGCCCACCTGATCGCCGTCAACCGCGACCTCTACCGCCGCGCCACCCCGGGCATCGCCCTGCTCGACCCCCGCGTCCGCCCGGCCATCGGCACCGCCACGATCCTCTACGCCGAGATCCTCGACCGCATCGAGGACGCCGGATACCAGGTCTTCACCACCCGCGCCACGGTCCCCCGGCACCGCCGGATCCTGGTCGCCACCACGGGTTTCACCACCGCGGTCCGGCGGCGCTGAGCACCGCTAGAGGCTCATCAGAAGGGTTCGGCGGCGGCGCGGCGGACGACCTCGCGGGCGAGCGGGCCGTGCAGCGCGTCGACGGGGCGGCCGGGCAGGGAGTCGTCCTCGGTGTAGATCCAGCGCAGGATGTCCTCGTCGGAGTACTTGCCGTCGCGCATGACGGTGATCAGGCCCGGGAGCATGCGGACGATCTCGTCGTTGTCGTCGAAGAAGCGGGAGGGAATGCCGGCGACACCGTTGCGGCGGATCGCGAGGAGCTGGTGGTCGCGCAGCAACTGGTGCACCGCGGTGACCGGAACACCGAGTATCTCGGCGGCCTCGGGGAGCGAGACGAGGGTTTCGGTGTCGGGCAGCACGTCGTCGCTGCAGGGGAAGGCACTCACCCGCACAACGGTAGTGGATACGGGCTGGCGTGCATCCGCTGGCATGCCCGCATCCCCCGGTTACGATCGTGGTGGCCGCACCCCGCGGCCGCAGTTCGTGAAAGCCGGAGGACATCACTTGATCGGCCAGATGCTGGAAGGGCGCTATCGCATCGATGCGCCGATCGCGCGCGGCGGAATGTCGATGGTGTTCCGGGGAACCGACACCCGGCTCGACCGCCCGGTGGCCATCAAGGTGATGGACCCCAAGTTCGCCGGCGACCCCCAGTTCCTGACCCGCTTCGAATTCGAGGCCCGCGCGGTCGCCAAGCTCAAGCACGCCTCGCTGGTGGCCGTCTACGACCAGGGTGTCGACGGCGAATTCCCGTTCCTGATCATGGAATTGGTCGAGGGCGGCACCCTGCGCGAACTGCTGCGCGAACGCGGCCCGATGCCCCCGCACGCGGTGCGCGCGGTCGCCGAGCCGGTGCTGCGCGCGATCGGCACCGCCCACGACGCCGGGCTGGTGCATCGCGACATCAAACCGGAGAACGTGCTGATCTCGGACGCGGGCGAGGTGAAGATCGCCGATTTCGGGCTGGTCCGCGCGGTCGCCGCGGCCAACACCACCTCCGCCAGCGTCATCCTGGGCACCGCCGCCTACCTGTCCCCCGAGCAGGTCACCACCGGCACCGCCGACGCGCGCAGCGATGTCTACTCCTTCGGCGTGCTGATCTTCGAGCTGCTGACCGGCCGGGTGCCGTTCACCGGCGACAATTCGCTGTCGGTGGCCTATCAGCGCGTCGAGAACGACGTGCCGCCGCCGAGTCAGTTCATCGGCGGCGTGCCGCCCGAGTTCGACGCCCTGGTCGCCAAGGCCACCTCCCGTGATCCCGCGCAGCGTTTCGCCGACGCCCACGAGATGGCCGCGCAGCTGCAGTCGATCGCCATGCTGCTGAACCTGCCGCCGTATCGGGTGCCGGCGCCACGGGATTCGGCCGAACACCTCTCCGAGAGCTATCAGACCGGCGCGGCGCACCATCCCGGCGAGCGGCCCGCCACCCCGAATCCGGTGGCCGCGCACCCGATGCCCGCGCCGGACCGGCAGCCCCAGCACACCAAGGTGGTGACCGCGCAGCGCCCGCGCCAAGAGGAATACGCCCAGCCGGCGCAGCACAATCCGTTCGTCCCCGCCGACGACCACTCGCGCCGCACCGGCCTGATGTGGGTCGGCATCGTCACCGCGCTGACGCTGCTGGTCGGTATCGGCGGCTGGTGGCTCGGCGTCGGCCGCTACACCGCCGTGCCGCCGATCGCGGGCATGGATTCCGAGCGGGCCGTCGCGGTGCTGCGGGAGGCCGGGTTCGAGACGGTGCTGCGGGAGAAGTCCTCCGACACCATTCCCGTGGGCGGCGTGGTCGGCACCGATCCGTCGGCGGGCTCACGGGTCACCAAGAGCTCCACCATCGCGGTGCTGATCTCCAACGGCAAGCCGCGCGTGCCCGACATCAACCCGGGTGACCAGATCAGCGCCACCAATCAGGCGATCCGTGACGCGGGCCTGCAGCCGATCGATGCCGGTGAGGCCGCCAGCACGGCGCCGAAGGGCTCGCTGGCCAAGGTCGAACCGGCGCCCGGCACTGTTCTGCCGATGGGCGCGCAGGTGAAGGTGTACCGCAGCAAGGGATCTCAGCCGGTCAATGTGCCGGACGTGAAGGGCAAGTCCGCGGAGGAGGCCGCGCGGGCGCTGACCGCCGCCGGCCTGACCGTGCGCGAGACCCGGGTGCAGTACGACAAGAACGTCGAGGGCGACAAGGCGATCGGCACCGATCCCGCCGTCGGCACCACCCTGCAGTCCGGCGACAGCGTGACGCTGATCGTCTCCAGCGCGGTGAAGGTGCCCAATGTGATGGGGCAGTCCGTCGGCAGTGCCCGCTCGGAACTGCAGCAGCTGGGCCTGCGGGTGGAGGTCAAGTCGCTCACCGATTCCGACAGTTCCCTGGTGATCGGCCAGGTGCCGGGCTTCAATTCGAATGTGGAGGCGGGCAGCGTCGTGACGCTCACCGCCTTGCCTTGAAGAGCACAGGCCCCGGACAAGGACCGCAAGCAGAAGCCCGGCCACGGTCACCGCTGACCGCACCGGGCCCGGAGGTTGACATACAACCATTTGGTTGTACATTTGAGGTGTGAACGACACCGACGAGGACGCGGCAGACGCCATGTTCCACGCGCTCGCCGACCGCACCCGGCGCGATATCGTGCGCCGGGTCCTGGCGGGCGAGCATTCGGTGTCGGCACTGGCGGAGAACTACGACATGAGTTTCGCCGCCGTCCAGAAGCACGTGGCCGTGCTGGAACGTGCCGGACTGCTGACCAAACGACGTCAGGGCCGGGAACAACTGGCCAGCGGTGACGTCGCCGCGGTCCGCGCGGTATCCGGCATGCTCGCCGAACTGGAACAGATCTGGCGCGGCCGTATCGGCCGGATCGACGACCTCATCGCCCTCGATCCTCAACAGGAGGAATGAACCATGCCCGTCACCGACGTCAGCCACGATCTCGACACCCGCACCCTGACCATCACCGCCGAATTCGCGGCCCCCCGCGAGCGGATCTGGCAGGTCTACGCCGACCCGCGCCAGCTGGAGAAGATCTGGGGCCCGCCCACCTACCCGGCGACCGTGGTCGAACATTCGCTCGCCCCCGGCGGCCGGGTCACCTACTTCATGACCTCCCCCGAAGGCGAGAAGTTCGCCGGTTACTGGGAGATCGTCGCCGTCGACGAACCCACCGGCTTCAGCTTCAAGGACGGCTTCGCCGACGAGAACTACAACCCCGTCCCCACGATGCCCGTCTCCACCAACACCTACACCTTCACCGAAACCGCCGGCCGCACCACCGCCGTCTATGTGAGCGTCTACGACAGCGCCGAGGGCCTGCAGAAGGTACTCGACATGGGCGTAGTCGAAGGCGCCACCGGCGCCATCAACCAGATCGACGGCCTGGTAGCGAGCTGAGCCCTACCGACCCCCGCCGCTCACCGCAGCATTTCCGCCACGAGGAACGACAGCTCCAGGGACTGCTGGGTATTGAGGCGGGGGTCGCAGGCCGTTTCGTAGCGGTCCTCGAGGTCCAGGTCGGAGATGTCCTGGGCGCCGCCGAGGCATTCGGTGACGTTCTCGCCGGTCAGCTCGATGTGCAGGCCGCCGGGGTGGGTGCCCAGCGCGTGGTGCACCTCGAAGAAGCCCTGCACCTCGTCGACGATGCGGTCGAAGTGGCGGGTCTTGAAGCCGGTGGAGGACTCGTGAGTGTTGCCGTGCATGGGGTCGCACTGCCAGATCACCTGGTGGCCGGTGGCCTGGACCTTCTCGATGATGGGCGGCAGCACCTCGCGGACCTTGCCGTTGCCCATCCGGGCGACCAGGGTGAGCCGGCCCGGCTCGTTGTTGGGGTCGAGCCGTTCGACGTACTCCACCGCCTGGTCGGGGGTGGTGGTCGGGCCGATCTTGAGGCCGATCGGGTTGGCGAGCAGCTCGGCCAGCGCGATGTGGGCGCCGTCGAGCTGACGGGTGCGTTCACCGATCCACAGGAAGTGCGCGGAGAGGTCGTAGAGCAGCGGTTCGCCGGTCTCGGACTCGCTCAGCCGCAGCATGGCGCGCTCGTAGTCGAGCACCAGTGCCTCGTGTGAGGCGTAGATGCGGGCCGATTTCAGGCTCGGGTCGTTGACCTGGCAGGCGGTCATGAAGCGCAGGCCGCGGTCGATCTCCTCGGCCAGCGCCTCATAGCGGGCGCCCGCCGGTGACTGGGCGACGAAATCGCGGTTCCAGTCGTGCACCTTGTGCAGGTCTGCCATGCCCGCGCTGGTGAGCGCGCGGACCAGGTTCATCGCGGCGCTGGCGTTGGCGTAGGCGCGGACCAGGCGGGAGGGGTCGTGGCGGCGCAGCTGCTGGTCGGCGACCAGCGAGTTGACCATGTCGCCGCGGTAGGAGGTGAGCCCGAGGGCATCGGTGTCGGAGGAGCGCGGCTTGGCGTACTGGCCCGCGATGCGGGCCACCTTCACCACCGGCAGGCTGGCGCCGTAGGTGAGCACGACGGCCATCTGCAGCAGGGTGCGGATATTGCCGCGGATGTGCGGTTCGGTGTTGTCGGCGAAGGTTTCCGCGCAGTCACCGCCCTGCATGAGGAAGGCTTCGCCGCGGGCCACGGCGGCCAGCTGGGTCTTGAGTTCCTCCACCTCGGCGGGCAGGCAGATCGGCGGCACGCTCTCGAGCACCGTGCGCATCGTGGCGGCCTCGTCGGCGTCCCAGGACGGCTGCTGCAGGGCGGGGCGGGCCAGCGCGCCGTCCAGGCGCCTGCGCAGGTCCTCAGGCAGCGGCGGCAGCTCCGGCAGGCGGTCAATGGGTACGTCGACGGTCCAGGTCACCAGATCAGAATACGTACCCGGACCGGCTCGCGGATATCGGGACTTCGCGCGAGGTGCGCACCGACCCGTGCGCAGTGCGCGCGACGTGCCGTCATAGGGTTTTCCCGACCCATCGTGGGTCAGGGTCCACGCCGTCGTGGGCCTCCCACCGGCACGAAGAGGCGATCTCCCTGCGATATTTCTACGATTCCGAATTCATCGAGGACGGCACCACCATCGATCTGGTCTCGATCGGTGTGGTGTGTGAGGACGGTCGCGAGTACTACGCCGTCTCGACCGAATTCGACGCGGGGCGCGCCGGTCCATGGGTCCGCAAACATGTGCTGCCCAAATTGCCGCCCGCGGGATCGCCGCTGTATCGCACCAGGGCCCAGATCCGCGACGACTTGTACAAGTTCTTCGTGCCGCGCGCGAGTGTGCAGCCGGAACTGTGGGCCTGGGTCGCCGCCTACGATCACGTCGCGCTGTGCCAGCTGTGGGGCGACATGACCGCCCTGCCCAAGGAGATGCCGCGCTACACCAACGAATTGCGTCAGCACTGGGTCGCACACGGCAGCCCGGAACTGCCCCCGATCCCCGGTGACGCCCACGACGCCCTCGCCGACGCCCGCCACAACCTGGCCAAGTTCGACGCGATCGAAGCCCACCGCCGCACGCCGCGGCTCTGACCACCGACGCGCGAAGGCCCCGAACCGGATTCGGTTCGGGGCCTTCGTGTGTTCGCGCGTCGCTCGGTCAGTGACCGTGCGAGTCGCCGCCACCGTGGGCGCGGGCCTGCTCCTCGGCGAGGGCGGCGAGCATGCGGTGCTCGTCGGATTCCTCGAGTTCGAAGTAGGCGTCGGACTCGGCCTTGGGGTCGGCGCGCAGGAAGCTGCCCAGACCCGGCTTGCCGGCCGAACCCAGCTTGTTCATCTTCTTCGGCACCGCGGCGCCCTGGTACTCCAGCGGGATCGGGTGGCCGTGGTCGTCGACCGGGCCCAGCGGCTGGTGCACCTCGATGTACTCACCGTGCGGCAGGCGCTTGATGACACCGGTCTCGATGCCGTGCTCGAGCACCGCCCGGTCACTGCGCTGCAGGCCGATGCAGAACCGGTAGGTCACGAAGTACGCGATCGGCGGCGCGAGCAGCACGCCGATACGACCGATCCAGGTGGTCGCGTTCAGCGAGATGTCGAACTTGAAGGCGATGATGTCGTTGACACACGAGAGCGTGAGCACCACGTAGAACGCGATGGCCATGGCACCGATGGCGGTACGGACCGGCACGTCGCGCGGACGCTGGAGCAGGTTGTGATGCGCCGTGTGGTCGTTGGTGAGACGCTTCTCGATCCACGGGTAGGCGATCAGCAGCGTGAACACCAGACCCATGACCAGGGCGACCCAGAACACCGCCGGGATCGTGTAGTTGCCCAGGTAGATCTCCCACGGCGGCATCAGGCGCGCCATGCCGTCGGTCCACATCATGTAGAAGTCGGGCTGTGAACCCGCCGAGACCTGCGACGGGTTGTACGGGCCCAGGTTCCAGATCGGGTTGATCTGCAGGACACCACCCATGATGCCGACGATGCCGAGGGTGAACGCGAAGAACGCGCCCTGGTCCGCGGCGAACACCGGCACGATGCGCGCGCCGACCACGTTGTTCTCGGTCCGGCCCGGGCCGGGGAACTGGGTGTGCTTCTGGTACCAGACCAGCGCGACGTGCGCGCCGATCAACGCCAGGATGATGCCGGGCAGCAGCAGCACGTGCGCGATGTAGAGACGCGGGATGATGATGTCGCCGGGGAAGTCGCCGCCGAACATCAGCCAGTGCAGCCAGGTACCGACGACCGGGACACCGATGGTGATGCCGGAGAACGCGGCGCGCAGACCGGTACCGGAGAGCAGATCGTCGGGCAGCGAGTAGCCGAAGAAGCCCTCGAACATCGCCAGGATCAGCAGCAGCGAGCCGATCACCCAGTTCGCCTCACGCGGCTTGCGGAACGCGCCGGTGAAGAAGATGCGGAACAGGTGGATGATGATCGACGCCGCGAACAGCAGCGCCGCCCAGTGGTGGATCTGCCGGACGAACAGACCGCCGCGCACCTCGAAGGAGATGTTGAGCGCGGTCTCGTAGGCCCGCGACATGCCGACGCCGCGCAGCGGCTGGTAGGCGCCGTCGTAGGTCACGTGCGCCATCGACGGGTCGAAGTACAGCGTCAGGTAGATACCCGACAGCAGCAGGATGATGAACGCGTACAGCGCGATCTCACCGAGCAGGAACGACCAATGGGTCGGGAAGACCTTGTTGATCGACCGCTTCACGAACGCGGCGGCGCGATACCGCTCGTCCATCTCATTCGCCTGGCTCATGAACGACGCTCCCAGAAGGCCGGGCCGAGCGGCTCGATGAAGTCGCCGTTGGCGACCAGGAAGCCCTCGGAGTTGACGGTGATCGGCAGCTGCGGCAGTGCCCGGGCAGCGGGACCGAAGACCGGCTTACCCCACTCGGTCGCCGAGAACTGCGACTGGTGGCAGGGGCACAGGATCCGGTTGGTCTGCTGCTCGAACAGCGAGGTGGGGCAACCGAGGTGGGTGCAGATCTTCGAGTAGGCGAAGTAGTCGCCGAAGTTGAAGCTCTCCTGGCCCTTACGCTTGATCGCCTTCTCGGCGTCGGCGGTGCGCAGCCGGATCAGCATGACCGCGTTGCGGATGCCACGCAGCGACTGCAGCGTCTCGTGCTCGTCGCCGCGCCACTTCTCTTTCCAGGGGAACACGGTCTCCATGGCGCCCGCGTCCAGGTCTTCCGGACGCACCAGCACGACATCCTGCGGGCGACCGGTGTCGCGGCGGATGTAGATGGTCTCGCCCGGGTAGTCCGGGGTCCAGCCCGAGACCCACAGCGGCGACTTGTCGCCCTTGGCCCACGGGTTCTTGACCATGCCGCCGACGAACACCAGCAGCGCGCCGATACCGAGCACGCCGACACCGGCGCCCGCGGTACCGAGCATCATCTTGCGGCGGCCCAGGGTGGAGGAATCCAGCGCGTCCTGCAGCTCGGCCGCCAGGGTGCGGCGCTCGACCTCGTCGGACGGGCCGTCGTGGCGCTGCTGGATGGAGATCTCGGCGGGGATGAACCGCTTGCGGATCAGCACCACGGCGATACCGATGACCAGCACCGAGATACCGAAGGTCAGGCCGACCAGCGGGGTGAACAGCGCGTAGGCCTGGTGGCCGTCCTGCCGGTTGCCCTTCCATTCCCAGGGCCAGAACAGGAAGACACCGATCAGCGCGGCGGCAGCGAGGCCGGAGATCGCGAACCAGAACGTGACGGCACGTTCGGCGCGCTTCTCGGCCCGGGTGCCGGGCGTGGGCCACCGCTCGTTGCGGTACACGACCTCGACATCGTCACGTGCGGTGCCGAGCTCGACGAGCTCGTCACGCGACATCGCGTCCAGTTCGTCCTCGGTGGGTTCGCGACCCATGTCGCTTCGCTCCTGTCCACTCATGATCGGGATCCGATCCACATCGCGGCGCCGACCACGGCGGTGATGCCGATGACCCAGATGGCGAGGCCTTCGGTCGCCGGGCCGAAACCGCCCAGGTCCCAGCCGCCGGGCGACTTCTCTTCGGCCGCGTTCTTGACGTAGGCGACGATGTCGCGCTTCTCCTCCGGCGTGAGCTGCCGGTCGGAGAACTTGGGCATGTTCTGCGGCCCGGTCACCATCGCGTTGTAGATCTGCGCCTCGTTGGCCTCCGCCAGCGCCGGCGCGAACTTGCCACCGGAGAGCGCGCCACCACGGGCGGTGAAGTTGTGGCAGGAGGCGCAGTTCATGCGGAACAGCTCCGAGCCGCGGGCGATGTCGTCGCCACGCAGCGATTCCTGGGCGATCTCACCGTTCGCGTCGCGGATCACCGAGGGACCACCGCCGTTGGCGGCCACGTAGGCGCCCAGCGCGTCGGTCTGATGCGCGTCGAACTTCTCCGGCTTGCGCGGTGCCTGGGCACTGTTGGACGCCATCGGCATGCGGCCGGTGGAGACCTGGAAGTAGACCGCGGCCTCGCCGACACCGATCAGGCTGGGGCCACGGTCCGGCACACCCTGCAGGTTCGCGCCGTGGCAGGTGATGCAGGAGGTGTCGTAGAGCTGGTTGCCCTCGCGGATGAGCGCGGACTGGTCCTCGTGCGCGGTGGCGACCTGCGGCTCGGGGGTGAGCGCGGTGGCCAGGAAGCCGGCTCCGACCAAGCCGACCATCAGCGCGAGCGCACCCGCGATACGACGGCGGGCGCGACGCTGCTTACGCGTCTTGGCGGCCTGACCGGTGCCGGGGCCAGCGGGCTCTGGGGCCGACGGGGGAGATGAACTCATCTGTGTCCCTTTGGAGTAGACGGAACCGACTTCTGCAAATGCTGTGCGCCCGCGCGCTAGCGGACGAAGTAGATCGTGGCGAACAGCCCGATCCACACGATGTCGACGAAGTGCCAGTAGTAGGACACCACGATGGCGGCGGTGGCCTGCGCGGGCGTGAACTTGCTCAGCGTGGTGCGGATCAGCAGGAACACGAACGCGATCAGACCGCCGATCACGTGCAGACCGTGGAAGCCGGTGGTGATGTAGAAGACCGAGCCGTAGGAGCTACCGGCGATCGTGGTGCCCTCGTGCACCAGGTGGTAGTACTCGTAACCCTGGCCGGCGACGAAGAACGCGCCCATCAGCAGGGTGATCATGTACCAGCGACGGAGGCCGAACACGTCGCCCTTCTCGGCGGCGAACACACCCATCTGGCACGTGAACGACGATGCGACCAGCACGGCCGTCACCGGAACGGCCAGGCCGAGGTTCAGCTCGGTCGGCTCCGGGGGCCAGTTGCCGTGCGCCTGCGCGCGCGCAACGAAGTACATGGCGAAGAGGCCGGCGAAGAACATCAGCTCGCTCGACAGCCAGATGATGGTTCCGACGCTGACCATGTTGGGCCGGTTCAGCGAATGCACACGCTGAGTAATGGCCGATCCTGGGGTGCCTACTGCGGTCGTCACGGGGTAAGTATGACTCTTCGTAGTACGACAGCTGTACCCGGGTACGAAAGTTTGTCGCGGGAATCGGAAAACCCACGTACAGAGTGGGTCCGAGGCCGCCGTCGGCGTGTTGGCGACTGTCCCGCGACGACCCATTGTGACAGCGTTGTGTGTGGACAACCTGAGAAGAGGAGGCGGGCATGGTCGTGGTGCGGATGTGGCGGCGGTTGTTCGGCGGGCACGCCGAGGCGCTCGACCCGGCACGGGCCGATCTGATAGTGGTCGCGTCCAGTTTCGACGACGTCGAATCGGCGTCGACCGCGCTGGATCGCGCCACCGAGCTCGATCGGGAGGCCGAGGCGGTGCTGCGCCATCACCTGCGTCTGCCCGCCGAGCAGCTCGACGCGGCCTGCGAGATCGCCGGCTACGACGGGTACCGGCGGGCCGGGACGTCCGCCGAGGCCGTCGACGGCCTGGTGCCGGTCGTCCTGCAGCGCGTCCAGGTGCTCGACCCGCTGAGCTGTTCGCAGGAGCGCTCGCGGATGGCCGGGCTGGCCCAGCGCCACGACGGTGTCGCCGACGGCTGGGACGCACTGCAGCCGCCGCGGCCCGCCCCTTAAACTCGGCACCGGCGCGATTCCCGGTTGCGCTACCCCACCGTGCCCGGTCAGAGTGGCGCGACGGTGTCGTCGAACGAAAGATGCGGAGCAGATGAGCGTGCGCAGCTGGCCCCAGGTGCTCGGAACCCTCGCCGACGGTGGCGACCTGGCCGCGGACGACACCACCTGGGTGATCGACGAGATCTTCACCGACAACGCCACCCCGGCCCAGATCGCGGCCTTCGGCGTGGCCATGAAGATCAAGGGCCCCACCCCCACCGAGCTGGGCGGCATGGTGACGGGCATGCTCGGGCACGCGCGCCTGGTCCAGGTCGACGGCGACGCGGTCGACATCGTCGGCACCGGCGGCGACCGGTCCGGGTCGGTCAATATCTCTACCATGTCCTCGGTGGTGGTGGCGGCCAGTGGCGTGCCGGTGGTCAAGCACGGCAACCGGGCCGCCTCCTCCAAGGCCGGTGGCGCCGATGTGCTCGAGGCACTGGGCGTGAAGCTGGCGCTGGGCCCCGAATCGGTGGCGCGCTCGGTGCGCGAGACGGGGATCGGTTTCTGTTTCGCGCCGCTGTTCCATTCGGGGCTGCGTTTCGCCGGTCCGGCGCGCAAGGAGATCGGCATCCCGACCGTGTTCAACGTGCTCGGCCCGCTCACCAACCCGGCGCAGCCGCGCGCGGGCCTGATCGGCTGCGCGTTCGCCGACCTGGCGCCGGTGATCGCGGGCGTCTTCGCGGAACGGGCCGCCAGCGCGCTGGTGGTGCGTGGCCGCGACGGCCTCGACGAGATCACCACTTCCGACAGCACCGATGTGTGGATCGTCAGCGGGGGACGCATCCGGCAGACCGTGCTCGACCCGACCACCTTGGGTATCCCCCGCGTCGATCTGGACGCGCTGCGCGGCGGTGACGCCCAGGACAACGCGAAGATCGCGCGGGAGGTGTTCGCCGGGGCGCCCGGCGCGGTGCGCGACGCGGTGCTGCTGAACTCGGCCGCGGCGATCGTGGCCTACGACCTCTCGCGCGGGGTCGGCGATGCCGATCTGGATCTGGACGCCGCGCTGACCGCGGGTATCGCGCGCGCCGCCGCCGCGGTGGACAGCGGCGCGGCGGCGAAGCTGCTGCAGAGCTGGGCCGAGCTGACCCAGGCCCTCGACGAGGCCTGAGCGCACGAAAGCCTCACTCCCCCAGCGAGAATCCGGCTTCCACGTCGGCGCTGGAGTAGGACTTGAAGGCGATGTGGGTGGTGGTGCGGACCACGCCGGGCACCTTGTCGATGCCGCCGGTGACCACTTCGGCGATGCGTTCGTGATCGCGCACCCGCACGATCGCGATCAGGTCCACATCGCCCGCGCAGGAGTACACCTCGGCGACTCCGGCGGTGTCGGCGAGGGCCTGCGCGGTCTCGGGGATGCGAGAGTTCTCGGCCTGGATCAGCACGATCGCGGTAATCATGGGATCAGCCTAATGAGCACAGGGGCGACCGCGCTCCGCTATCCCTCGCGCATGGCCTATCCCTCGCGCATGGCCGGAGCGGATGCGGAGGTACGCCTAGAACTTCGGGCGTTCGGTGGCCCCTTTGAACCGGCGCATCAGCTCGTAGCTCTTGATCCCGGGCGCCGTTTCCACCGAACTGGACACATCGACGCCGAACGGCCGGTGCCTGGCGATGGTGTCGGCGACATTGTCCGCGTCGAGCCCGCCGGCCAGCACGACCTTGCCCGGTAGCGCGCGCACCCACTCGGGGAACTCCTCGAAGACCCCCGAGCCCGCGCTGGCGTCGTAGAAGAAGTATTCGCTGGTCTGCCCCGGCTCCGGCGGGTTCGACGAGCAGAACGCCAGGTTCGGCAGATCAGCCCACTGGTACAGCTGCACGACATCGAACGCGTCGGCCACCTCGGCGACCTCGTGCTGTTCCAGCGCCACGGCGAAGGTGCTGATCCGCCCGCGCGCGTACGCCGCCAGCGCCCGCGCCCGCTCCGGCGTGCGATACCGCTTGCTCTTGGCCGTGACCATGACCCCGATCGCGGAATACCCGAGCTCGACCGCCCAGTCGATCTGTTCCTCGGTGGTCAGCCCACACACCTTCACAAACATCGGCCGTCAGCCCTTTCGTCCATCGCGCAGCCACGCTCCCGTGGCGTCGCATCCATGATCCCGGATCGCCCGTCGGCGCACCGCGCGGTACCTGCTCTCGGCCCACCGCGTGCTCAGCGCTCGGCGAGGTATTCCTCGGCCTCGGTGCGTGCCGTGGCCGCCGTCCTCGCCCGCTGTGCCCAGGCGGCCCAGCGCGCAGCGCCGTGCAAGGGTTCGCGGTAGCCCTCGCTGGTGTGGACGATGCGGGCGCCGGGCTTGGCCAGCCAGCGGGCGATGACACCGAGTTCCTCGGGCGGCGCGCCACGCAACGGTGGGATGTCGTCCTCCGGCGGGGTTCCGCAGTCGCCGAGACCGGCGTATGGCGGCGCCGAGGGGAGGTCGGCGGCCGTGGCGCCGCCCAGGTCGGGGAGGACGGTTTCGGCGGACGCGAGGAGCTGGTCGACGACCGCCATCGGTGGGGTGCCGCGCCGGGCGGTGCCCGCGGCGGCCAGGCGGCCGTAGCGGATCACCGAGAACTCCCAGCCGCCCGCGCCGTCGGGCAGGGCGACGGTCAGTTCGGCGAGGCGGGCCAGGGCGGTGAGGCGCTGGGTGCGGCGCACCGTGGTGACGACGGCGGCGGTGCGGTCGCGCAGGCGGGCGGCGGCCTCGAAATGTTCGGCAGCGCAGTAGGTTTCGATGCGGTCGAGCATGGCGCGCAGCAGCGTGTCGGAGCGGCCGGTGAGCAGGTCGCGCACCGCGTCCACGGCCGGGGCGTAGCCGGTGGCGTCCAGGTCGGACCCGGGGCGGGCGGCCGGGCAACCGCCGACGACCGCGGGCGGGCAGGTGTGCCGGGCCGCGCGGGTGAGGCGGGTGGTGCAGGTCCGCAGTCCGGCGAACTCGGCGATCGTGGCGGCCACGTCGACGGCGTCGGTCCGGGATCCGAACGGACCAACCGCGGTTCGGGTCGGCGTGCGGACCGCCACCAGCCGGGGGAACGGTTCGTCGCTGAGGGTGAGCCACCAGCCGCGCCGGGGAAACTTCGAGCGCCGGTTGTAGGGCGGTGCGTGCGCGGCGAGCAGCCGCAGCTCGCGGACCCCGGCTTCGAGGCCGTGCGCGCACACCACATGGTCGACCCGATTCGCCAGTGCCACCATCTCTTTCATCCGGCCGCGGGTCTCCGAACCGGTGAAGTAGGTGCGCACGCGGCGGCGCAGGTTGACGGCGGTCCCTATATAGAGGACTTCGTCGGACGGTCCACGGAACAGATACACCCCGGGCGCGGCGGGCAGGTCACCGGCGAAGGTGCGTTTGGCGCGCTGGGTGCCGGTGACGCCGGGCAGGTAGTCGAGCAGCTCGGTCAGGCTGTGCACGCCCTGATTGCCGACCCGGGCGATCAGCGCGTGCAGCACGTCGACGGTGGCGCGGGCGTCGTCGAGGGCGCGGTGCGTCGGGGTGGTCGACGCGCCCAGGATCCGGGCGAGCACCCCGAGCCGCGCCGAGGGCGCCTCGTCCCTGGTGAGTACCCGCCGGGCCAGTTTGACCGTGCACAGCACCTGCGGATTCGGCCACTCGAGGTCCTGGCGGGCCGCGGCGGCTTTGAGGAACGCGGTGTCGAAGCGGGCATTGTGCGCCACCAGCACCGCACCCTGCGCGAATTCGAGGAACCCGGGCAGCACGGCCTCGATCCGCGGCGCCCCGTACACCATGGCGGTGGTGATCCCGGTGATCTGCACGATCGCCGGCGGAATCGCGAACCCCGGATCCACCAGCGTCGCGAACTCCCCCAGCACTTCTCCCCCGCGCACCTTCACCGCCCCGATCTCGGTGATCGAGTCCCCCTCCGGGCTGGTCCCGGTCGTCTCCAGGTCGACGACGACGAACGTGGTGTCGTAGAGCGGCGTATCGAGTTCGTCGAAGGCCAGCTGTCGGGCAGCAGCTGGGAGTACGGGCTCGGGCACGATCGGCAGCGTAGGACGAAGGTCCGACAACTTCGCCCCGGAACGGGTGTCCGCGGAGTTCGGCACCGCTTCCCGGGCGCCGCACCGGGTTTCGCGGGACCGGAAACCTCGGGTCCCACCCATCGGGACCTGATCGGCCGGACGGTCGCGACGCTCGCTGGCGGTAATTCGGCGCGAGACGTTCGTTCCGAGGCGAACAAAATGACCCCGAGCAGAGATGAATGAGACCGGGCTCACAGTTTGCCGAACGTCACATGACCGAACCGAATTTCATTGGGTAAGACCGATTACCGATCGTCGACCGCCGGAACACCCGGCGCGCCCGGCGGGGGCGAGACTGGGCAATTGACCTACTCAACCGCCGACGCGCGGAAGCGACCTGGAGATTCACCCCTAGGGGTAGACCAATAGGCCGCGAACAAGCCCTTCGCGACGCGCCCGGCGCGACACCGGAAACCCCGCGCACCCGACCTGGAGTTATCGTTTCGTGATTGGTGTGATGCAGCTCGCACACAAAGTACGGGCAGATCCCCCGAATTGCCTTTCGGACCGATGTCCGACTTTACAAACCACCGTGATGTCTTCGTAACCTTTTCGAGACCTCACGGAGTCCGCCGCAGTCGACGACGACCGCAGCGCGATGAAGCCCGCCGCGTCATACGGACCCGGCGTCGTGGGGCAGATTGGAAGTACCCGCATCATGGCGACCAACACCGTCAAGCGTCAGGCGCAGCGTGCCGTTGCCGCCGGAGCCGTCGGCGCTGCCACCATCGGCGCGTTCCTCCTGCCGGCCGCTCCCGCGTCGGCGACGCCCGTGACCGTGCCCGGCATCGGCACCTTCGAGGTGCCCAACGAGATCCCGCTGCCGCAGGGTATCCCCGGCATCGAGACCCCGTCCGTGCCGCAGGCCTTCACCGCGCCGCGCGCCACCGCCGCCGATATCGCCCTCGATGCGGCGATGAGCAAGATCGGTTCCCCCTACGTCTACGGCGCCGCGGGCCCGAACGCCTTCGACTGCTCGGGCCTGGTCCAGTGGTCCTACGCCCAGGCCGGTGTCTCGGTGCCGCGCACCAGCGGCGCCCAGCTCGGCGCCGGCATGCCGGTCGCCTTCGACGACCTGCAGCCCGGCGACATGGTGTCGTTCTACGGCGGCGGCCACTCGGGCCTCTACGCCGGCGACGGCAATGTCGTGCACGCCTCCACCGCGGGCACCCCGGTGCAGCTGGCGCCGATCTCCTCGATGCCGTTCGCGGGCGCTCGCCGCTTCTGACCGGCCGGGCACGGTGCGCTTTTCGCGGGGAAGGGCGCACTGTGACCCCTTCGTGGCCTACTGGACACGACATACGCGGTTCCGTAACCTGATCGAGACCTTCGTGTCAGACGGGACCCAACAACAGAACGGGGCACAGGGCACTGTGACTGCACACCACCGGAATTCGCGCGTGGCGCGTGGCTTCACAGCAGTCCTGACCGGCACGTTCCTGGTGTGCGCCGCCTATTCCGCTGGTCCAGCGCTCGCCGATCCGGTCGCCCTGCCGACCACCGCCACCGACGCGATCGCCCGGATGATCGAGCTGTCCCGGCAGGCCGAGCAGCTCAACCAGGCCGCGCTCAACGCCCAGACCGATCTCGACGCCAAACTGACGGTGCAGCAGGCAGCCGACGACCAGCTCGCCGCGGCCACCGCGGTCGCCGACGCCGCCCGCGCCGAAGTGCGCAAGTTCCAGCCGATGATCGATCGCACCGCGATCGCCACCTATACCGGCGCGCGCACCGACCGCATGTTCGCGGTGCTGTCGAGCAATTCGCCCCAGCAGCTGCTGGACAAGATGTCGACGCTGGACGTGATCGCCCAGCAGACCGCCGATCAGGTGCGCGAGTTCAAGAAGGCCGTCGACGTGGCGACCGGCGCCGAAACCGTCGCCCGCACCGCCGCCGACGCCGCGCACACCGCCACCCAGGCCGCCGAGGCCGTGCGCACCGACGTCGGCAACAAACTCCGCGAGCTGAGCACCGCGACCACCGAGGTGGTCGAGGCCTGGGGCGCGCTGTCCGCGAGCGACAAGTCCACCCTGGCCGGCTCACCCTTCCCGCCCGGCTTCGACCGGGACTCGCTGCTGCAGGGTCTGGTTCCCGGCAGCGGCACCAGCGCGCTGGCCGCCGCGCTCACCCGGATCGGCGATCCGTACGTGTGGGGCGCCACCGGCCCCGACCAGTTCGACTGCTCCGGGCTCGTGCAGTGGGCCTTCAAGCAGGTCGGCAAGGATGTCCCGCGCACCAGTTCCCAGCAGGCGAACTTCGGTACGCCCGTGGCCAAGGACGAGCTGCAGCCCGGTGACGTGGTGCTGTTCTACTCCGACATCTCCCACGTCGGGATCTACGCGGGCAACGGAATGATGGTGCACGCCTCCACCTTCGGTGTGCCCGTCGCTGTCGCCCCGATCGACACCACCCCGTACCACTCGGCCCGGCGATACTGAGCCGGCCGGTGACCGAACCGTCTCGCCGGCCCGCGGGCCTGCGCTCCTGGCTCACGGCCAACGGCCGCCTCGAATTCTGTCTCACGCTCGCCTCGGTCACCCTGCTGACCGGGGCCTGCGTCGCCCTGGTGCTGGTGCCGCGGCATGTCGGCGGGCTGCAACTGGCCGGCGACGAGGCCGAAGTCCTCGGCACCACCGAGGGCCTCGACGATCCGCGCCTGACTCCGGTGCGCCGCGACCTGCAGCCCTACGGCCCGATCCTGGTGCGCCGGGTCGCAGTCGAGTCCGCCCCCGACGCGCTGCTGGTCGCCCACCCGGAGCACCGCGCCGATCTCGCGGTGCTCGAGCGGGAACTCGCCCCGGCGATCGACGCGGTGAGCGCGGTGTGGGGCGGTGACTGGAACCGCGCGCCGACGATCGTCGTGGCGGGCACCCCGACCGAGTTCACCGCGCTGACCAGATCGGCGGGGATCGCGGCCGCCGCCGACGTGGCCGCGGTCTCGCTGACCGGCTCCTACCCGCCGGGCACCACGCCGACCGATCAGCGCATCGTGTTCAACCCCGACGCGCGCCGCCGGGTCGGCGACGAGGGCCTGGCGACGCTGCTGCGTCACGAACTCACCCACGTCGCGACCAGGGCCGCCACCACCGACGGCGCCCCGCTGTGGCTGCTCGAGGGCTACGCCGAGTACGTCGCCCAGCGCGGGCAGGGCAGCACCTTCTCCCAGATCGCGCCCACGCTGACCACCCGGCTGCGCGCGGGCACACTGCCCACCGACCTGGTCACCGACACCGAGTTCACCGGCACCGACGCCCCCTACGCCTACGAGGCCGCCTGGAGCGCCTGCGCCTACCTGGCCGACCGCTACGGCGACGCCCGGCTCACCGCGCTCTACCAGCGCCTGGCGACCGGCCCCCAATCCGCCGCCGCCCAGGACGCCGCCTTCACCGCCGTGTTCGGCACCACCCGCGCCGAACTGCTCGGCGGCTGGCAGGCCTGGTTGCGCGCCCACACCGTCTGACCACTGCCCCGTCACCACCCCCTCGATGAGTCCGTCCGCGACGCTCACCCGTTAGGTTGTCACTCATGGCCCGAACGCTGCTGGTTACCAACGATTTCCCGCCTCGGCCGGGCGGCATCCAGTCGTATCTGCAGGCACTGTCGCATCAGCTGCCGCCCGAGGACCTGGTCGTCTACGCGCCGCGCTGGCGCGGGGACAGCCACGAGAAGTTCGACGCCGCCCAGAAGTTCCGGGTGGTTCGCCACCCCACGACGCTCATGCTGCCGACCCCCGCGGTGGTCAAGCGGGCGAGCGCGCTGCTGCGCGAGCACGAGTGCGACACCGTCTGGTTCGGTGCCGCGGCCCCGCTGGCGGTGATGGCGCCGGTGCTGCGCCGCGCGGGCGCCGATCGCATCGTCGCCAGCACACACGGGCACGAGGTCGGCTGGTCGATGCTGCCGGGTTCGCGCCAGGTGCTGCGCTCGATCGGCGAGCACACCGACGTGGTCACCTACGTCAGCAAGTACACCCGCGGCCGCTTCGCCTCGGCCTTCGGTCCGCGCGCCGCGCTCGAACATCTGCCGCCCGGCGTCGACCCGGCCGAGTTCCGGCCCGATCCGGCCGCTCGCGCCGAGCTGCGCGCCCGCTACGGCCTGGGTGACCGGCCGACCGTGCTGTGCCTGTCGCGGCTGGTCCCGCGCAAGGGCCAGGACATGCTGATCGTGGCGATGACCGAGATCCGCGAACGCGTCGACGGCGCGGTGCTGGTGATCGCGGGCGGCGGCCCCTACGAGACCCGGCTGCGCGCGCTGGCCGACGCGCTCGGCGTCGGTGACAGCGTCGTGTTCACCGGTCGCGTGCCCTCCGGCGAGCTGGCCGCCCACCACACCCTCGCCGACGTGTTCGCGATGCCGTGCCGCACCCGCGGCGCAGGCCTGGACGTCGAGGGCCTCGGCATCGTCTTCCTGGAGGCCTCGGCGACCGGCGTGCCGGTGGTGGCCGGTGATTCCGGCGGCGCCCCCGAGACCGTCCTGGAGGGCGAGACCGGCACCGTGGTCGCGGGCCGGTCGGTTCCGCAGATCACCGAGGCCCTGGTCGAGCTGCTCACCGACCGGGACCGGGCGGCCGAGATGGGCGCGGCGGGGCGCGCCTGGGTGGAGCGGAACTGGCACTGGGACCGCCACGGCGCCCGGCTGCGGGAGCTGCTGCGGTGACACCCCGGCCTGCGCCGGTGTGGCGTCCACTACGCTCAGCGAGGTGAGCAGTATCCAGGTCGCAGATCAGACCTTTCTCGCCGCGCCGCCCGCCGCGATCGCCGACGTGCTGAGTGCCGCGAACAACTGGCGCCGCTGGTGGCCCGACCTGCGCCTCGACGTGCGCGAGGACCGCGGCGACAAGGGCATCCGCTGGACCGTGGCAGGCGGGCTGACCGGCACCATGGAGGTGTGGCTCGAAGCCGTCCCCGACGGCGCGATCCTGCACTACTTCCTGCACGCCGAACCCGCGAAACCGCTGGCCCCGCGCGCCCTCGTCGCCGCGAACCGGGCCCGCCGGGTGGCGGGCAAGGACATGTCGTTCGAACTGAAGGCACGGCTCGAGGCCGGTCGTCGGGCGGGTGTCGCGCCCGCGCACGTCACGGCGTCCTGACCCCGCCGCAGGCACCACGCACGAAAGGAACTGTTGTCCGTGGCCGACCGGACCCAGAGATCGATCGTCATCCAAGCGCCGTCTCCACAGGTGATGGCCGTCATCGCCGATCTGGAGTCCTACCCGGAGTGGGTGGCGGCCGCGCAGTCGGTCGAGGTGCTCGATCGCGATGCCACCGGCCGGGCGGTGACCGCCCGGTTCGTGCTCGACGCCGGCGTCGTCAAGGACACCTACGTGCTGACCTACACCTGGCGCGCCGACGGCCGCGCGGTGAGCTGGCAGCTGCGCGAGGGTGACCTGCAGAAGGCCCAGGACGGCAGCTACGAGCTGCGCGAGCGGCCCGACGGCAGCACCGAGGTCGTCTACGAACTCACCGTCGACCTGAACATCCCGATGATCGGCATGTTCAAACGCAAGGCCGAGAAGGTCATCACCGACACCGCGCTGAAGGAACTGAAGAAGCGAGTCGAGGGCTGAGCGGCCCGGGTGGTACCCGCGTCGAGCTGTTCGTCGGCAAGGGCGGCGTCGGCAAGACGACGCTGGCCTGCGCGAGCGGGATGAGCTACGCGCGGGCGGGTCAGCGGGTGCTGATCGCCTCGCTCGACCAGGCCCATTCCCTCGGCGACGCCCTCGGTTTCCGGTTTCCGCACGATCCGGGCACGGTCGCCGGCGTCACCCGGGTGGCGCCGGGGCTCGAGGTGATCGAGATCGATTCCCTCGCCCTGCTCGAGGACCGTTTCCGCGATGTGGTGCACATGCTCGCCCAGGGCGGCCCGCACGACCACGGCATCGACCTGGCCGCGCTGGATCCCGCCGAGCTCACCGGACTGCCCGGCGTGCAGGAACTGCTCATGCTGGTCGAGATCGCCCAGTTCACCGAGGAGGACGACTGGGATGTCGTCGTGGTGGACTGTCCGCCCTCGGCCGACATGCTGCGCATCGTCACCGCGCCCGACACCCTGCTCGGCTATCTGGAGCGGATCTGGCCGAAACATCAGCGCACGATGAGCGCGATCGGCACCGATCTGCGCAAGGCCGTGCTGGCGGCCACCGTCGAGCGCGTCGTCAAGGCGGTGACGCAGGTGCGCGACCTGCTCGCCGACCGCACCCGCACCACCGCCCGGCTGATCACCGGCCCCGAACAGGTCGCCGTGGCCGAGGCCAGGCGGGTCCGGTCGGCGGCCGCGTTGCTTGGCCTGCGCCTGGACGCGGTGGTGGTCAACAAGGTGCTGGCGCCGGTGCCGCCGCCCGGTGAGCACGCCCACCCGGCCGTGCACTGGTATCTCAACCGGCGCGCCGAGCAGTTGGAGGTGGTGGCCCGGCTGCACGAGCAGCTCACCGACGTGCCGATCCTGATCGCCCAGCACGCCGGCGCGGAACCGGTGGGAACTTCCGCACTCTCGGCGTTCTCCTACGGTGTCGACACGCTGGCTGGTCCGCACGCGCGAAGCACGGATTCCGGCGAACCGATGGTTCGATGGGAGTCCGGCTCCGGTGTCGACTCCGTGTACGCGATGCGGATGCGGCTGCCGGTGGTCGATCCCGGCACCTTGCGGCTGGGCCGAGTGGAGGACGATCTGATCGTGGGAGCCGACGGGGTGCGCACGCGCGTACGCCTCGCGCCGGTGCTGCAACGCTGCACGGTGGCGGGCGCCGAGCTCGACAACGGTCATCTGGTGGTCCGCTTCCGGCCCGACCCGCAGGTGTGGCCCGCCGATCCGAACTACCCGAAGGCCACCGCAGATGAGTGATCACCCCGACGGCTTCGCCGAGTTCACCGAGGAGCTGCGGCTGCTCGCCGAAGTGCTGCTGGCCCGGGTCGAACCGGTGCTGCGCCGCACCGCCGCCGACGGCCAGGCCGACCTCGGCGGCTGCGCCTGGTGCCCGGTCTGTGCCGCGGCCGCCCTGGTCCGCGGCGACCACCACGATGTCGTGGCCGCCCTCGCCGACCACGGCACCGCCATGGTGACCGTGCTGCGCGAAGCCCTCGCCGGCGTCCCCGTCGACCCGCTGCTGCCACCGGAATGGTTTGAGCACGCCGCGGGCCACCCGAATCCGGCAGCCGATCGCCGCACGACCGATACCGCCGGTGCCGGTCCCGACACCACCGCGGATACCGGTGCGGGGCGGACGGAAGCAGCTGCGGCGCAATCGTCCACCGACCGAGCGCGTCCGCGCTGGGGCAGTGCCCGCCGGGACCCCGACCGGACCCCGCGTCCCCGTCGCGTCGACGAGTACCCGGGCGCACGTCAGCAGGGCGCCCCCACCCGCACCCCACCCGTCCCCCCGGTCTCCCCCTCGACCGGACCCACCGACAATGCTGCCGGCACAACAGATTTCGGCACCGCCGCACGCGAGGACACACGCCGGCGCACCCGCCGCACGGACTATGTCGACATCCCGGTGACGATCCGGGGATGACCGGGCGGATCGACCCTCGACACCTGCTCACCGTCGGCATCGATGTGGGCGGCACGAATATCCGCGCCTCGGTGGTCGACGCCGAGGGCGAGGTGCTCGACACCGTGCAGGCGCCGACCCCGCACGCGGCCCGCGCGCTCGAGGACGCCATCGACCGCGCCGTGCGCGAGCTGGCCCGCCGCCATCCCGTCGCCGCGGTCGGGCTCGCCGTCGCCGGATTCATCTCCGAGGATCGCTCCACGGTCCGCTTCGCCCCGCATCTGCCCTGGCAGGACGCTCCCGTCGCGCAACGGCTCACCGCCCGCCTCGGCCTGCCGGTGCTGCTCGAACACGACGCGAACGCCGCGGGCTGGGCCGAGTACCGCTTCGGCGCGGCGGCGGGCGGGCACACCGTGGTGCTGATCGCGATCGGCACCGGGATCGGCGCCGCCCTGCTCATCGACGGCAAGCTCTACCGCGGCAGCTACGGCATCGCCCCCGAACTGGGTCACCTGCAGGTGGTGCCCGAGGGCCGGGCCTGTCCGTGCGGCAAACGCGGCTGCTGGGAGCGCTACTGCAGCGGTACTGCGCTGGCCGACACCGCGATCGAACTGCTGGCCACCGACCCGGTGCGCTCGGTGCTGGCCCGCGACGTGATCCGCGATCCCGGCTCGCTCACCGGCCGCCGGGTGGCCGGCGCCGCCCAGGACGGCGACGCGCTGGCGGTGCGGGTGATGGCCGACTTCGCCCGCTGGCTCGGCCTCGGCCTGGCCTTCGTCAGCGACATCTTCGACCCGGACCTGGTGGTGATCGCAGGCGGGGTGAGCAGTTCGGCGCCGCTGTTCCTGGACGAGGCGCGCGAACACTACGCGAACGCGGTCACCGGCGCCGGGCACCGGCCGCTGGCCCGGCTGCGCACCACCCAGCTCGGGGAGGCCGCCGGCATGATCGGCGCGGCCGAACTGGCCAGAGCGGCGGTCGGCGCGCCGGTCGCGGGGACCAGCGGGAGATGACCGTCACACCCATGCCGCACGGCTACCGTCCTGGGTTGGTTGTGACCTTCGACCAGCGGTAAAGTCGTTTCCCGACGAGGGTGCACACCACAATTCCGGTCCCGAGGAAAGGATGCCATGTTCTACTGGCTGCTCAAGTTCATCTTCCCGGGACCGTTCATGCACCTGTACAACCGGCCGGTCGTGGAGGGCGTCGAGAACATCCCCACCGACGGTCCGGCGATCATGGCGGGCAATCACCTCTCCTTCGCCGACTGGCTGTTCGCCCCGCTGCTGAGCCCGCGCCGGATCAACTACCTCGCCAAGGCGGAGTACTTCAACACCCCCGGTGTCAAGGGCCGTCTGCAGAAGTTCTTCTTCAGCGGCACCGGCCAGTTCCCGATCGACCGCAGCGGCGCCTCGGCCGCCGAGGACGCGCTCAACGCGGCCCGCAAGCTGCTCGACGAGGGCCGCCTGGTCGGCCTCTACCCGGAGGGCACCCGTTCGCCCGACGGCCGCCTGTACAAGGGCAAGACCGGCATGGCGCGCCTGGCGCTGGAGACCGGTGTCCCGGTCATCCCGGTCGCGGTCATCGGCACCGACAAGGTGAGCCCGCCCGGACCGTTCAAGTGGCGCCGCCAGCAGGTCACCCTGAAGTTCGGTGCCCCCCTGGACTTCTCGCGCTACGAGGGCATGAGCGGCAACCGTTTCGTCGAGCGGGCCGTCACCGACGAGGTGATGTACGAACTGATGCGCCTCACCGGCCAGGAATACGTCGACGTGTACGCGCACAGCCTCAAGAAGGGCGTCGCCCCCACCGACCGTCAGCTCGAGGCCACCCGCATCCCCGACACCGCCGCGAGCTGACAAGCGAACGTTAAGCCGGATGGGCCAGACTGCTCGGCATGTTCAAGCAGTTACTGGCCGCGGCGGGTGTCGGCGGCGCCGAGGTCGACACCCAATTGTTCACTCCCGGTGTGCAGCCCGGCGGAATCGTCGAGGGCGTGATCCGGTTGCGCGGCGGGCGCGTGGATCAGTCCGTCGGGCAGGTGGCGGTCGAATTCATCACCCGCGTCGAGCGTGAGTACGGCGACGGCGAGGAGCACATCGCCGATCAGCCGTTCGGCCGCGTCGGTGTCACCGGGCCGTTCACCCTGCCGGCCGGGCAGGTCGTCGAATTCCGGTTCACCGCACCGGCTCCGCTGGAAACCCCGATCACCTTCTTCGACGGCCACCACCTCCCCGGTGCCGCGGTCGCGGTGCGCACCGTCGTCGACCTGCACGGCGCCCTCGACAGCTGCGACACCGATCCGATCGGGATCGGCGCCCTGCCCGCCCAGCACGTGGTCCTGGATGCCGTGCGGCGCATGGGTTTTCCGTTGCTGCGCACCGATGTCGAGGCGGGCGGCATTCGCGGGCTGCCGCAGCGGCTGCCGTTCTATCAGGAGATCGAATTCGGCCGCTCGCCGCATTTCCCCCGGGTCAACCAGCTCGAACTCACCTTCGTGGCCGACGAGCACGGCCTGCACGTGGTGCTGGAAGCCGATATCGAGGGCGGCTGGTTCCGTGAGGACCGCGACGGCATCGGCATCTTCCGGGTCGAGCACGCCCACGCGGGTCAGCGGGACTGGACCACCGAGATCCATCGCACTCTGCAGGGAATGGGCGCACTGGGCTGATCCACCGTCGCGGACCCGCCACGCGCCGCCCACCCGGTTGGTAGCCTGCACAAAGCACGACGCCGACGGGTGGGCGCCTCGCACAGGTGACCGGTGTCGGCACGACAGTGAGGTGGACATGGCCGGTCGCGATCATGAGGGCCGGGTGCTGCCGTTCGCCCGCTCGGCAACCGATCCGCGCACCGGCAATCCACCCACCGGCCAGGTCGTGCGCAGCGCGCGGCTGGCCGCGGTCCCGGTCGCCTACGCGGGCCGGCGGATCGCGGGTTTCGGCAAGAAGGTGGCGGGCCGCCCGCCCGCCGAGGTCGACCGCGACATCCAGACCCGCACCGCCGAACACCTCTTCCAGGTACTCGGCGAGCTCAAGGGCTGTGTGGCCAAACTCGGGCAGCTGCTCGGGCTGCTGGAACTGGGTCTGGCGCCGGCGCTGGCCGAACCGTACCGGCAAGCCCTCGCCCGCCTGCACGATTCGGCACCCGCCATGCTGCCCGCCACCGTCCACACCGAGCTGGCGCGGCATCTGGGCGCCGACTGGCGCGCGCTGTTCCTGGAATTCGACGATCGCGCGGCGGCGGCCGCCTCGGTCGGGCAGGTCCATCGGGCCGTCTGGTTCGACGGGACGCCGGTGGCGGTGAAGGTGATGTATCCCGGCGCCCGCCGCGCGGTCCTGGCCGATCTGCAGGCCCTGCGCCGGGCCACGCCGTTGTTCGCGGCGCTGCTGCCCGGTGCGGATACTCGCCCGGTCATCGAGGCGCTCTGCGAGGAGATCCGCGGTGAACTCGACTACGCCCGCGAGGCGGCCAACCAGCGTGCCTTCGCCGCCGCCTACGCCGACGATCCGGAGGTGGTGCTGAGCCGGGTGATCGCCCAGCGCGGCGATGTGCTGGTCACCGAATGGCTCGACGGGACCCCGCTGTCGCGGGTGATCCTGCGCGGTGCCCCCGACGAGCTCGACCGCCTCGGCGTGCTGATCCTGCGTTTCCTGTTCTCCGCGCCCGCGCGCGCCCAGCACGTCTACGGCGACCCGCATCCCGGCAACTTCCTGCGTATGCCCGACGGCAGGCTCGGCGTGGTCGACTTCGGCGCCTGCACTCCGTGGCCCGCGGCGTTCCTCGATGTCGCCGGTGACGTGGGCGCCGCCGTGATCGCCGACTCCCCCGCCGATCTCGAGGCCGCCATGCGCCGGCACGGTTTCGTCGCGCCGGGCCGCACCATCGACATCACCACCGTCTCGGCCCGCCTGCGCCCGGTCCGCAAGGCCCTCACCTCGCCCACCTATTCGCTGTCGGCGGACTGGCTGCGCAAACAGGTCAGGGTGGCCACCGATCTGCGCCTGTCGAACGTGCTGCGCCAGTTGACCATGCCCCCGGACCACACCCCCATCCTGCGCTCGTTCCTCGGCGGCCTCGCCGTGCTGTGCCAATTGCGCACCGAGGTCCCGCTGCGCGACGAATGCACCCGCTGGTACCCGGAGACCGCCGCCGCGGCAGGTCTGTGACGCCGGTTCGAGGCGTACGACTGGCGTTCATGTGTCGTTGCCACAGCCGCGTCCCGGTGTTCCGACCGGCGATGCACCGTCGAACGCATGGCTGGTCCGGATTTCACGATGTCCCGGCGCGCGCTGTTGCGCGCCACCGCCCTCGGCATGGTCGCCGCTCCCGCTGTCGCGGCGTGCGGCCCCGGTCTGGTCCGTGCCCGGCCGACGCTGACCCACGGCATCGCCGTCGGCGATCCGCGCAGCGACGGCGCGCTGATCTGGGCGCGGTCGGACCGGCCCGCCACCCTGATCGTGGAGACCGCGGCGACCGAGAAGTTCAGCGACGTCAAACGTTTCACCGGCCCCCTGCTCACCCCGGCCACCGACGGCACCGGCCGGGTGCGCGTCAACGGGCTGCCCGCCGGTCAGCTCGTGCACTACCGCGTGCGTCTCGAGGGCGAGGACGGCGCGAGCTCGGAGACCCTCACCGGCGTCTTCCGCACCGCCCCGGCCACGCCCGCCGACCTCTCCCTGCTGTGGTCCGGCGACGTGGCGGGCCAGGGCTACGGCATCAACCCCGACCTGGGCGGCATGCAGGTCTTCGCGGCGATGGCCGCCCGCGACCCGCACCTGTTCCTGCACTCCGGTGACAGCATCTACGCCGACAACGCGCTGCAGGAGTCGGTGACCCTGCCCGACGGCCGGATCTGGCGCAACCTCACCGCCGAAGCCAAGAACGCCCCCGCCGAGACCCTCGACCAGTTCCGCGGCAACTACGCCTACAACCTCACCGACGACAACTACCGCCGCTTCAACGCGGCCGTCGCCCAGGTGGTCCAGTGGGACGACCACGAGACCACCAACAACTGGTACCCCGGCGGCACCGTCGCCGCCGACAAGGGCTACACCGAACGCAATATGGACACCCTCGCCACCCGCTCCTGGCAGGCCTTCCACGAATGGATGCCGCTGGAGCCGAAGGAAGCCGTCGACGGGCGCCTCTACCGCAAGATCGCCTACGGCCCGCTGCTGGACGTGTTCGTCCTCGACATGCGCACCTACAAGGACGCCAACGGCGCCAACACCGCCGCCCTCGGCAGCGTTTTCGGTCCAGCGCAGACCAAATGGCTCATCGACGGCCTGCGGGACTCGACCGCGACCTGGAAGATCGTCGCCGCCGACCTGCCGCTGGGCCTGATCGTGCCCGACGGCAAAACCGCCTTCGAGGGCCCCGCCAACGCCGCTCCCGGCGCACCCACCGGCCGCGAAACCGAGATCGCCCAGGTGCTCTCGGCGATCAAGGCGAACGGGGTGCGCGATGTCGTCTGGCTCACCGCCGACGTGCACTACACCGCAGCGCACCACTACTCCCCGGCCCGCGCCGACTTCACCGATTTCGACGAGTTCTGGGAGTTCGTCTCCGGTCCGCTCAACGCGGGCGCCTTCGGCCCCAACGATCTCGACCCCACCTTCGGCCCCGAAGCGGTCTTCGTGCACGCGCCGCCGACGGCCAACACCTCACCACTCGACGCGCAGTACCAGCATTTCGGCGAGGTCCGCATCGACGGACGCTCGGCCGCGCTGACCGTGAATCTGTGCGACGCGACCGGAAAAGTGCTGTTCAGCAAGCAGCTCACGCGCGCGGAGAAATAGGTGCGAAGTACCCTGCGCAAGAATGCCCGAGCTGTGGTTAGCTATGCGGTCATGGGCACGCCGCATTCCGTCATCTCCGAAGAATATCTCCCCACCGACACCGCGGATGTCGTTCGCACTGTGCGTGATTCGCGTGATCGTTCGGAACGGCTGACGGTTCGTGGCGGCGAGCAGACCGAAGAGTCCTACGGCTTGACCGATCAGCGCGGTGTGCTGTCGCTGCGGAAGATGAACTCGGTCCTCGACATCAACCTGGGCAGACGCACCGTCCGGGTGCAGGCCGGCGCGAAACTCTCCGAGATCGACCGCCGCCTCGGCGCACACGGACTCGGCCTGCCCGTGGTGGGCGATCACCGCGATATCACCGCGGGCGGGTTCGCCTCGGTCGGCGGCGTCAGCACCGCCTCGCACCGCTACGGCATGTTCATCGACCAGATCGCCGACCTCGAATACGTCGACCCCGACGGCCGGATCGGCACCTGCGGACGCGGCCACCACACCGAGCGGTTCCACCGCATCCTCGGCGCGGGCGGCCGCGCGGGCATCATCACCGCGCTGACCCTCGACGTGGTCGAGGTCGACAAGGACCACACCTGGCTGACCACCGACGCTGACCGGTTCCTGGACTTCGACTCCTTCGTCGAGCACGCCACCACCGAGATCACCAGCCCCGGCAGCGCCGCCCTGCAGGTGGGCCGCTGGGTCGACACCGCGGCGATCAAGGTGACGCGGCCGGTCGGCGCGGGGCAGGTGAACCTCGGTGCCGTCCGCTTCGGGCAGTGGTCGAGTCTGTACCCGACCGCCCCGACCCGCGGTCTGCGGGCGCGGCGCGAGGTCGGTACCCGCACGCGGAAGTCGTTGGGCGCCATCGCCTCCGCTGCCGGTGGGCGCGCGGGCATGCCGGTGCGCAATGCGGCCGCGGGGGCGCTGATGTTCGCGCCCAAGGTGCTCACGATGCGCGATGCGGAATATCTCGCCGACACTGTCATCAATTCCTCCGAGCGCGGGCCCGCCTACCGGGTCGGGGTGTTCGCACCGCTCGCCAACTACGGGTCGGTCTTCTACGGGCTGCACGACCTGTTCGCCGGGCACCGGGAACGGTCGGGGTGCTTCACTGTCATCTCCGCGATGACCTATGGGGTGCGGTCGCCCTATCTGCGTGCCGAAGCTGCCGCGCGTGGGCTGTCGCCTGCTGACTACGGGCTGATCACTTTCACCTGCCGGCTGCGGCCCTCTGCGCTGCCTTCGGAGCAGCTGCGTGAGATCGTCGCGCGGATCGATGACATCTGCCGCTCGGAACAGGCCCTGCGCTACAGCGTTTAGAGGAGAGAGACCAACACAAAAGGCTCCACCGTAATCGGTGGAGCCTTTTGCTTAGGTCTTTCGCCTCAGATCCTGACGCAACCACGTGGAAGCCGACCTCGAGGAGGCCTCGCGAGCGCAGCGAGCGCGCCAGCGCTCCAAAAAATCAGTGCTTCTCTGCGCCGATGTAGTACTCGAAGACGAGGCCGGCTGCGGCGACTAGGACGAGTGCTACGCCCAGGGCGATCAGCCAGTACTGGAAGAAGGCCAGGCCCAGGGCGGTGACCGAACCGGCTGCTGCCAGGGAGATGGGCCAGAAGCTGCCGGGCGAGAAGAAGCCCAGGTCACCGGCGCCGTCGACGATCTCGGCCTCTTCGTAGTCCTCGGGGCGCAGGTCGATGCGGCGCGCTACGAAACGGAAGTAGGTGCCGATGATCAGCGACAGGCCCGCGGTCAGCACGATCGCGGTGGTACCGGCCCATTCGATGCCGGTACGCGACTGCGCGGTGAAGAAACCGTAGACGATGCCCACCAGGATGAAGAACGCCGTGAGCAGTTCGAAGATCCGCGCTTCGATCCTCATATCAGAATCCTCACTTGCTCTCGTTCACCGAAGCGCTCTTGATATCACGCTTGGTGTTGAAGGGGTACGTGGAGGTGGCCACCGGCGACTCGCCGATCGACTCGAGGGCCTCACCGTTGGTCATGCCGTCGATGCGCGCCTGCATGTACTTGGCGTACTTCTCCGGCGAGACCGCGCGGACCTCGAAGTTCATCATCGAGTGGTAGGTGCCGCACATCTCGGCGCAGCGGCCGACGAACGCGCCTTCCTTCTCGATCTCGGAGATCTGGAAGACGTTGTCGGACTGGTTTTCCTTCGGGTTCGGCATCACGTCGCGCTTGAACATGAACTCCGGCACCCAGAAGGCGTGGATCACGTCGGCGGCGGCGAGCTGGAACTCGATGCGCTTGCCGGTCGGCAGCACCAGGACCGGGATCTCGGTGCTGGAGCCGATGGTCTCGACCTTGTCGTAGTGCAGGTACGAGAGGATGTCGTTGGCCGGCTTGCCGTGCACCGGGCCCGGCTGCGGGTGACCCTCTTCGTTGGTGCGCTCCTCGTACTGCGCCAGCTGCTCTTCGTTCGCCAGCTCACGCTCGGTGTCGATGCCGTTCCAGGTCAGCCCGCCGACATTGTTGATGTTGCGGTAGCCGAACTTCCAGTTCCACTGGAAGGCGGTCACGTCGACGGTGACATCCGGATTGTCGGTCTTCTCGTGCACGTAGTTCTGCACGACAACGGTGAAGTAGAACAGCACCGCGATGATCACGAACGGGATCGCGGTGTAGGTCAGTTCCATCGACACGTTGTAGCCCGTCTGGCGCGGGAACTCCGGGGAGTCCTTGCGCTTGCGGTGCATGATGACGGTCCAGAAGGTCAGGCCCCAGACCAGCACGCCCATGGCGAGCGCGGCCAGGACCGACCAGGTCCACAGCTCCCGCATGCGGGTGGCCTGCGGCGTGATGCCCGAGGGCCAGCCGAACCGCAGCCAAACATTGTCGATCGAGCAGCCCGAGACGAGGACGGCAGTGATCCCCAAGGACACCGCCAGCCCGGCCCGCCGAAGGATACGGCCCTGCCGACCCCGAACGGGTCGAGCCCCGATCTCTTCGCTCGCCTTGTGCGCCACGCTCACGCCTTCCTGGTCGCCACACATTCCGACACATCGCGTCGTCACAGGCCGCGATTCGCCCGCGCCGACGCGTCTTCAAAGCAGTTTCAGGCCGCCCTCGAGTATTGCTGCTGTGATGCCTGCACACCTGAGAAGGACCTGAGTACTACGCAGCGTAGACCAAAGCGGGCACTCTCTTGTCGCGGGGTCGGTTTCGACACTCCGCCGTGACCACCATGATCATCCCGACCTGCGGTTTGGCCGCCGCCGGTGGCGCGTCCAGTCCCCGCGACCGGGTGAAGGCGGCGTGTCGGTGCCCGGTGCGGCATACTCGGACACAGCGTTTCGGTCCGCCAGTGGCCACCCCATCATCGAACGAGAGAAGGTTGCCGACACCGTGTGCGGACTGCTCGGATTCCTGACAGCTGATACGGCGACGACCGAGGTGGTCGATCAGGTGTACGACGCCCTGCACTGCCAGCGCCACCGCGGCCCGGATGAGAAGGGGACCTGGCACGACGAGCACATGATCTTCGGCTTCAACCGCCTCTCGATCATCGATATCGAGCACTCGCACCAGCCGCTGCGCTGGGGCCCGGCGGAGAACCCGCAGCGCTACGCGATGACGTTCAACGGCGAGATCTACAACTACCTGGAGCTGCGCGAACAGCTGGCCGCCGAGCACGGCGCCGAGTTCGCCGACGGCAAGATCTTCGCCACCGACGGTGACGGCGAGGCCATTGTGGCCGCCTTCCACTTCTGGGGTCCCGAGGCCGTGCGCAAGCTGCGCGGCATGTTCGCCTTCGCGATCTGGGACACCGAGACCCAGGAGCTGTTCCTGGCGCGCGACCCCTTCGGCATCAAGCCGTTGTTCTACGCGACCGGCCCCGGCGGGACCGCCTTCGCCAGCGAGAAGAAGAGCGTGCTCGAACTGCTGAGCCCGCTCGAGGTGTCCGACGAGCTGGACCCGCGCGCGCTCGAGCACTACACGGTCCTGCAGTACGTGCCCGAGCCCGAGTCGCTGCACAAGAACATCCGCCGCCTGGAGTCCGGCACCTACGCCACGGTGAAGGCCGGGCAGGAGCCGAAGACCACCCGCTACTTCCGTCCCGACTTCCGGGTGCGCCCGTTCGCCGAGGGCGCCGAGCAGGCCCGGTACGCCGAGATCGCGGCCGCCCTCGAGGACTCGGTCGCCAAGCACATGCGCGCCGATGTCACCGTCGGCTCGTTCCTGTCCGGCGGCATCGACTCCACCGCCATCGCGGCGCTGGCCATGCGGCACAACCCGAAACTCATCACCTTCACCACCGGTTTCGAGCGCGAGGGCTACTCCGAGGTCGATGTGGCCGCCGAGAGCGCGGAGCTGATCGGCGCGCGCCACATCGTCAAGGTGGTCTCCCCCGCCGAGTTCGCCGCCGCCATCCCCGAGATCGTCTGGTACCTCGACGACCCGGTCGCCGACCCGGCGCTGGTGCCGCTGTACTTCGTGGCCAAGGAGGCCCGCAAGCACGTCAAGGTGGTGCTCTCCGGCGAGGGCGCCGACGAACTGTTCGGCGGCTACACCATCTATCGGGAACCGTTGTCGCTCAAGCCCTTCGAGTATCTGCCCGCCGGGCTGCGCAAGCTCGTCGGCAAACTCGGCGACCGCATTCCCGACGGCAAGCGCGGCAAGTCACTGCTCCAGCGTGGTTCACTCACCCTCGAGGACCGCTACTACGGCAATGCCCGCAGCTTCAACGACGCCCAGCTGCGCGCGGTGCTGCGCGATTTCCGCCCCGAGTGGACCCACCAGGACGTCACCGCCCCCCTCTACGCCCAGTCCGCCGGCTGGGACCCGGTGGCCCGCATGCAGCACCTGGACCTGTTCACCTGGCTGCGCGGCGACATCCTGGTCAAGGCCGACAAGATGACCATGGCCAACTCCCTGGAACTGCGCGTGCCGTTCCTGGACAACGAGGTCATGCGCGTCGCCCAGGGCCTGCCCTACGACCAGAAGATCACCAGGGAGACCTCCAAGTACGCGCTGCGCCAGGCCCTGGACGGCATCGTCCCCGACCACGTCCTCCACCGCGCCAAGCTCGGCTTCCCCGTCCCCCTGCGCCACTGGCTGCGCGGCACCGAACTCTACGACTGGGCCGAGACCCAGATCGCCGACTCCCAGACCGACCACCTCATCGACAAGGCCGCCGTCCGCCAGATGCTGCGCGACCACAAAGCCGGCCTCTCCGACCACAGCCGCCGCCTCTGGACTCTCCTGGTCTTCATGGTCTGGCACGGCATCTTCGTCGAAAACCGCATCAAGCCCGAAATCCAGGAACCGGTCTACCCAGTCTCGCTGTAAACCCTGCCCCGAACGCCCTTATGCTGCCGGGTGAAGGGAAGTACTTCGGGGAACGGGGAGACATGGCTGAACCATCCACCACGTCACCAGGCAGCACCGACCTGACGGTCGCGCAGGTGCTGTCCTGGCAGACAACGACCTTGACCGCGCTGGCGACGCGGTGGTCCGCCCAGGCACGGGGGCTGACCACCTTCGACGACAGCGCCTACCGCGCGGTCGACAGCAGCATCGATTTCTGGCGCGGTGCCGCCGGTGACGCGATGCGGGCCGGCCACGAGACACGACGAACCGCCACGAAGACGCTGATCACCGCCCTCACCGACGGCGCCGCCGCCGCGGGCGCCGGTGCGACCGAGCTGGACGCGGCCCGTACCGCGGTGGAGCGGGCCGTCCGCACGGCCGAGGCCAACGGCAACCAGGTCGCCGACGACGGCACCGTCTCCCTGTCGACCAGCACCCACCAGACACTGCTGGCGCAGCTTCCCGATGCCGCGTCCTACGCGGTCGCCGCGGGCGCGTTGCAGGTCGACGCGAACAGTTCCACCACCGCGGTCAAGCAGGCCCTCACCGACGCCGGGACGGCGGCGACAGCGGTCGCCACCTCGATCGAGCAGGCCTTCGCCGGCCTCGCCGAGAGCGAGACCCTGATCAGTCCGGCGCCGCAGAACATCGACGGCCGCGAGATCTGGGACACCACGTCGGACCCGCAGGGCCGCGCCATTCTGCAGCGCTACCTGACCGGCGGCGGGGACTGGTACATCAACAGCGATCCGGAGTGGTCGGAGTACATGATGAGCAACCAGTTGCTGCGCAGCCAGCTCGAGGAGCCGGTGACCACAGCGGCGCAGGCCGCGCTGCAGGGCTATCTGGCCAACGGCAACCCCTCGCAGGCCGGCACACCGCAGAGCCTGCATGCCGAGATCGAGAACGGCGAGGCGATCATCGGCTACCAGTATCTGCACGGAACCGACTCGACCGTCGGCGATTTCACCTTCCTGCCGAACTCGACGGTCAAGCCGCGGGGTGACGGCACCTATGAGGTGACGATGCACAACAGCTACACCTGGAACGACATCATCGATCCGAATCCGCAGTACGGCTCCGATCAGACCAAGAGCGCGATCGCGGAGGCGATCACGCTCGGTACCGCCGATCCGTACAACATCCACATCAACTGGACGGGTAGCACCACCTTGATCATGGACGCGTCCGGCAACGTGCTCAGCCAGAGCGGGTACCCGAAATGATGCGCAGGACAGTGATCGGCGTGTTGCTCGCGGGGGCTGTGCTCACCACGGGGGCCTGTGGCCCGACGATCGACGAGGGCAACGCTCGGGGTACGCCGGTCACGACCGCGCACGCGAAGTTCGCCGTACCGGGGACGTCGGCGATCTCGCCGAGCGGGTTCTACGAGGCGAAGGTCAATCCCGACGGGGAGCTGTCGATGTATGTGTCGATCGTCGACACCCGCACCGGCGCCGAGGTCTTCCGGGGGACCGACAAGTACAGCACCAGCCGCCACCATCGCTATGTGGTCGGCTGGTTGTCCACCGCGCCGGAGGAACTCTGGATCCGGACCGGTGATGTGGGCACCTTCCGGGTGGACCGCGGCCCGGACGGCTTCTGGACCAAGTCGGGCCCGAAGGTCATTCCGTCCGAGGTCGCCGACTGGTAGGGATGACGACGCCCCCGGATCCGCTCGATCCGGGGGCGTTCGGTGTCCGGCTTACAGCAGGGCGGAGAGCTCGTCGGCAGCGTCGGTGCCGTAGGCCTTGGTGAGGCGTTCGATGGCTTCGTCCTTGTTGAGGGTCCATTCCTGGGTGCCGGTGGTCTCCAGGACCAGGACGGCGATCAGGGAGCCGAGCTGGGCGGCGCGTTCCAGGCTGAGGCCGGCGCGGTGGGCGGTGAGGAAGCCGGCGCGGAAGCCGTCGCCGACGCCGGTCGGGTCGACCTTGGCCACCTCGGGCACCACGCCGACGCGGACCTCGGTGCCGTCGGCGTCGACCACGAGCACGCCGTCGGCGCCCAGGGTGGTGACCCGGATGCCGACCTTGGCGGCGATCTCGGCTTCGCTCAGGCCGGTCTTCTGGAGTAGCAGACCCCACTCGTACTTGTTGGTGAACAGGTAGGCGGCGCCGTCGACGAGTTCGGTGGTCTGCTCGCCGTCGAGGCGGGCCAGCTGCTGGGACGGGTCGGCCGCGTAGGCGATGCCCTGTGCCTTGGCCTGGCGGGTGTGCGCGACCATCGCCTCGGGGTCGTTGGCGCCGACCAGCACCAGGTCGACCGCGTGCGCGGCGGCGATCGCGGCGATGTCGATATCGCGGGCCTCGCTCATCGCGCCCGGGTAGAAGGAGGCGATCTGCGCCATCGCCTCGTCGGTGGTGCAGACGAACCGGGCGGTGTGCGCGGTACCGGAGACGTGCACCGCCGAGCAGTCGACGCCGCTGTCCTCCAACCACTTCCGGTAGTCGGCGAAGTCGGCACCGACCGCGCCGACCAGCACCGGCCGCTGCTTGAGCAGGCCCATCGCGTAGGCGATGTTGCCCGCCACCCCGCCGCGACGGATCTGCAGATCGTCGACGAGGAAACTCAGGGACACATGATCGAGCTGATCGGCGAGCAGCACATCGGCGAACTTGCCGGGAAATCGCATGAGGTGGTCGGTGGCGATGGACGCGGACACAGCAACAGACACGAGGCAGGGCCCCTTCGACGCTAGACGGGGAAACGAGAAAAGCCCGGAACCAACCGATCCCGGACTTCAACGGTAGCAAGCATCACAACCCCCACGGTTCACCTCACCGCAACCCGCCACCACCACACCCCGGAGTAGACGAACCACGCCGACACCCGACGACCCACGCCGACACCCGACGACCCACCCCACACACAACAAATCACAACCACTCCCGCGAGTGGCCCACGCCCACCTGACGCCCCCACCTACGGACTCCCAACCCGACCACCACGGTTTTCGGCCGCCTCGCATCCGAGGGGCGATACGTCACGGCGCAGCCGGAGTATCGCCCCTCGGATGTGAGGCTTACCAGGCCGAAAACCCGCGGCGCCAGCCGCCGATAACGCAGCCGAAAACCCGCGGCGCCAGCCGCTAATTAAAGCTGTCTCCGCAGGCGCAAGAGCCGGTGGCGTTGGGGTTGTCGATGGTGAAGCCCTGCTTCTCGATCGTGTCGACGAAGTCGATCGACGCACCCTGAATGTAAGGAGCGCTCATCCGGTCGACAGCCAGCTTCACACCGGAGAAGTCGACCACGATGTCGCCGTCGAGGACCCGGTCGTCGAAGAAGAGCTGGTAGCGCAGGCCGGCACAGCCACCCGGCTGGACGGCGATACGCAGGGCGAGGTCGTCGCGACCTTCCTGGTCGAGCAGCGCCTTCGCCTTGGCGGCGGCAGCGTCGGTCAGCGTCGCACCGTGGGTCTCGGTGGCGGTCTCGTTCTGCACAGTCATGGACACTCCTTGTTCGACTCAGCCCGTCAACGGACCTCAGGTGCACAGCGCACGACAGTGGGCAACACCGTCACACAGCCTGTTATTCCTATTTTGCCACCCGCACGTCAACCCGTGGACACGCCCTGGGTGCTTCGCCCCACACTACGCCCTCTGCGGGTGTGATCCTGCTCGCACAGCGGCGCCGATGAGACCGGGCCCACCGTGCACCGGACCGCGTTTCCCGCCCGGCGACCCGATCGAATAGCCTGGTGAACGTGAAATTGTTCCGTCGCGACGAGTCCAGCACCATCGACGAGTCCGTCGACGCCTCGGTGCCGGACGCAGATCAGGCCGCCGCCTCCGCTTCGACCACTCCCGGCAAGGGGCGTCCCACGCCGAAACGGCGTGACGCGGAAGGCAAGCGGCGTGGCCCGGTGGCGCCCGCCCCGATGACCGCCAAGGAGGCCCGCGCGCGCCGCAAGGCCGTCAAGGGCAACAAGGAGGACCGCAAGGCCGCTGCCGCCGATCGGCGCGCCGCCGTGCAGGATCGCCGGGCCCGCATGCTGGCCGGTGAGGACAAGTACCTGTTGCCGCGCGATCAGGGCCCGGTGCGTGCCTATGTGCGCAATATCGTCGATGCCCGGCGCAATCTGGTCGGCTTGTTCATGCCGATGGCGCTGGTGCTGATCATGTCGATGTTCGTCGCGCCCGGCCTGCAGACCATTGTCACCTTGGCGATGCTGGTGATGATGGTCTTCATGATCATCGAGGGTTTCGTGCTCGGCCGGATCGTGAACAACCGGGTGATCGAGCGGTTCCCCGACACCACCGATACCGGTTTCAAGCTGGGCTGGTACGCCTTCGTGCGCGCGTCGCAGATCCGCAAGATGCGCGCGCCCAAGCCGCAGGTCGGGCCAGGCGACGCCGTCTGAGTCCCCGTCCCACCGATGCCGTTCCACCACACCGGTGGGACGGCATTCGTGTTGTCAGCTGTGGCCGCGCGGGATGTGGTCCGCGTAGCCGGCGATGGCGGTGAGTTCGGCGGCGATGCGCTCGCGGTCGCGGTCGACGGCGCCGGTCGAGCCCGCGGTGCCGCGCCCGATCAGGAGGGCGAGTCCGAGGACGAGGGCCAGGGCGATCAGAAAAGTCAGCATGGCAGAAAGTTTGCGCGCAGAGATTTTCCGCCGAAAGTGGCAGTTCTGTCATTGTGCGCAAAGATTCAGCCAGATAGCATGGGCTGATGCTGTCCAAGGTCGCCGTGGTCCTCAACGACCGGCTCGCCATGTTCGAATTCGGCGTCGTCTGTGAGGTTTTCGGGCTCGACCGGACCGCCGACGGCCTGCCCGGCTTCGACTTCCGGGTGTGTGGGTCCGAGCCGGGCAAGCCGCTGCGCTCCACCAGCCCGGGCGTCTCGGTCACCCCCGACTACGGTCTCGACGAACTCGCCCATGCCGATCTGGTCGCGATTCCGGCCTTCCCGATCCACGTCGACCACGCCTACGACCCGCAGGTCGTCGAGGCGGTCCGGGCGGCCGCGGCGGCGGGTGCCATCGTGCTCACCGTCTGCTCCGGCGCGTTCCTCGCCGGTGCCGCCGGGCTGCTCGACGGCCGCAAGTGCACCACCCACTGGCGCTATGTCGACAAGCTCGCGACCCAGTTCCCGGCCGCGACCGTCGACCCGGATGTGCTGTTCGTCGACGAGGGCAATCTGATCACCAGCGCGGGCACCGCCGCGGGCATCGACGCCTGCCTGCATCTGGTCCGCCGCGAGATCGGCACCGCCGCCGCCAACGGCATCGCCCGCCGCATGGTCGTCCCGCCCCAGCGCGACGGCGGCCAGCGCCAGTTCATCGAACAGCCCGTCCCTGCCTGCACCACCGCGGGACTGGCGAGCACGCTGAGCTGGCTCACCGAGAACCTGGCCGAGGCGCACACCGTCGAGGACCTCGCCGCCCGCGCCGGCATGTCCACCCGCACCTTCGCCCGCCGCTTCGCCGCCGAGGCCGGCACCACCCCGGTCAAGTGGCTCACCACCCAGCGCGTGCTGTTCGCCAAGCAGCTGCTGGAAGCCACCGAGCTGCCGCTGGACCGGGTCGCCGATCGCTGCGGTTTCGGCTCCGGCGCGCTGCTGCGGCACCATTTCCAGCGGCAGGTGGGGATCGCGCCCACCGAATACCGGCGCCGGTTCGGCGCGTCGCGGTGAGCGTCACACGATCGACACAATGTCGCGAAACCCCTGTGAGTCAACACAATCGGGCACCTATCACGGTTGTATCACGAGCGTGAGTGCTTGACGGAACAGCGGGCGACTGGTCAGCTGACTGCGTGTTGCGCGCGTGGCCCGGTAGTTCTCGTTGGTCGATCACTTTTCTCGCCGTGATGGCGGCCGCGCTGTTCGTCGCGGCACCCGGCCTGGCCACCGCCGCACCCTTCGCGACTCCCGTATTGCGCGCGCCCGCAGGCGGATTCGAGGAGCTCACGGTCCCGTCGAGCATGGGCCCGATCAAGGTACAGGTGCAGTGGGCGGCCCGCGGCGGCAGCTCGGCGCTGTATCTGCTCGACGGTTTGCGCGCCCCCGCCGATCACAGCCAGTGGACCACCGACACCGACGCCCTGCGCCAATTCGCCGGTGACAATGTGACGCTGGTGTTTCCGGTCGGCGGCCATTCCAGTTTCTATACCGATTGGTACCGCCCGAGCAGTACCAATCAGCAACAGATCACCTATAAATGGGAAACTTTCCTGACCGAGGAGCTGCCCGATTTCCTCGCGTCCTACGGGGTCTCCCGCACGAACAACGCGATCGTCGGCGCCTCCATGGGCGGCAACGCGGCACTGGTGCTGGCCGCGCACCATCGCGACCAGTTCCGTTTCGCCGGGTCGTTCTCCGGGTTCGTCAACCCGACCTATCCGCTGTGGGATCAGGCCATGCGCGCCGCCATGCTCGACGAGGGCAATTTCGACGTCTACGACATGTGGGGCCCGCCCACCGACCCCGCCTGGGCCCGCAACGACGCCACCGTGCAGGCCGAACTGCTGCGCGGGCTGCCGATCTACGTCACCAGCGGCAACGGCGTACCCGGCGCGTTCGACCTGCCCAACGGCCTCGGCGACACCGTCAACGCGATGGGCCTCGAGGCGATGTCGGCGACCGCCGCGCAGATCTTCCGCGACCGGACGACGGCACTGGGTGTCTCCGCCCGCGTCGACATCCTCAACGGCACCCACACCTGGCCGTACTGGCAACAGGCCCTCACCACCGCCCGCCCGATGATCCTGGACGCGCTGGCCGCCTCTGCGTGACGGTTGCTACGGTGATCCGATGCCAGTGAGCTCGTTGCCGGTTCGGACTCTTGTGCTCGGTGGGGCGCGGTCCGGGAAGTCGGGATTCGCCGAGAACCTGCTGACGGACGAACCCACGGTCCGGTATCTGGCGACCGCCGTGCTCGACCCGGCCGATCACGACTTCGCCGACCGGATCGCCGGGCATCGCGAGCGCAGGCCCGCGCACTGGTCGACCGTCGAGAACACCGAGCCCGCAACGGTTCTCGCCGACCCGGCGCCCGCCACCCTGCTCGACGACATCGGCACCTGGCTCACCGCGCGGCTCGACGCCAGGGCGGCGTGGGAGGCTCCGCGCGGCACCGTCGCCCCCGACTGTGACGCCTTGGTGGCGGCCGTCGCGGACTATCGGCGGCGGCTGGTGATCGTCTCCCCCGAGGTCGGCATGGGCGTCATCCCGGCGACCCGCTCGGGCCGGCTGTTCCGCGACGAGATCGGCACCCTCAATCAGCGGCTCGCGCAGGTGTGCGACGAGGCGTTCCTGGTTGTGGCGGGGCTGCCCGTGCGATTGAAATGATCCGGGGCCGGTCTGTGCGGCGCGCCGCGATCCGGGCAAGATGAGCGGCGGAGGAAGGCACCACTGTCGAAAGGCTTGCTTGTGACTCACGGATTCGGCCCGGTCGCGGCCCCGGACGCGCAGGTGCGCGCGGCGGCCGAGCAGCGCCAGCGGCAGCTGACCAAACCGGCCGGGTCGCTGGGCCGGCTCGAACAGCTCGGCAACTGGGTCGCCGCCTGCCAGGGTGTGTGCCCGCCCGCGCAGTTCGAGCGTGCCAGGGTGGTCGTCTTCGCCGGTGATCACGGTGTCGCCGGGCACGGCGTGTCCGCTTATCCCAGCGAGGTCACCGCGCAGATGGTGGCCAATTTCCTGGCCGGCGGGGCCGCGGTGAACGCGCTCGCCGCGGTCGCGGGTGCGACCGTGCGGGTGGTCGACATCGCTGTCGACGGTGACACCGACCCGTCGGTCTCCGGGCACAAGGTGCGCCGCGGCAGCGGGGCGATCGACCGCGAGGACGCCCTGAGCGCGGACGAGGTCACCGCCGCGCTGGCCGCGGGCCGCGCCATCGCCGACGAGGAGATCGACGGCGGTGCCGACCTGCTCGTCGCCGGTGACATGGGTATCGGCAACACCACCCCCGCCACCGTCCTCGTGGCGACGCTCACCGGCACCGAACCGGTCGCCGCGGTCGGGCGCGGCACCGGCGTCGACGACGCGGGCTGGATCCGCAAGGTCGCCGCCATCCGCGACGGCATGCGCCGCGCCCGCCCCATCGCCACCGACCCGGTCGATCTGCTGCGCGTCGCGGCGGGCGCCGACTTCGCCGCCATGGCCGGTTTCCTCGCCCAGGCCGCGATCCGGCGCACCCCCGTCCTGCTCGACGGTGTGGTGGTGACCGCCGCGGCCCTGGTCGCCGAGGACCTCGCCGCGGGCGCGAAGGCCTGGTGGCTGCCCGCCCACCGCTCCACCGAACCGGCCCACGACCTGGCATTGAAGCATCTGCGCCTGGACCCGCTGATCGACCTGGACATGCGCCTGGGCGAGGGCTCCGGCGCCCTCACCGCCCTGCCCGTCCTGCGCGCCGCCGTGGCCACCCTCGCCGAGATGTCGACCTTCGCCGACGCGGGGGTCAGCACCGCCGACGAGCCGGACTCCGTCGACCTCGCGAAGTGAACCGCACGAGCACGCGGACCACGGCCGGCCGGAGTCCGGTGTGAACAGCGTGCGGCTCGCCGTGTCGTGGCTGACGGTGCTGCCCGTCACCGGACCGCGGACGATCGATCGCGCCGCGGCCGGTCGTGCCATCGCGCTCGCGCCGCTGGTCGGCCTGCTGCTCGGCGGTCTCGCCGCGGCGGCGATGTGGTCCTCGCACCGGGCCGGGCTGAGCACCACCCTGGCCGGACTGCTCACCGTCGGCCTGCTGGCGCTGTTCACCCGGGGCATGCACCTGGACGGCCTGGCCGACACCGTCGACGGGCTCGGCAGCTACGGGCCGCCCGAGCGGGCCAGGCAGATCATGAAGTCCGGCGGCGCAGGCCCGTTCGGCGTCGCGGCGCTGATCTTCGCGATCGGCATCCAGGCGGTGGCTTTCGCGGGGCTGGCCGAGCAGCACCGCTGGTGGGCGATCGCGCTCGCCGTCGCGGTGGGGCGCGTGGCCGTCGTGGCGGCCTGTCGGGCGGGCATCCCGGCGGCTCCCGACGCCGGTTTCGGTGCCCTGGTAGCGGGCACCCAGCCCCGCCGGGTCGTGGTGAGCTGGCTCGCGCTCGCGCTCGCCGCGGCCTCGGTGGCGGCTCCGGCGACTCTCTGGCTCGGCCCCCTCGTCGTCGCCGTCGCCCTCGCTCTCGCCGTTTTTATCACCCGTCACTGCGCGCGCCGCTTCGAAGGATTGTCCGGCGATGTCCTCGGCGCGGTGGTCGAGATCACGGTTTCCCTTGCCGCAGTAGGTTTTTCGCTGATGGCGTGAGGTGGACAGCCGGCACCGCCGGGCTACACCCGGTCACAACGCGAATATTGGCCGCTTGTGTGGTCGCACAGACCGTCCGCTCATCGGTACTCGGTGGCCTCCCCAGCACACCGGTGGCAATACAGTGGGTGCCATGTCATCCGAGCGCCTCTACTTCCGCCAGCTGCTGTCCGGCCGGGATTACGCCGTCGGCGATCCGATCGCGACGCAGATGCGTAATTTCGCGTATCTGATCGGCGACCGGGAGACCGGCGAAACCCTCCTCGTCGACCCGGCCTACGCGGCATCCGACCTGGTCGACGTGGCCGCTGCCGACGGCATGCGGGTCAGCGGCGTCCTTGCCACCCACCACCATCCCGACCATGTCGGCGGCACCATGCTCGGCTTCACCCTCGGTGGCGTCGCCGAACTGCTCGAGCAGACCAGCGTCGCGGTCCATGTGAACAAGCAGGAACTGGACTGGGTCGCCCAGACCACCGGCATCGCGCCCAGCGAGCTGACCGGCCACGACAACGGCGACAAGGTCACCGTCGGCGCCTTCGAGATCGAGTTACTCCACACCCCGGGTCACACGCCGGGCAGCCAGTGCTTCCTGTTCGACAACCGCCTGATCTCCGGCGACACCCTGTTCATCGACGGCTGCGGCCGCACCGATTTCCCCGGCGGCGACTCCGACGAGATGTTCCGCAGCCTGCGCCGCCTGGCCGCCCTGGACGGCAACCCCACCGTCTACCCCGGCCACTGGTACTCCGAATCCCCCAGCGCCGCACTCGGTTCGGTCAAAGACAACAACTACGTCCTACGCCCGCAAACCCTCCAGCAATGGCAAGCCCTCATGCCCGGCTGACACGACAACGGCGGGTTCCCCATCGGGAACCCGCCGTCTGCGTGTGAGACCTACAGCGTGCGCATCCAGCCGTGGGTGTCGGCGAAGGTGCCGCGCTGGATTCCGGTCAACGTGTCGCGCAGCGCCATCGTGACCTCGCCCGGCTCACCGCCACCGATGCTGAACTCGCCGTCGTGCGAGCGCACCCAGCCCACCGGCGTGATCACCGCGGCGGTGCCGCACGCGAAAACCTCACTGATCTCCCCGGATTCGGCGCCCTTGCGCCATTCCGCCACCGAGATCTTGCGTTCCTCGACCGGGTAGCCGGAGTCGGCGGCCAGGGTCAGCAGCGAGTCGCGGGTGATGCCGGGCAGCAGCGAACCGGACAGTTCCGGGGTCACCAGCCGGGCCTCGGAGCCGGTACCGAAGACGAAGAACAGGTTGTTGGTGCCCATCTCCTCGACGTAGCTGCGCTCGCACGCGTCCAGCCAGACCACCTGGTCACAGCCCTTCTCGGTGGCCTGTGCCTGCGCGAGCAGCGAGGCCGCGTAGTTGCCCGCCACCTTCGCCTCACCGGTGCCGCCGGGCGCCGCGCGCACGTATTCGGTGGACAGCCACACCCGCACCGGCTTGACCCCGCGCGGGAAGTAGGCGCCGGCCGGCGAGGCCAGCAGCAGGTACTTGTAGGCCGAGGCCGGCTTCACGCCGAGACCGGCCTCGGTGGAGAACATGAACGGGCGTAGGTAGAGCGAGTCCTCGCCGCCGGCGGCGGGCACCCAGTCGGCGTCCACGTCGAGGAGCTGGCGCACGGATTCGACGAACAGCTCCTCGGGCAGCTCGGCCATCGCCATCCGCGCCGCCGAGCGGCGGAACCGTGCCGCGTTGGCGTCGATGCGGAAAGTGGCGATGCTGCCGTCGGACTGCCGGTAGGCCTTGAGTCCTTCGAAGATGGCCTGGCCGTAGTGGAACACCATGGTGGCCGGGTCCATCGACAGCGGGCCGTACGGTTCGACCCGCGCGCTGCCCCACTGCCCGTCGGCGTAGTCGATCGACACCATGTGGTCGGTGAAGAAACGTCCGAATCCGGGGGCCGCCAGTACCTCTGCCCGCTGCTGCGCCGAGACGGGCGCGGGGTGCGGGATACGAGTGAACTGTGCAGCGACTGTCATGATGCGATCCTATCGGGCGGGGGTGGTCACTTCGTGTTGGTGTCGACGAACGGCGGCTTGGTCACTTCGGCGCGCAGTTTGCGGCCGCGCACGTCGACCTCCACCTCGTCGCCGGGCGCCAGCTTCGCGTCGGTGTCGAGCAGCGCCAGCGCGATGCCGACCTTGAGCGAGGGCGAGAAGGTGCCCGAGGTGGTCTCGCCGACCGGCGCGCCGTCGCGCAGCACGGTCTGGCCCTGCCGCAGCACGCCGCGGTCCAGCGCTTTCAGGCCCATCAGCTGGCGGCGCGGTCCGTCGGCCTTCTCCTGTTCGAGGGCGGTCTTGCCCCAGAACTCCGGCTTCTTCCAGCCGACCGCCCAGCCGGTGCGGGCCTGGTTCGGGGAGATGCCGAGGGAGAGTTCGTGGCCGTGCAGCGGGTAGCCCATCTCGGTGCGCAGGGTGTCGCGCGCGCCCAGGCCCGCGGGCTGACCACCGGCGGCGCGCACCTGCTCGACCAGGGCGCGGAACACCGGTTCGGCGTCGTCCCAGCTCGGCAGCAGCTCGTAGCCGTGTTCGCCGGTGTAGCCGGTGCGGCACACCCGGACCGGGCGGCCGTCCCATTCGGCGTCGGCGTAGGCCATGTACTCCATCTCGGTGGGCAGCCCGAGCGCGGTCAGCACCTCGCCGGACTTCGGGCCCTGTACCGCGAAGACGGCGTAGTCGCGGTGCTCGTCGGTGACCGTGATCCCGGCGGGCGCGTCCGCGCGCAACGCGGCGACCACGGCGGCGGTATTGGCCGCGTTCGGCACCAGGAACACCTCGTCGTCACCGACGTAGTAGGCGATCAGGTCGTCGATCACGCCGCCGTCGGCCGCGCAGCACAGCGTGTACTGCGCCTTGCCGGGACCGATCCGGCCGAGATCGTTGGTCAGCGTCGCGTTCACGAACGCCGCGGCGCCCGGCCCGGCCACGGTGGCCTTGCCCAGGTGACTCACATCGAAGAGCCCGACGGTGGTCCGCACCGCGGTGTGCTCGCCGACGGTCCCGGCGTACTGCACCGGCATCTCCCACCCACCGAACGGGGCGAAGGTGGCTCCGAGCTCGACATGAACAGCGTGGATGGGGCCCTCGAGCAGCGCGTCGTCGGTCATGGCCCCGAGCTTATCGGGCGCCGCCCGCGCCGTGCGAACCTCCCGATCCGCACCACCGAGCCCCTGGAATTGGGGGACGCGGGCCCGCTCGCGGACTGACAGGATCAGCGACCAGGAACCGCCGCACGGTCGGTGCGTCGGCAGCGGTGGCGTTCATCAGCAGGTTCAGGTCGCCGCCGGCGAAGAAGGTCGGCTGGGCGGGCTCGGCGCGGCGCGCCCGCTCCGGGCGCATCCACCGGTCAGGGCAACCCGCTCTCGATCGTTGTGCGCCGACCGGTTCCGTGATCCGACCCCACCGTCGAGGGGTGGCGGGGTCGGGTCGCGGTGCCGAAAGACGATGACGCGCAACGACGGTAGTGTTCTGTGCTGTGAGTGAGTTGTCCGGCCGCAGGTTCCGCAATGTCGCCAGGATGGACGATGCCGTGAGCCGGGCGGTGTCCTCCATTCCGGAGTCACGGGTCGACGGCGGGATGCTCACGCTGACCCGCTCGGCCAACACCGGCCGGCTGTGGCTGGCGCTGGCCGCGGCGCTGGCGGTGAAGCCCGGCCCACCGCGGCGGGCCGCGTTGCGCGGGGTGATCGCGCTGGCCGGGTCGAGTTTCGTGGTGAACCTGGTGCTCAAGTCGCTGATTCCGCGCCGTCGCCCGCCGGCCGAGCTGATGCCGCACGGCCGCCGCCTGGTCGAGGCGCCGGTGTCCTCGTCGTTCCCGTCCGGGCACAGCGCCAATGCCGCCGCCTTCGCCACCGCCGTCGCGCTGGAGAGCCCGCGCACCGCGCTGGCCGTCGCGCCGGTAGCCGCCGCCGTGGCGTACTCGCGCCTGCACACCGGCGCGCACTGGCCCTCCGATGTGCTGGTCGGCGCCGCGGTCGGCACCGGGGTCGCGCTGACCACCCGCCGCTGGTGGCCGATCCGCGAATCCGACGAGGCCGACGCGCACGCGGTGCACGACGCGCCGGTCCTGGCCGACGGCGCCGGTCTGCTGCTGCTGATCAACCCTCGCTCCGGTGATTCCGCCTACGACCCCACCGCCGACATCGCCCGGGCCCTGCCCGCCGCCACCCTGCTGCAGACCGCGCCCGGCCGCGACGCCGCCGAACAGTTGCAGGAGGCCGTCGACCCGTCGGTCGTCGCCGTGGGCGCCGCGGGTGGCGACGGCACCATCGCCGCGGCCGCCGCGGTGGCGGTGCGCAACAAACTGCCGCTGGTCGTGGTGCCCGCGGGCACGCTCAACCACTTCGCCCGCGACCTCGGCGTCTACGACCTGCGCGAGGTGGTGGACGCGACCAGCACCGGCGAGGCGGTCGAGGTCGACATCGCCGCCGTCGAATTCGAGACCCCCGACGGCACCCACACCCATCACTTGATCAACACCGCCAGCATCGGCGCCTACCCCGATTTGGTCCGGCTGCGCGAGCAGTGGCAGGACCGCTGGGGCAAATGGCCCGCCTTCGCCGCCGCGCTCATCGTCACCCTGCGCCGCGCCGAACCGATCCGGATCCGCATCGACGACCGCTGGCACGATCTGTGGTTCCTGTTCGTCGGCAACGGCCCCTACCACCCGCACGGCGCCGTCCCCGCCTTCCGCTCCCGGCTCGACGAGGGCCTGCTGGACGTGCGCTGGCTGCGCGCCGACGTCCGCTTCTCCCGCACCCGCGCCGTCGTCGCCCTGATGCTCGCCGCCATCGGCCACAGCCGCGTCTACGGCGAACGCCAGATGCACGAACTCACCGTCGCCCTGCGCACCCCGTCCGCGGTCGCCGCCGACGGCGAAGTGGTCGGCACCGCAACCACTTTGCGTTTCACCATCGCCGGCCGCGTCCCGGTCTACCGCCGCGACGAGGACAACCCCCGCTGGGAGAACCGCGCCCGCCCCCACCACCGCCGCCCCCTCGCCTGGCTCACCGACCGGCGTCGGTAGCATCACACAGCGGGCGACGTGCGCATCCGAATCGTTTTCGCCCGCACCGGCGTCCACCTCACAAACCCGTCTCACCTCCATCACCATTGCTCACAACCCCCGCGACCCTGCCGTGATGGGCGCTCATCATGGAGTGATGAGTTCTCCGGACGGTGGACGTCCGATCAGCGCGACAGAAGCCGACCGGCGGTGGGATCCGTGGACGCCCAGTGTGGTCGCCGCGCGGCTGGCCGGGTGCACGGCGCCGTGGGCGGTGGCGGGCGGGTGGGCGCTCGACCTGTTCACCGGGTCGATCTCGCGGGCGCACGCCGACCTCGAGATCACCGTCCCCCGCGCCGATTTCCCGCTGATCGCCGCGGCCTTTCCCGAATACGAATGGGACGTCGTCGGTGACGGCATCGTGTGGCCCTACGCCGTGGCCGGCCGGCGTCCGGACCTGCACCAGACCTGGTTACGCGACCCGTTCACCGGCACCTACCACCTCGACGTCTTCCGCGAACCCCACGATGGCAGCACCTGGATCTGCCGCCGCCACCCCGCCATCACCCTCCCCTACCCCGACCTGATCCACGCCACCCCCACCGGGATTCCCTACCTCATCCCCGAAGCGGTCCTGCTCTTCAAAGCGAAAGCCCGCCGCCCCAAGGACGACGCCGACTTCCAGCGCACCCTCCCCTTCCTCACCGCCGGCCAGCGCGCCCGCCTGACCACCTGGCTGACCACCGTCCACCCGGCTCATCCCTGGCTCACCAGCACCGCCACCTGACCCCCGGACCGCACCGTTGCCGGATCCCGAAGTGCCAGCTATACAGGAGTATTGGACCACGTTGCATGTGAACGGGATCTCCTATGCTCACCGAACTCCTCCTCGGCATCGCCGCCGGTTTGATCACCTCGGGACTACTCACGCAGTTCATCCGATTTCGCCGAATGGGCGGCCTACAGAAGATCCGGGTCTTCGAACCGAAAGAGGGGCAGTTCAATACCGCCTTCTACGCGTACTTCGTCGAGCAGCTCGGCCGCGCCACCGAGGAGATCGTGATCACCGGTGAGGGATTCACCTACCGTGGTTCCGAGGGACAGCGGCTGGCCGATTTGTACCACTCGGCCACCCGGGACGCGTTGGCGCGCGGTGTCCACGTGATTCGATTCCAGACCTTCAACAACATCCATCCGCGTTGGCGTGAACGACTGCGCGAGTTGCTGATCCAGTACCCAGGACACTTTCATCTCTATCTGGTGAATCACGTCGAGGGCATGCGTGACCTGGCCAGCGTGTGCGTGATCGACGCCGCTCGACGCGACAATGTCATGGAGATGTCGCTGTCGACCGACCGCGATCTGGAAGACTGCAGCGTGCGGCTCGCGGATACGGCGATCTTCATTCACGGGCGCAAGGATCTCGCTGCCGCGCTGAGGTCGAACGTCATGTCCATGAAGCGATTCGGAAACGTCGTGCTGGTCACCTCCGCCGACCAGCTCGCGGCATCGATCGAGGAGGTCTAGATGGTGCTCTATTTCGCCTACGGCTCCAATATGTCCGCGGCGCAGATGCGACGCCGGTGCCCGGGCGCGACGCTGCGTGGCATCGGAACGCTCGAGCGATTCCGGCTGGCCTTCAACCGGACCGGGTCCTATCGCCCGGGCGCGGTCGCCAGCGTCGAGCCGTCGGCGGAACCGTCGAGCCAGGTGATCGGCCTCGTCTGGGAGATGTCGGACCACGATCTGCGGGAGATGGACGCGATCGAAGACCCGGAGGCGTACCTGCGTATCGCGGTGCCGGTCCGCACCATGGAACACGGCATCGAATACTGCTGGGCCTACATCTCCTATCCCGATGAACGCGGCTCGGCGCCCGATCGCGAATACGTTCAGATACTCATCGACGGCGCCCTCGAAGCGCAGCTTCCCCCGGACTACATCTCCGAGCTCAAAGCCTGGCTGTCGCCGGCGGGCGACTCCGAACTCGCCACCTCCCGGCCGTAGGTGCGGTCGATTCGCTAGACCGGCCCGCTATCGGCACCAGCCCTGCCGATAGTCGGCCCAGTCCTGTGGTGTCGCCGCGAAATCGACGTACAGGGCGATGCCGAAGTCGGTGCGAGAGACGTCGGTGCGGGTCAAGCCCAGGCGGATGCCGCGGACCGCGGCGGCGACGGTTTCGGCCGCGCCGTGGTGGCCCGGATCGTCGGTCCAGAACGCGGGGGCGCCCATCAGCAGGTCCACGTCGGTGGGTGTCACCTCGGTGGCCAGGGCGGTCTGCTGGGCCACGTAGCCGCTGTAGAGCGCCTTCGTCGGCATGGCGGTGTCGTAGGACATGACCGCCACCTGGTCGACGCGGCGGGCGACCTCGGCGAAATACGCTTGGCTCCACCATTTTCCGTGGTCGGCGACCGTCAGGCCGACCGAGTGCAGGCCGGGGAGCGGGTCGATCACCGGGGCCGAGACCGACAGCGCGACACCGGCCTCGGCGGTCACCGCCGCGGTCGCGTCGAGCAGGGCGAGGTAGCCCGGCGAGCCGGAACGCACCGGTTCCAGGTCGTAGTGCACGCCGTCGAAACCGTAGGCCAGCACCCGGCGGGCCGAGGCGACGACCCGGTCGCGGGAGGCGGCCGATTCCAGGTCGAGCCCGTCGAATTCGGGCTGGACGATATCGCCGAGCCAGGACTGCACCCGGATGCCCGGCAGCTTCGCGTGGACCGCGTCGACGAACCAGCGAGCGCGCGGCGCCAGCTCGTCGCGCAGGCTCCCGTCGTGTTCGAGCGGGCCGGTGTGCACGTAGAGATCCCGGATCCCGCTGCCGGCCAGCAACGTCACCAGAGCGTCGATATCGGCGTCGGTCCGGCGCCCGTCGACCCACGCGTGCCCGAGCCAGAACGCATCCTTGCCCCGCGTGCGCGCCAGCTCGGACTGCTCACCCACATTGTGCGCCAGTAACGCGCACAACACCCCGATGACCGGCGCGAACACCAGCGCGACCAGCACCGCGACGATCACCGCGCATCGCCGCCACCACGACCACGACTGCCACTTCCCCCGCACGAAACCTCCCCGGCGTCAACGAACCGCCCAGTTTACCGGCAGGTACCGAACCGCAGATTTCCGGCAAACCACCCATGCGTGAAACACTCTGCGTCGCTGTACAACTGAACGGAGCATCATGAAACTCGCCGTCACCCTCGGGTCCACCGCCATCGCGGCCTTCGCCTTCGCGATCGCGACTCCGGCCGTGGCCACCGCGCAGACCTCGGACTGCCACAGCTCGTACTCCCCCTGCCTGCCCATCGTCAGCGATGTCGACTGCGAAGGCGGCAGCGGGAACGGGCCCGTCTACACCGGCCCGGTCCGGGTCATCGGACCCGACGACTACGGTCTCGACCGCGACGGCAACGGTCTCGGCTGCGAGTAGACAGAAAGAAGGGCGTGCGAGACGATCGCACGCCCTTCGTGTTCCCCGACCTCAGCGGTTCTCGGGACCGCCCTGCCCACCGTCACCGGGCTTACCCAGATCAGGACCGGATCCCGGCCCGCCATAGCCCTGGCCACCTTCACCCGGCCCGCCGTAGCCCTGGCCGCCGCCGGCCGGGCCACCGTAACCCTGACCGCCCTCGGCCGGACCGCCGTAGCCCTGCCCCGGACCGCCGTAGCCGGGTCCGCCCTGGGCCGGACCCCCGTACCCCGGCTGCTGCCCGAATCCCCCTGCGGGATCGCCGTATTGCTGCGGATACCCCGGCTCGGGCGCTGCCGCCGCACCGGACACCGGCCCGCCGACGACCACCCGGTAGGCGTAGGTCGAGGCGATGATCGTCAGCGGAATGGTCACCAGCAGACCGAGTCCGCACGGAATCGCGCCGAGGATATTGATGCCGACCAGCGCCAGTGCCAGCAACAGCAGCGGACCGGCGTTCGCCGAGATCGCCGAGAAACTGGATTTGATCGCGGTGATCGCGTCCTGATCCTGGTCGATCACGAATTGCATTGTCCACCAGGTGAAGAACGCGACGACAATACCCGGCAGAATGCACAGCAGCAGACCGATACCGGTCGCCAGACCGACCAGCAGACCGGCCAGAATGACCGCGCCGACATGGGTGAACTGGAAGAAGTCACCGAATGCCGGTTTGCGCCCGTCGATTTCGTGCAGCGCGCCGCGCACGAAAGCCGCCGAGATCAGATAGCCGACGATCGTGCTGACGATCGTGCCCAGCAACTGCCAGATCCCGAAACCGATGACAAGGGCGCCGTCGGCATCGGTGTCGGTGTCGGCCCCGAGCCCGAAGACGAAATTGATCGCCACCTGGATCAGGACCGCCACCAGCACGATGGCCACCCACACCACCGCGTTGTCCTTGAATTTGTTCCACCCGTATCCGAGCGCGTCACCGACGCCGAGCTTGGGGCCCGCCGGTGGATAACCGGGTTGCTGCTGTCCATACGTCATCCGAATCGCACCCCTCATCGCCTGGACGGCCGCGGCCGCCTTTTATGAGTTCATTCCGATCCGGCGTCACGGTCACGCCGACACTGCCGATCATGACATATCGAACTCAGCTCCCGGCGTTCTCCCGCCTGGGCAGTTTCCAGCCAGGACGCGGGAAATGGCAGGTGTAGCCGTCGGGGTAACGCTGCAGGTAGTCCTGGTGTTCGGGCTCGGCGTCCCAGAAGGTGCTCGCAGGGGTCACCTCGGTGACGACCTTGCCCGGCCACAGCCCCGAGGCGTCGACATCGGCGATGGTGTCGAGGGCGACGCGGCGCTGGTCCTCGTCGAGATAGAAGATCGCCGAGCGATAGCTCGAGCCGATGTCGTTGCCCTGGCGATCCCGGGTGGTGGGGTCGTGGATCTGGAACAGGAACTCGAGCAGCGCGCGGTAATCTGTCTGAGTCGGGTCGTAGACGATCTCGACGGCTTCGGCGTGCCCGGGATGATTGCGGTAGGTCGGGTGATCGTTGCGTCCACCGGTGTAGCCGACCCTGGTCGCGAGGACACCGGGCCGGCGCCGGATCAGATCCTGCATTCCCCAGAAGCAACCACCGGCCAGAATCGCCATGCGGGTTTCGGTCACGCGTCCTCCTTCATGAGAGCCCACGGTCGCACACTCGCGGCACAACCGTCTCCAGGACAACTCCGGTGGTCAGGCCGAAAATTCCCGCCAGTACAGTTGCCGCCCGAGCGTTATCTCAGGCCAATTCACGCAGGCGGGAAACAAGAGGAGAACGGCGCGATGCCACGGATCGGCGTTTCACGGAATTCGGTGATCGGCTTGCTGGCGGTACTGGCGATGGGAGCCGCGGTCGGGAGCGCGCAGGCGCACCCCGGCCACGACGATTCGGTCGCCCAGAAATCGACCTGCGCGCTACCCGGTCAACCCCGTCCGGACGATCTACAGGCGCGCGCGCCCAGCCCGACCGCCATCGGCCAGATCGACGCCGTCCTGATCGAGGCGGGCACCCGTTCCCCGATTCCCGGTGGCAAGGTCGTACTCACCGGTGTGGACGCCTGCGGCGATTTCATCCACCGGCATCTGACCACCGGCCGCAACGGACAGGTCAGCTTCCGCGCGCTGCAACCCGGCCGCTATCAGGTGACGGCGTATACCAGTGCCGCCGCGGTGCGCTCGATCTCCTCGACCGATATCGACCTGACCGTGTCGACGCGCAAAACCCTGCAGTTCACCGCGGGAATCGACGACTGAGGCGGGTTTCGGGGCCGGGTGCGGCCCGGCCCCGAAACCCGTTCACAGCCAGCGCGACCCGAAACGTCGTGATACAAATCACCCAGAGTTGGAAGGGTGGTTTTCCGGATGGAACCGACAGCCGAACAGCGGGCGGCACTGGGCACGATTTGCGACACATTTCTCCCCGGTGACGGGCTGGCGCTACCCTCGGCGACCGAACTGGGGGTGGTCGACACCATTTTCCAGATCCTGGGCCGCAACCCCCGCGAGGCCGACGGTAAACAGCTCGCCCGGCTGCTCGGCATGTGGGACTCCCGCGCTATGGGGCTGCTGACCGGCAGCGGCTTCCGCCGCTTCTCCACGCTGTCGCAGGAACGTCGCGAGGCCGCGCTGCTGCGCCTCGGCGATTCCGGGCTGGCGCCGGTGCGCGCCATTTTCCAGGCGCTCAAGCAGGCCTCGCTGCTGGCCTACAACGTCACCCCCGGTCCGACCGGGGAGAACCCGCTCTGGAAGCAGATCGGCTATCCGCCGCCGCCCGGGCGTCTGACCACGGCCGCCGAGCCGGCGCTCACCCCGCAGCGCTACACCGAGCCCACGACGCTGGACTGCGATGTCGTGGTGGTCGGCTCGGGCGCGGGCGGTGGCGCCGCCGCGGCGGTCCTGGCCGAGGCCGGCCTGGACGTGGTGGTGCTCGAACGCGGAAACTATTACGACGACCGGGATTTCGGCGACGGCGAGCTCGACGCGCTGACCAGCCTCTACTCCCCCGGCCCGCCGTCCACGGCGGAGGGCCAGCTCACCCTGGTCGCGGGCAGCTGTCTGGGTGGCGGCACCGTCGTCAACTGGAGCACCTCGCTGCCGACCCCGGATTCGGTGCGCGCGGAATGGGCCGAGACCGGTGTCCCGCAGTTCACCACCGACGAATTCGGCGACGCGCTCACCGCCGTGCAGCAGCGCATCGGCGTCACCGATCGCAAGTCCCCGCTCTCGGCCCGCGACGGGGTGCTCGAACGCGGCGCGCGGGCGCTCGGCTGGGACATCGACACCCTGCCGCGCAATGTGAACGACGCCTGCGACGCCGGAACCGAGTGCGGCCGTTGCGGTTACGGCTGCCGCCTCGGCGCCAAGCAGTCGGTGACCAAGACCTGGCTCGCCGACGCGGCAGGCCACGGCGCGCGCCTGGTGGTCGACGCCGATGTCCGTTCGATCACCGTCTCCGGCGGCAAGGCCGAATCGGTGACCGCCCGCACCGGCGACGGTGTCGAGATCACCGTGCGAGCCCGCGCCGTGGTCGTCGCGGCGGGCGCGATCCAGACCCCGGCGCTGCTGAAGCGCTCCGGGCTGCAGAACAAGAACATCGGGCGCTACCTGCGCCTGCATCCCGCCGCCGCGGTCTTCGGGGTGTTCGACGAGGAGATCCGCCCCTGGGAAGGCGCGTTGCAGGGCCGGATCAGCAGGCATCACGCCGATCTGGACGGCAACGGCTACGGCGTCATCTACGAGACCGGCCCGCTGCATCCCGGCCTCGCGACCGGGTTCATGAACTGGCGCGGCGCGGCGCAGCATCGCGCCACCCTGCAGGATTTCGCCCGGTCGAACTCGGTCGGCGTGATCACCCGCGATCGGGATTCCGGGACCGTGTCGGTGGATCGCAGTGGCGAGCCGGTGGTGAAATACCGGCTGTCGGACTACGACGCCGGGCATCTGCACACCGGTATCGTCGGCGCCGCCTCGATCCTGGAAGCAGCTGGGGCGCAACGGATCTACTCGGGCCATCAGGCCGGTGTCGGGTTCGAGCCGGGGGTGCGCGGTTCGCTGGCGGAGTTCGACGCCGCGGCGAAGCAGGCCGGGTACGGGCCGGGTCAGTGCTCGATGGGCGCCCTGCACATCATGGGATCGGCGCGGATGGGTGGCACGCCTGCACTCTCGGCGACCGACCCCGACGGCGCGACCTGGGAGGTGTCCAACATCGTGGTGGCCGACGGTTCCAGCTTCCCCACCGCGCCGGGCGTCAACCCGATGGTCACCATCGAGGCGATCGGCTACATGAACGCGCGACGCCTGGCGGCCCGGCTGCGCTGAGCCCGGCACCGGCTAGGCTGCCCTGGTCACGGCACGGAACAGGGAGGGGAGCCCGGTGACCGCAGTGGAGGACACTTTCGCCGGCTATCGCATCGAGGGAACGCTCGGGCAGGGCGGGATGGGCACGGTCTACCGTGCCCGCCACCCGCGGCTGCCGCGGACCGTCGCGCTGAAGCTGCTCAACCGGGCGGTCTCGGAGGACCCCGAGCTGCGACGGCGCTTCGAGCAGGAAGCCGATATCGTCGCAGGCCTGGACCATCCGGGCATTGTCGGCGTCTACGATCGCGGCACCCACGACGGGCACCTGTGGATCTCGATGCGTTTCATCGAGGGCACCGACGCGGCCCGGCTCGACCCGCACACCCCGCCAGAGCGGCTGCTGCGGTACCTGGCCGAGACGGCCGAGGCGCTGGACTACGCGCACCGCCACGGCGTGCTGCATCGCGACGTGAAACCGGCCAACATCCTCATCGCCGACCCCGGCGACCCCACCGATTCCCGCGCCCTGCTCACCGACTTCGGCATCGCCCGCCTGGTCGAGGCCGACACCAAACTCACCGCGACCGGCACCTTCACCGCCACCCTGGCCTACGCCTCCCCCGAACAGCTCGCCGGCGAGGTCGTCGACCACCGCAGCGACCAGTACTCGCTGGCCTGCACCCTGTACATGCTGCTGACCGGACAACCACCGTTCGCCGCGGCCAACCCCGCCCAGGTGATCGCCGGTCACCTCTCCCAGCCGGTCCCACCGGCCGGCGGGGTACGCCCCGGGCTGCCCGCCGCCCTCGACGCGGTCCTGGCACGAGCGATGGCGAAGCGGCGCGACGATCGTTTCGGCAGCTGCCGCGAGTTCGTCGACGCGGCCCGGAACGCATTGCTGCACAATGCATTCCCCACACCAGCCGGGCAGGCGTATGCCGGACCGACCCCCGCGCGCGGATACCCACACCACGCGCAGGGTGGACCACCGTTGTCCGCCGGCCCCATGCCGCAGGGCGGATTACCGCTACCGAATGGGGCCGGATGGGCCGGGCCCGCCTATCCGGCTGCCCCGCGAGTGTCCGGCAGCGATGCGAAGACCACCGCCGTCCTCGCCATCCTGATCGGACTGATCAGCGGCTTCCTCGGGCTGTCACTGTTGGGCCATCTGCTCACCATGCAGCCGACCGATTCCCGCGCCGGGAGTGCGCTGACCTACGACCAGGACCGATGGATGTCGGCGACGGTGGTGATCTTGTTCCTGCCACCGTCGATCCTGGCGCTCACCGGCGCGGCGGCTCTACTCCTGCGCCGGAAGGCCGGGCGGATTCTCATACTCACCGCGGCAATCCTGCTTTCGGTGCTGCCCACCGCCGCCGCCGTCGTCATGGCGGTCATCGACGACCCGTACTGGCTCATCGCCTGTGTCTTCATCGTGTTTCTTCCGCTGCTCACCTTTTTCGCCGCCCGCTCCAAAGGCACCCGGAACTGGCTCGAACAACCGCGGTACTGAATCGTCGCGTCAGTGCGATGCCGCCCGCACCCGGTGTTGCGCCAGGTGGCTCAGCACCGCCTGATTCGCCTCCCACCCGTCGGGGAACTTCACCGGCACCCCGAGGTGCACCGGCTCGGCCGACGGGTGCGCGTCGAGGAGTTCGGGGATGCCCGCCCGGCCCACGACGATGCAGGCGTGCCGATGCCGCGAGGCGAGCACGCACAGGCGGCCGGCCTCCAGGTGGAAGGCACTGGCGTCGCGGCGGCCCGAGAGCGGATGCAGCACCAGGGTCACGTCGTATTCGCGGCCCTGCAACCGGTTGGCGGTGTCGACGGTGACCGGCTCGGCCGCCGTCCCGCGCAGGGCCGCGCGCACCGCATCGGCCTGGTCCCGATGCGCGGTCCCCACCGCGACCCGGTCGACGGTGACCGCCCTGGTGCCGGCTTCCGAGTGCGCCGTGGCGCCACGTTCGATCAGCCGGGCCGCGATCGCCGCGATGGCCGCCACCGCTTCCCGATCGGTGCGCAGCGTGTGCCGGGCCGGGAGTTCGTACCAGCCCCACCCGGACGCGGCCGCCTCCTCGAGCACCGCGTCGACCGGACCGCCCATGCCGCGCGTGGTGAACTCCATCCGGCGGTCCCCGAATCCGGTGCCGGACTCGAATTCGGTGAAGGGGTAGAACGCCGTCGACACCACCGGCGCTGCCGTGGCGGGCAGCCGCCAGGACACGGGCAGCCGATGGGTCGGGATGTTGTCGTTGTTGGCGAGCATGACGCTGACCGCGCTCATGGTCGGATCCCAGGTCAACCCGGCCCATCGCGCGGTCTCGACCGTCGCGAACGGATCGAGCTGCCCGGGATCACCGACGAACAGCCCACGATCGAACCGATTCGCGATGCGCAGCAACATATCCGAGCGCATCTGGTAGGCCTCGTCGATGATCGCGTGCGACCAGCTGCCCTCGGTGACGGTGGCCCACTTGGCGGCGGTCCCGATGACGATGGTGCGATCGGCGAGATCACCGGGCTTGGTCGCCACCCGGACATTGCCGTGCTGGTCGACCCGGTCGCTCACGACGTAGGCGGCGCTGGAGAGCCGCCCGATACGCAGCGCCGGGTCGGCGCCGGCGAGGCGGTCGATGAGGTCGTCGACCTGCTCGTTGGTCTGCGCCACGATCATGCGCTGGTCGTCGTCCTCGGCGAGCTGGCGGGCCGCCCGCACCACGAGCGTGGATTTGCCTGCCCCGGGCGGGGAATCGACCACCAGCGCCCGATGACTCGCCGCACGCAGATCGGTGAGGATGTCGGCGACGGCCTGATCCGGGCTCTTCACTGTGGCTCCTCGGTGCCGGGCACGTATTCCGGCGGCGGGCCGCCGTGCGTCCACGGCGTGTCCTCGCGCGCGGGCAGGTTCAGCTGACCGTTGAACGGCGATGGCGTGAACCGGGCGAAGCCGAGTTCGTCCTCGGTCGCGGGCACACTGCCGGGTTCGGCGACGAGTTTGCGGCCCATGCCGCCGGAGAGTTCGAGCACCAGGGTGTCGCCGTCGATCTCGACCACCGTGCCCGATTGTTTGGGCCGTTCGACGCAGGTCAGTTCCTCGCCGAGCACCGCCGCGAACGGGTCGGCGGTGCGAATGTGGATGTGCGGGCGCAGTTTCGGGCGCGCGCCGGAGCGGTCGAGGCGGTCGGGTTCGCTGTGCACCACAGTGCCGCGGAAGGCCGCGCCGGCGACGCGGTGTTCGAGCATGAGCAGCGGATCGTCGAACGCGCACTGCGCCTGGAGGGCTTCGAGCGCCCGTTCGCGTTCCAGCAGTTTGCGCACCGCGCGCACGGCCGGGTCGCGCCGGGACTGCGGGGTGCCCTCGGCCGATTCGGCGGCGAAGTAGGAGAAGGCGCCGCGGTCGTCGGTCCAGCGGGTCGGCACGCTGGCGCCCTCGGGCAGTGCGCGCAGCAGCTCGATCGCCCGCCACATCAGCTGCCAGGTGGGTTCGAGCTGGCCGCGCAGCGAGCGTTCCAGCCGTTCGGCTGCCACCGAGCGGGCATTGTCGTCGAGCGCGGCGTTGTAGGCGGCGATGAGCGGGGCGAGTTCCTCGTTGTCGAAACCGGGATCGGTGGCCGGGCCCGCGGGTGGCGAGCGCAGCGGGTCCTCGGCCAGGGCCGCCGCCTCGGCGCCGGTGAGCCCGCGCGGCGGGTCGATCCAGCCGAGCAGGGCGGCGAGATTGCCGTCCTCCAGGGCGGATTGGCCCGAGGCCCAGTGCGCCGCCAGCACCGAGGTCATCGCCGGCAGTACCGCGGAGCCGGGATGTTCGGCGCGGTCGCCGAACCAGGTGAGCCAACGGCCCAGCAGCGGAATCGATTCCGGGACCGGGTTGTCGCCGTCGGCCCGGTGGAAGCGCACCGAACGGCCCAGCAGTTTCAGGAAGTTCACGCCGCCGGGGTTCGGCGTCCACAGTTGCGGCGCGTCCAGGCAGCGGGTGTAGGTCTCGCCCGCCTTGGAGGTGAGTTCCTCGACCTCACCGAGGAACGAGTCCAGGTACGGCAGCACCACATCGGCGAGCTGGGCGATGAACCGCAACCGCAGCACCCGGTCGCGCGGCTGCGCCACGATCAGCACGTTCTGATCGCCGGGCGCGCTGCCGATCATGATCGCCAGCGGCGCCGCGGCCTCCCCCGCCATCCGCAGCGGCACGGCCACCAGGGGCTGATCGGCGAGGTGGACGTGGCGCACGGCCGCGGTCGGCTGCGCCCGGCCCGACCGCACCGCCTCGGCCTTGGCCAGCGCCGACAGCACGCTCATCCGGCGATCTCCAGCCGCAACCGGTGGGCGGTACGCAGCAGCGCGGTGATGTCGGCGTGTTCGGGGCCCGGTTCCAGACTGCCGTCGGCCAGGCCGAGCACGGTGTGCAGGTTGTCGATGCCGCCCACCTCGTCACACACCCCGCGGCCCAGCGCGTCGAGTGAACCGCAGACGCGGGCCTCGTCACGGCAGGCGAAGGCCAGCTCGCAACTCGACATGCATTCGGGCGCGTAGCGTGCCGGGATCGCGGCGATCGTCTTCTCCAGGCCATCGCCCGGGGCGAAGGTGGCCTCCGGTGGCAGCAGTTCGAGCAGCTCGGGAATCGCGGTGAGCCGGGCCAGCTGCCTGCCCACCACCGCCAGCTGCTTGCGCAGGTCGACCAGCTCCGCGGTCGGCCGGTTGCTGAAGTCCTTGGCGCACACCAGGATCACATTGTGCGCGACCAGCTCCGGTGACTCGCCGATCTCGGTCATCAACTCCCGCAACGCGATCACGTACACCGCGGACTGGCGGGCGGCCGCGGCGACCTGTGCCGGATCGGCCTGTCCGTCGATCACCGGGAACGCCTTGATCTCCACCACATGGAACTTGCCGTCGAGCTGCACCGCCACCACATCCGGTTCCAGGTAGGCGGTGGCGCCGGCGATGTCCAGGCGCAGCATCGGATGGTCGAACAGGGTGCCGTCGCCTGCCTCGACGGCGCTCTTCAGCAACTGTTTCGTGCGCTGGTAGCGAACCGCGTTGCCGGTGTTCTCACCCACCGAATTCAGGTCGTGGTAGGCGACTTCGGGCACGGTGAGGCCGAGTGTGTCGCGCAGCAGGGCCAGCAGTTCGGCGCAGCCGTTGGCCTTGACCATCGACTCGAAGGCGTTGCCGCGGGTGATGGCGAACTGCGACTGACCGAATTGTGGTGGGAATCCGAGCGATTGGGCGATCGCGGTCTTGTCCACCGCGGCCGCGTCGAGCAGGGCGCGGCGGGCGCATCCCGGATTGGCCGTCAAGGCGGCGATGGTGCGGGCATTGTGCCTGGTCGCGGGCGCTTCGCCACGCAACTGATCCAACTGTGCTGCGAGAGTGCTCATTTCACCTCGGTCCGTCGCCGATCGGCTACCCCGAGCCGAACACCGAATAGTTGTGCGGCCGGATCGGCGAGCTGATCCGCCGCCCGGTGCGCGGCCCGGCGCCGCTGCCGCGCGTCTTCGCCGGAATGCACTGCCAGTTCCCGCCGCGCCGCCGCGATCACCGTCGCCGGGTCGAGCGCATCCGGGGCGCCGGTCACGCCCGGAATCGATACGGCGAGCCGCCACAGTACGCGCCGTCCCGCCGATTCGGTGGCAGGCTGCGCCGACAGATGTTCGGCCAGCCGGATCGCCGAGGTCAGCAGCCCCACCCGGGGACTCAGCGGGCCGACCATCCGCCGTTCCAGCGGCCACGAACTCACCGCCATCAGGCCGCGCGCGGGCGCCAGCAGATCGGTGGTGAGTGCCGCGCACAGGTAGTACGGCCGGGCGTACGGGGCGGAACGGAAGGAGCGTTCCTCGTCGCGGCGCAGGCTGGTCAAGCGCGCGGGCAGCAGCTCACCGGAGAAGAACGCCTCGTGCGTGGCCAGCACCAGCTTCGGCGAGGACGGCACCGACAACAGCGTCAGCGCGCGATGCACGTGCTCGCGCACCGGCACCGCGGGCGCCTCGACCTGCTCGGGTTCCTCAGGAATCGACCCGAGAACCACCGCGTCCCAGTCGGTCTCGGCCTTGCGCAGCTGCGCCCGCAACTGCCGCGCCGCGACCCGATCCCCGGACGCGGCGGCCCGGCGCACCTCGGCGCGCAAACCGCTGATGCGCGCCTCCAGCTCCTCGGCCGAGTCCGTCACGCGACGGAGCGTATCCACAGCTACCAGTATTGTCCAGTGAATCCCAGTATTCCAGCCCGCAACGCCGAGATGGTCAGCACCGGTGCCGGATTGCGGCTCGACGGCGTCGCGGTGCGGCACCGTTCGGGGAACGCATAATCTGGGGCGATGACCGCTGTTGCAGATCGTTCACTCGGACCGGAACTGGCACGCATCGAAACCCTCAGCCCGGACACCGATGTCCTGGTGATCGGGCTGACGTCCTCGGAGAACGGGCCGGCCATCGTCCCCGCCGACCTGTTCGGCGATGTGCTCACCGCCGAGGTCCGCGCGGAGCTGCTCGATGCCCTGGGCGCGGTCGGCGCGAAGGGCAAGCCCGAGGAACTCACCCGGGTGCCGGCGCCCGCGGCACTGGCCGAGGTGACCAGCGTGCTCGCGGTCGGCCTCGGCGCGGCCGACAAGCTCGACGCCGAGCAGGTGCGCCGCAGTGCCGGCGTGGCCGGGCGCGCGCTCAGCGGCACCGAACTCGTCGCGACCACGCTCTCGGGCGTCGACCTGGCCGCCGCGGCGGAGGGCTTCTACCTCGGCGCGTACACCTTCACCGCGTTCAAGTCGGCCAAGAGCGCGCCGAAGCCGGACGAACGGCCGGTGCTGCGCGTCGAGTTGCTGGTCCCCGAACCGGAATTCGGCGTGCTGGAATTGCTGCGCGCCCAGCTGGTGGCCGAGGCCGTCGCCACCGCGCGCGATTTCGTCAACACCCCGCCCAGCGCGCTGTACCCGGCCGAGTTCGCCGAGCGGGCCCGCATGCTCGCCGAGGCGGCCGGACTCGAGGTCGAGGTGCTCGACGAGACCGCGCTGGCCGCGGGCGGTTACGGCGGCATCATCGGCGTCGGCCAGGGCTCCGCGCGCCCGCCGCGGCTGGTGCGGATCAGTTATGCGGGCGGGCCGAAGAAGATCGCGCTGGTCGGCAAGGGCATCACCTTCGACACCGGCGGCATCTCGATCAAGCCGGCCGCCAATATGGAGAACATGACCTCCGACATGGCAGGCGCCGCGGCGGTCGTCGCGACCGTGCTGCTCGCCGCGCGCCTCGGCCTGCCGGTCACCGTCATCGCGACCGTGCCGATGGCCGAGAACATGCCGTCGGCTACCGCGCAGCGCCCCGGCGATGTGCTCACCCAGTACGGCGGCACCACCGTCGAGGTCATCAACACCGATGCCGAGGGCCGGCTGATCCTGGCCGACGCGATCGTGCGCGCCGCCGAGGACGAGCCCGACTACCTGATCGATGTCGCCACCCTCACCGGCGCCCAGATGGTCGCCCTGGGCACCCGCACCCCCGGCGTGCTCGGCACCGACGAGTTCCGCGATCGCGTCGCGGCGATCTCGCGGGCGGTCGGTGAGAACGGCTGGGCGATGCCGCTGCCGGCCGAACTGCGCGCCGACCTGAACTCCAAGGTCGCCGACCTGGCCAATGTCGCGCCGCACCGCTGGGGCGGAATGCTCTCGGCGGCACTGTTCCTCAAGGAGTTCGTGCCCGAGGGCGTGCAGTGGGCGCACCTGGACGTGGCCGGTCCGGCCTACAACACCGGCGGGCCGTTCGGCTACATCGGCAAGGGCGGCACCGGCGTCCCGGTGCGGACGCTGATCACGGTGATCGAGGAGATCGGCGCGGAGTAGTCACTGGTCGCGCCGCTCGCGAGCCCGCCGCTCTTCGATGCGGCGGCGGGCATCGTAATCGCGCATCCGCTGCGGATAGCCGGTGCGGTTCACGTCGTACACCGGGATCTTCAGCGCACCGGCCAGGCGCCGCGCACCGCGCTCCCCGACGACGCGCCGGGTCCATTCCCCGTCCGCGGCCACCAGCACCGCTGTGACATCAGTCACAGTCGTCTTGGGTTCGATGAACGCTTCGACGCCGCGCCGGGCACGCGCCCAGTCCGCGAGCGCGTCGAGCTCGGCCGCGTTCGCGCGCGCGACTGTCCTGCTCGCACGGCGCCCACCACGGAAACGATCCAGCAAACCCATCGGTAGCCACCTCCAGCCCGGCGGCGGAATTCTGCTCACCGCCGTACATTCCATGGTGCCAGCTCTGCCCGGAATGCCGCCCTGCGCTACGTCGGCGGCGAGCGAGTGCAAGGATGGTTGCCGGAACAAGAAACCGACGATTCCCGGACGCCTCGCTCTGTTGCGGCGGGGTGGACGTACGCCGCGACCCGCGACGGGTGTCTGCCGGGGTCGAAGCACTGTTGTATTACCCGTCTAACAGTCAGAGGAGACAGAGGACATGGCCTTCTCCGTCCAGATGCCGGCTCTTGGTGAGAGCGTCACCGAGGGAACGGTGACCAGGTGGCTGAAGCAGGAAGGAGACACGGTCGAGGTCGACGAACCGCTGCTCGAAGTCTCCACCGACAAAGTCGACACCGAGATCCCGTCGCCCACCGCCGGTGTGCTGTCGAAGATCGTCGCTCAGGAAGACGACATCGTCGAGGTCGGCGGTGAGCTCGGCGTGATCAGCGAGCCCGGCGAAGCCGCCGCTGCCGCGCCTGCCCCTGCTGCCGCACCCGCCGCGCCCGAGCCCGCCCCGGCTCCCGAACCCGCGCCCGCCCCGGCCGCGCAGGCCCCCGCGCCCGCGCCCGCCCCGGCCGCCGCACCCGCCGCCGCTGCTTCCGGCACCCCGGTGAAGATGCCCGAACTGGGCGAGTCGGTCACCGAGGGCACCGTGACCCGGTGGCTCAAGGCCGTGGGTGACACCGTCGCCGTCGACGAGCCGCTGCTCGAGGTGTCCACCGACAAGGTCGACACCGAGATCCCCTCGCCCGTCGCGGGCACCCTGCTCGAGATCTCGGCGCAGGAAGACGACGTCATCGCCGTCGGTGGTCAGCTGGGTGTGATCGGTAGCGGCGCGCCCGCGGCCGCCGCGCCTGCACCCGCCCCTGCCCCCGCTCCGGCTCCGGCTCCCCCGGCACCTGCTCCGGCGCCCGCACCCGCTCCGGCACCGGTCCCCGCGCCCGCCGCGGCGGCGCCCGCGCCGAAGCCGGCTCCCGCACCCGCCCCGGCGCCTGCCCCGGCGGCCTCGGGCAACGGCAGCACGCCGTACGTGACCCCGCTGGTCCGCAAGCTGGCCGACGAGAACAAGGTCGACCTGTCGACCGTCAAGGGTTCCGGTGTCGGCGGCCGCATCCGCAAGCAGGATGTGCTCGCCGCGGCCGAGGCCACCAAGGCGCCCGCCGCCGCACCGGCCACCGCCGCTGCTCCGGCTGCGCCTGCGGCCAAGCAGTCCGCCGCCCCGAAGCTGGCCGCCCTCGTCGGCACCACGCAGAAGGCCAGCCGGATCCGCCAGATCACCGCGACCAAGACGCGCGAATCGCTGCAGACCACCGCGCAGCTGACCCAGGTCCACGAGGCCGATGTCACCAAGATCGCGCATCTGCGTCAGCTCGCCAAGGGCTCGTTCAAGGCGCGCGAGGGCGTCAACCTGACGTACCTGCCGTTCTTCGCCAAGGCCGTGGTCGAGGCGCTCGGTGTGCACCCGAACGTGAACGCCTCCTACAACGAGGACACCAAGGAGATCACCTACCACGCGTCGGTGCATCTGGGTATCGCGGTCGACACCGAGCAGGGTCTGCTCTCGCCGGTCATCCACAACGCCAGCGACCTGTCGCTGGCCGGGCTGGCCCGCGCGATCGCCGATATCGCCGACCGTGCCCGCAACGGTGGCCTGAAGCCGGACGAGCTGTCCGGCGGCACCTTCACCATCACCAACATCGGCTCGCAGGGCGCGCTGTTCGACACCCCGATCCTGCTGCCGCCGCAGGTGGGCATGCTCGGCACCGGCGCGATCGTCAAGCGCCCGGTGGTGGTGACCGACGAGGCCGGTAGCGAGTCCATCGGCGTGCGCTCGATGGTGTACCTGCCGCTGACCTACGATCACCGGCTGGTCGACGGCGCCGACGCCGGTCGCTTCCTCACCACCATCCGGCACCGGTTGGAAGAGGCGGCGTTCGAGGCCGATCTCGGCCTGTAGCCGAGGAATCCGGCCACGATGAAGGTGGTGATCGCCGGTTCGTCCGGCCTGATCGGGACGTCGCTCGTCGCGGCTCTGCGCCGCGACGGGCACCAGGTCGCGCGCCTGGTGCGCCGTCGGGCCGCGGCGCCGGACGAATACACCTGGGATCCCGCGCGCGCCCAGCTCGACGAGCGGGCGTTGCGCGGGGCCGACGCGGTGGTGAATCTGTGCGGCGCCGGGATCGGCGGGCGCCGCTGGAACGGCAGCTACAAACAGCAGCTGCGCGACAGCCGGATCACCCCCACCGACGTACTGTCCACCGCGGCCGCCGCCGCCGGGGTGCCGACGCTGGTCAATGCCAGCGGCGTGCACTACTACGGCGGCGACACCGGTGACACCGTCGTCGACGAGACCACCCCCGCCGGAACCGGTTCCCTGGCCACGCTGTGCCGGGACTGGGAAGCCGCCACCGCACCGGCCACCGAGGCAGGTGTGCGTGTGGTCCGGGTGCGCAGCGCGGTGGTACTCGCCCGCAACGGCGGCATGCTGAGCATGCTGCACCCGCTCTACTGGCTCGGCCTGGGCGGACGCCTGGGCAGCGGCCGTCAGTACACCCCGTGGATCTCCCTCGACGACGAGGTCGGCGCGATCGTCTTCGCGCTGACGAATCCCGCGCTCGCCGGCCCGATCAACGCCGCCGGGCCCGCCCCGGTCACCAACGCGGAGTTCAACCGCGCGCTCGGCCGGGCCCTGCACCGGCCCGCCCCGTTCATCGTCCCCGGTTTCGCGTTGCGTGCCCTGGTGGGCGAGTTCGCCGACGAGGGCATCCTGCACGGACCCCGCGCCATCCCGGCCGCGCTGGAACAGGCCGGTTTCACCTTCCAGCACCCGACCATCGGCGCCGCGCTGGCCGCGACCGTCGGACGGACATGAGCACGGTGCTGATCCGTGACGCCGACAAGGCCGACCTGCCCGCCGTGCTGGTCATCCACAACACCAATATCGCCTCCTCGACCGCGATCTGGGACACCGACGAGGTCGACCTCGACGACCGCCACACCTGGTTCGCCGACCGCACCGCCGCCGGGATGCCGATCCTGATCGCCGAGATCGACGGCGAGGTCGCCGGTTACGCCTCCTACGGCCAATGGCGCCCCAAATCCGGCTACCGCTTCACCGTCGAGAACTCCGTCTACGTCGACGACCGTTTCCAGCGCCGCGGTGTGGCCACCGCCCTGCTCACCGAACTCGTCGCCCGCGCCGCCGGCTCCGGCCGCGTCCACGCCATGATCGCCGCCATCGAATCCGGCAACACCGGCTCCATCACCCTGCACGAACGCTTCGGCTTCGGCACCGTCGGCGAACTCCCGGAGGTGGGCCGGAAATTCGGCCGCTGGATGGACCTCACCCTCATGCAACGCGATTTCCCCCTCGAACCCTGATCCCGGTGACCGCCCGGTAGCGTCGAGGCGTCGTGTACTCGCCGCGGTAGCTGGGCGTAACGTCAGGAGCGTGAACGACACGCGCCCCACCGCGTCCGCGCGATTCGATACGACCCCGATCGTGGTCGAGAATCTCGGACTCATCGACTACCACACCGCCTGGGAACTGCAACGGCAGATCGCCGACGAGCGGGCCGCGGGCACCGGTGCCGACCGGTTGCTGCTGCTCGAGCATCCCTCGGTCTACACCGCGGGCCGCCGCACCGAGGCCGAGGATCTGCCGATCGACGGCAGCCCGGTGGTGCAGGTCGACCGGGGCGGCAAGCTCACCTGGCACGGGCCGGGTCAGCTGGTGGGCTATCCGATCATCCGGCTCGCCGAACCGGTCGATGTCGTGCACTATGTCCGGCGCCTGGAAGAGGCACTGATCCAGGTGATCACCGGTCTGGGCATCACCTGCGGCCGGGTAGAGGGGCGTTCCGGGGTGTGGCTGCCCGCCACCGAGTTCCTGCCCGAACGCAAGGTCGCCTCGATCGGGGTGCGGGTGCAGCGCGGTGTCGCCCTGCACGGCATCTCGCTGAACTGCAATGCCGCCCTCGACGGCTTCGCGGCGATCGTGCCCTGCGGCATCAAGGACGCCGGTGTCACCACGCTGACCCGCGAGCTCGGCCGGGAAGTCACCGTCGCCGAACTCGAGCCGCTCGTCGCGGCCGCGATCGTTGCCGCCCTCGACGGGGAAATTCCCGTCCGGCCCCATGACATTGATCGCACCACCACCGCGGCGAACACGCAGGCCCCGAGCGTAGAGTCGGTCCGGTGAGCTCCGTCGACGCCTCTGCCCCCGCTGGACGCAAGCTGCTGCGCATCGAAGCGCGCAATGCGGAGACCCCGATCGAGCGCAAACCCAAGTGGATTCGCACCCGCGCCACCATGGGCCCGGAATACAGCGAGCTCAAGGGCCTGGTGAAACGCGAAGGCCTGCACACCGTCTGCGAGGAAGCCGGCTGCCCCAACATCTTCGAATGCTGGGAGGACCGCGAGGCCACCTTCCTCATCGGTGGTGAACAGTGCACGCGGCGCTGCGACTTCTGCCAGATCGACACCGGCAAGCCCGCCGCCCTCGACCGCGACGAACCGCGCCGCGTCGCCGAGAGCGTCCAGGCCATGGGCCTGCGCTACTCCACCATCACCGGCGTCGCCCGCGACGACCTCGACGACGGCGGCGCCTGGCTCTACGCCGAAACCGTGCGCGCCATCAAGGCCCTCAACCCCGGCACCGGCGTCGAACTGCTCATCCCCGACTTCAACGCCGACCCCGACCAGCTCGCCGAGGTTTTCTCGACCCGCCCCGAGGTCCTGGCCCACAACCTGGAGACGGTGCCGCGCATCTTCAAGCGCATCCGCCCCGCCTTCCGCTACGAGCGTTCCCTCGCGGTCATCACCGCCGCCCGCGAAGCCGGCCTGGTCACCAAGTCCAACCTCATCCTCGGCATGGGCGAAACCCCCGACGAGGTCACCGAGGCCATGCGCGACCTGCACGAAGCAGGCTGCGACATCCTCACCATCACCCAATACCTGCGCCCGTCCCCCCGCCACCACCCCGTCGACCGCTGGGTCAAGCCCGAGGAGTTCGTCGAACACTCCAAGGTCGCCGAAGATCTCGGCTTCGCCGGCGTCATGGCAGGCCCCCTGGTCCGCTCCTCCTACCGCGCAGGCCGCCTCTACGCCCAGGCCATGACCCACCACGGCCGCGAAATCCCCGAGGCCATGACCCACCTCACCCAGGAAGGCACCGCCTCCCAGGAAGCCAGCTCGGTCCTGGCCCGCTACGGCAGCTGACCATGCCGGGCCAGGGCTCGGTGAGCCCTGGCCCCTCAGTAGGCTAAGGGTTCCCTCACCCCTGGAAGGACCCATGTCGAAGTTCGAGAACGTCTCCGTCGCCACCAAGGCCAATGTCTATTTCGACGGCAAATGCGTCAGCTACAGCCTCGAGCTGGCCGACGGCACCAAGAAGTCGGTCGGCGTGATCCAGCCGGCGAGCCTGACCTTCGGCACCGCGGCCCCGGAGATCATGGAGCTGGTCGCGGGCGAGGCCAAGGTGACGCTGCCCGGTGCGTCCGAGGCCGTCACCTACCGTGGCGGCGAGTCGTTCGAGGTGCCCGGCGACAGCTCGTTCGACATCGAGGTCATCGAGACCATGCACTACATCTGCCACTACGGCTGACCGTCGCGACCGGGGCGCACCGGCGCCCCGGTCCACGCCGGGCTATGTCACCAGGAACTCGTCCTGGTAGAGCCGGTTCGGCCGGGGCACGCTCGTCTCGCTCAACTCCACCCGGAAATCGCTCTCGCGCACCGTCTTCGGCCGGAAACTACCGTCGAGGGTCACCATCACCGTCTGTCCCGACGCATTGTGCCGAACCCGCCCCTGCTCGGTCCACAGATGCGTCGTCGACCACACCTTCACCCGCCCGTCGTCGAAAAGCGAAACCCGGTCATCGGTGCCATTGCTGATCACATACTTCGCGGTATTGGGGGCCATCCCCCGATCATCCCGCGCCGAGCCCATCGTCCGCACACGAACCGACGGACTCACAACACCGCACGCCCGGCGTCGAGCTGACGGCGCTCAACCGACCTGGGTATCCCTGTCCCGCAGCGGGATCAGCACAGCAGGTTCGCCGCGCTGGAGGACTCGAAGGAGACGTGGACGTGGTCGTAGTGGTTCTGGGTCGGGCTGCCCCGGTCCTCCATGTACGACCAGCCGCCGCCGTCGTTGTACTGCTGCTGCCAGATCACATAGGTGACGCCGAAGCGCGCCTTGTTGGCCAGGATGAATGCGGCGATCGCGTCGCCCTGGGCGGGGTTGGAGGTCATGATGTCGAGGGCGAGGCCGGCGCCGTGGTCGCCGTCGTAGCGTCCGTGCGCGCCGCCGATGTCGGAGAGCCCGAACATCTTCTGCACCATGTAGCTGACCTGCGCGACGTGTGGCTGGGTGCCCTTCCACTCGGTCCCGCACAGCAGCTTCAGTTTCGACGCCGACAGCGCGGCCAGTTCGTCGTCGGCGGCCACGGGCGGCGGCGCGATGGTCGCCTCGTCGTGTGGCTGCTGCGGTAGCGCGTCGAGCTCGATGGCCGATGGCGTGTGCGGCTGGACCGCCGCGACCGGCTGTACCTCGGCGGTGGTGGGCCGCAGCGCCATCCACAGCATTCCGGGAACCGTCGCCGCGAGGCTGCACACTGTCAGCGACATGCGACCGGTGGGCGGCGCAGGTGTGCGATGTTGACCAGGCACTTTATGAATCACCAGCTACTATCGAGAACAAGTCACTATTACATTACGAAACGGTCGCGGAAATGTCACGCTCGTGCGGCGGGTTGCCTACGATCGGACCAGTATCCCTCACCGGCCGCGATCATGCGGACCTTACGTCACCACGGAGTACGCTCGGACTCGATCGAGCCGGTGCGACGACCTGGAGGTCGGCTGTGGACGTGCTTCTCGGAATCGGAACCCGCAAAGGGCTGTTCCTGGCCCGGAGTACAGACGGACGGGCGAGCTGGACGGTGAGTCCGCCGCAGTTCCCGGTCGCCGATGTCAAAGCCCTGGGCATCGACACCAGGCGCGCGACCCCGCGCCTGCTCGCCGGCGTCCTGAACAGCCACTTCGGCCCGACCCTGGTCTCCAGCGACGACCTCGGCCACACCTGGACCGAACCCGACGACGCGCCACTGGCTTTCCCCGACTACACCGACGCGGCCCTGCAGGGCGTCTGGCAGATCACGCCCGCGACCGCGGCCGAGCCGGAGGTCGTCTACGCCGGTGTCGAACCGTCGGCGCTGTTCCGATCCACCGACGGCGGAAAGAATTTCACGCTGGTCAGAGGCCTGTGGGACCATCCGCACCGCCCGCAGTGGGAGCCCGGTGGCGGCGGTCTGGCGCTGCACACCGTGCTCCCGCATCCCACCGACACCCAGCGTCTGGCCGTCGCCATGTCGACCGGCGGCGTCTACCAGAGCGCCGACGGCGGCGCGTCCTGGCAGCCGACCAACACCGGTGTCACCGCCGATTTCCTGCCGGGCGAGCTGCCCGAATGGGGCCAGTGCGTGCACAAGGTCGCCCGGGACGCCGAAACGCCGAGCACCCTCTACCTCCAGAACCACGGCGGGGTCTTCCGCAGCATCGACGACGGCGCCACCTGGCAGTCGATCGACGCCGGCCTGCCCCCGTCCAACTTCGGCTTCCCGATCCTCGCGCACCCCCGTCGTCCCGGCACCGTGTACACCTTCCCGCTCGTCGCGGACATGGACCGCTTCCGCTTCCCGTCGGACGCGACCTGCGCGGTGTACCGCAGCGACGACGCAGGCGAGACCTGGTCGGCCGAGACCGACGGGCTGCCGACCGTCCCGTTCTGGGCCGCGGTCATGCGCGACGCGCTGTGCGCCGACGACGCCGACCCGACCGGCATCTACTTCGGCACCCGCAACGGCGAGGTCTACTGCAGCCCCGACGACGGCGACCACTGGCACCTGGTCGCCGACAAACTCCCCGACGTGCTCTGCGTCCGCGCGGCCGTCGTCGGATAGTCCGATGGCCCGCGTCGTCCTGCCCTCCACCTTGCGCCCCTATACCAACGGCGCCAAGGAATTCGACGTCGACGGCCCCACCCTGCGGCATGTCCTGGACGCCCTGGGCGACCGGTCGCCCGCCTTGGAACGCCGCCTGCGCGACGAGCGCGGCACCCTGCGCCGCTACGTCAACTTCTATATCGACGGCGAGGAGTGCCGCACCCTGCACGGCCTGGACACGCCACTGGCGGCCACCACCGAACTGATGATCATCCCGTCGGTCGCCGGCGGCTGACCATCCTTCGATGCGGCACACCCGCGAGGCCTAGCCGCTCGGGTCCGCGTTCCAGGCCGCCAGCGTGACGAAGATCGGCACCTCCGGCGCGGCTTCCACACCCCGCCCGCGCAGAAACGCGTCGATCATTCCCCACACCAATTCCCCTGTGCAGCGCACGAATTCGCTCGACACCGGTTCGGGTGCGGTCAGCCACAGATCGGTGAGCGCGATCATCACCCCGACGATCGCGTGCGCGAGATACTCGATGCCCTCGGCGTCGAACGGAATCGAATCTGCCACCGCGCGCACTCTTTTGGTGAACCGGCCGGCCACCGCACTGCTCAGGTCGTACTGCCCGGTCACGCCGTCCCCGCCCGTTCCGGCGTGCGCCTGCGTCAGGAACCGGAACACGTTCGGGTGGTCGAGAATGCCTGCCGCGTAGTCGCCGAGCGCTCGCGCGATCGCCTCGCGCGGCGGCTGGAGCAGCAGGGTCAGGTCGGTGCCGGTCGCCGCGAAGGCGGTATCGGCGAAGCGGGTGCCGATGGCGGTGTAGAGGTCGGCCTTGTCGGTGAACTGCCGGTACAGGCGCGGTTTGGTGATACCGGCCTCGGCCGCGAACGCGTCCATGCTGACCCGCGGCCCGTCCCGATCGAGCACCCGGATCGCGGCATCGACGATGGCGTCCCGGGTCACCGGCGGCGGTCGGCGGCTCGGTCGGTTCACGCTCACACCATACACGTACCGCAAGTACGAACTTCGTCCTTGCTCGACCGGCGTACCAACCGCCGTTGCGGCGCGCATCACCCGCCGTCACAGTGATCCCTACCTGGTGAACCCACCTGACCAGTCCGCTTTACATTCCCCTTCCGGACCGGCAGTATCGCATTTCGTACCGACAGTACGTTCTGTCGGACGACAGCGAAGGAGAAGGTCCGTGCCGGATCCCTTGGCCCAGCTCACCGAGACGCTCGGCGCCCCACCACCCCCGGAATTCGCGGACCTCACCCCCGAGGAACTCACCCGCCTCGACGCCTACATCCGCGCGGCCCTCGACACCCGCCGCGCCGCCCTCGACGACGCCCTCTACTCCGGCATGCGCCTGATCCCCCGCCTGGCCCGCCCCGCCGTGAAGAAGGTGCTCGGACTGTGACCACCCACCACCACAGCACCGCCGAACTGGCCAAACTCGCCCGCGTGCTCGACCGTCCCCGCGCCACCGACCTCGACTTCCTCGCCGAGCTCCCACCCAGCGCCCTCCGGCAGCTGCGCGACCAGGTCACCGATCTCATCGCCGTGCGCGAAGCGCGCCGCATGCAACGCATCGGCGCGGCCGCCAAACTCGTCCCCGCTCCCCTCGCCGCCAAGATCACCGAGGCCGCTTTCGGCCCGGTGCTGGCCGCCGCGATCGCCGGTTCGGTGGATCCCGCCCGCGCCGTCGCCATCGCGAGTTCCCTGTCGCCGCGTTTCCTCGCCGACGCCACCGTCACCCTCGACCCGCGCCGCGCCACCGCCCTCATCGCCGAGGTCCCCGACCGCATGGCCGCCGCCACCGCCCGCGAACTGATCGACCGCGGCGACTACCTGACCATGGGCCGCCTCGCCGGCTCGGTCCCCGATCGCGTCCTGCGCGCCGCCCTCCCGCACGCCGCCGACATCGACCTGCTCCACGTCGGCTTCTACCTCGAGGAAACCGGCGCCGCCGACCGCCTCCTGGCCGTCGTCGCCGACCGCGTCCCCGGCATGGTCCGCGCCACCGCCGCCGCGGACCACTGGGCCGAAGCCATCACCCTGCTCGACCTGCTCGGCCCCGCCGAACGCTCCCACCTGGGCAATGTCGTCGCCGACCAGGACGACGACGTCCTCGACGGCTTCCTCACCGCCGTCACCGCACTCGACGCCTGGGACACCCTGCTGCCCGCCGCCGCCGGCATGGAACACACCGCCCTGCAACGCCTTTCCCAACGCCCCACCCTGCACGACCCCGCCGTCCTCACCACAATCGCCGACCTCGCCCTCACCCAGGACCTCTGGCTCGACCTGCTCCCCCTCACCGAGCACCTCACCCCTACCCAACTCCACCCCATCGCCACCCGGCTCGCCGCCGAACCCGCCGAAACCCGCACCACCCTGATCGAACAGGCGCACGCCGCAGGCGCCACCACCACCCTGCGCCGCATCACCGACCTCCTCCCCGGGTGACACCTCCACGCCCGACCACTGCCCCGCGCCCCGCGACTCGACTCTCGGCCACCTCCTCAACACCGTGATGAACGCGAACCTCCGCCACTCATTCGGCCAGTGAGGCGATCCTCGGCTGCGGCCTCGCTCTCGGCAGCGCCCTCGCGGTGGCCGCGGAGAAACGCTCGATACCCTCCGCTCGACGTCTACATCGACGGATACCGATCAGGACGCCAGCTCGGCCTGCCGCGCGCTGAACGGGCACTGCCAATCAGCGGGCTTGGGCCGCCCCGAATACCGCCGCGCCTCCGACAACTGCTCGTACTCCAGCAAATTCGGGTTGATATCCCCCTGCAACCCGATGTCCTGCTTGCGGATCTTGTCCGCCAGCCGATCCCACATCCCGTCGGCCTTGATCCGCGCGAACTGCTCGTGCGAATTGAACGCCAACATCGGAAACGGCGGCCGCCGCCCGAACCGCCGATGCGTCTCGTGCAACCCGATCACGAAGAACGGATGCCCCGCCACGCTGTACCGGAACTCCCCCGACTGCGGATCCGAAGAACACCCCGCAGCCCACCCGTACCGCTCGGAGTCCACCTCGTGCAACAACTGCAAGTGCTCCCACAACAACTCCTCGAACCGCAGCTCATCCACCCCACGCGGCTGCTCGAAGGTCGCGACGAAACTGGTGAACTTCCGCGACCCCCAATCCGCCCCATCGACGAACTCCGCCAGATCCCCCGCCATCAACCGAGCCGCCGCACCCCCACCCATCACGTCATAATGCCGATGCGCGATTCCACCCTGCCGCCACGCCGACCGCCCCGCCAGACAAGCGAACCGGTCCCCGAGCAGGAACTTCTCCACCTCAGCCCGCGCGTCCGTCGTCAATCCCGGCGTTCCTTTCCAACCACATCCGAACTCGAGCGGGCGCCTCCGATCGCTCGGCGCACAGCCACCTCGCCCACACTGCGAGGCTGATCCTGACAGCCCACCGCCCAGGTACGCGAATCGATCGAACCGGCGCCCGCGAACATCCGGGCCGCTCGAGAGCCGAATCGGACACACGAACGTGTCGCGGATCACGGCCCTCTCCTCTGGCCGCGCGTCCGCGAGAACCCTGTGCCCACGATCGGCTGGACGCAGCGATCCGAAGGAACGGAGCCGAGGCTCAGCAGCCGAACAACCGGTCGGTCACGTTTTCCGCCTGCGGCCTACTGAGCGGTGCCATCCTGGGATACAGCCTTGGCGGCGCTCACCTCGGCACCACGCTGACGCCGGATGGCAGCGGCCACATCGGCCGAACATCGCAAGCCCGTCGAAATCTTCAACTATATTGTCCAGCAACGGATTAGCGTCGCCGGGGCGGCGACCACCGACCAGGTTCGAGGGGGAAACCATGGCCAATATCCGACGTGAGCGGCGCCTGCGCGCGGCCGAGCAGACGCTCGCCGAACAGACCCACCTGAGCTCACCGGAACGCCGGGTGCTCACGGGAGTTCTCGCCGATGAACGCTGGCAACTGCTGGTCCGCACCACCGCGTTCCGTCCGGGCAGGCCCACGGCTTTCGCCATCGGCCCGACCGGGGTGTTCGCGATCGTGTTCGCCGCCACCGCACCCGCCACTTCCGAATTCGGCGAGCTGCGCAGGCACGCCGAAGAACCTCTCGCCCGTCTCGCCGTCGGCGACTTCCGGTTCGTCCCACACATGGCCGAGATCGTCGTCGTACTACCCGGCCGGTTCCGCGCCGAGTCCGACGGCCGTGTCCACATCGTCGACGAACCCGGATTCCTCGACACCCTCACCCGAGGCGACCGGCAGTACAAGCCCGCGCGCGCTGCCCAGCTCGCAGCCTCCGGCATCGACCGCTATACCCACCTGCGTCTCGACCTGGACATCGAAACCGACACCGCTGCGGAACTTTTCACCGCGGCCGACCTCAACGAATCCGAACGTGCAGCCGCGCTGTCCCGCCCGTTCAGCGACTGGATGACCTTTCTCGACCCCGCTCAGCTGACCCTGGTACATGCGAATTTCAACGGTCCCGCCCGCATCAGCGGTCCGGCGGGCACCGGCAAATCCGTGGTCGCCCTGCACCGCATGGCGCACTGGGCCAAACGCAATCCCGGGCGGCTGATGTTCACCACCTTCGTCAAGACACTTCCCACGTTTCACGAACGCGGTTTCGCCCGTCTGGCGCCTCGGGCCGTCGACCGTGCGGTCTTCACCGGACTACACGCCTGGACGCTCCGGTTCCTCAAGGACAGGGATGTGCCGTTCAATGTCGACGAGGCAGCCGTCAACGCCGCACTCGCCGATGCGTGGCGCCGAATCCGCGATACCCTCACCGCCGTCGACGGCACCGACTTCGGCTACTGGCACGATGAAATCGACCGCATCATCAAGGGCCGCGGGATGTCGCACCCGAGCGAATACCTCAGTGTTCAGCGCAGCGGCCGCGAGGGCATCAGCCTCAAGAACGACATCCGAAAAATCGTGTGGGACGAATGGTTTCAGTTCTACCAGGAAGGTCTCGCAGCTCGCGGCGCACACGACTTCAACGACCTGATCGCCCTCGCCGTCGAGGAACTGCGCGCACGTCCCCTCCACGGCGAAGACGGCTTCGGCCTGGTCGTCGTCGACGAAGTCCAGGACTTCACGCTCCGGCAGCTCCAGCTCGTCTTCGAAATCGCCGGCGCCCGCGAGGATTCCCAGCTCCTCCTGGTGGGCGACAGCCAGCAGCGCGTCTATGTCGGCGGCTGCACACTTGCCGAGGCGGGCATTCCGGTCCCTGGTGGCCGCGGCCGGATCCTGCGCACCAACTATCGCAATCGCGCCGCGGTCCTGTCCTACGTTCAACGCATCGAAACGCCCGACTCCGTCGACGACCTCGACGGCGGCACCGGCGTCGTCATCCGCGACAGCACCCCTACGCTCCCCGACGGTGACGTCGTCGAAACCCGGCTCACCCGCCGCGAATCACTCACCGCCCTCCCCAAAGCCATCCGCGACGCGAACCTGCCACCCGATGCGGACATCGCCGTCATCGTCTCCACCAGAAGCGACATCGACCGCTATCTCACCGCCCTGCGCAGGGCCGGCCTGCGCGCCATGCCTCTGGAACACTACGACGGCACCCAACCCACCGACATCAAGGTCGGCACCGTGCACCGCGCCAAGGGCATGGACTTCACCGCCGTGTTCCTTCTCCTCACGAACCCACCCACAACCCGCCCCACCGCCCGCGACGCCGACGCCCTCCGCACCCGCCAACACCTGGTAGCCGCCAGCCGAGCACGCGACTACCTCTGGGTGTGCACCCTCACCGACTGATCCGACGCAGACATAGCGCAGCCTGGGCGGGTTCGCGGCCGGAACCGCCGACATGTCGTCGGCGGCGGTGAATCGCCACGGCGACCATGTGTACCGACGGTGCAGGAAACTGGCGATCGCGATCCCGTACCGGTCGAAATCACCGTGATAGCGCAGGCGAGCACCGGTCGCGGTGACCTGATCGAGCAGTGCGGTCACCGCGGCTCCCGGCTGGCCCTCGATGCACCCCCTACTTTCGGTCCCGCGGTCCACCGGTCGGGTTCGCGGACAGCTGCGCGTGTCTCCGCACACGATTCACACTGACCCGACCTCACGCAGCGACTGCGCCAGATCCACCACCCGCTCCAGTGCGGTGCTGGCATTGCCGGTCAACCGGGTCTGCCCGAACTGCCTGATCACCGCGCGGAACAAGGCACCCTGTCCGCTCCAGCCGAGCGACTCGGCATGGTGCGCCATCACTTCCGCCAATTCGCGCGGCGGCACCTGTTCGACAACCCGAGGTCCCAGCACCCGCCAGCGGGACAGCGGCTGATCGGGTGTCCGGTACGCCATGAGCCCGGGATCGCCCAGACCGAGCGGATCATCGACGATCAGCCTGCCGTGCGCGACCGCGGCGTGTATCGCGCGGTCGATCGCGCTCTTGATGCTGTCCCGTTCCCTCGTGCGCGCCGCGCTGACGTAGGCCGCGCGCAAACGGAGTCCGGTCACGGGTCCCTCGACCGACACGACACGGCACAGATCGTCGACGATGACCTGGTGCTCAGCCCTTTTCGGGCTCTCCAGCTCCGCGTCGAACACGAGGTAGTCACCCATCGCTGCCGAGGGCTCGGGTTTCAACCACCGCGACTCGTCCGACAGGTCGAATTGTGCGGCAACCGGATCCGTGCTCTCGTCGGCTGAAGCCGATTGCCGCCGCGTCCAGTCGAATTCGTCGACCGACGTGGCGACCAGCATCTCCGGCGCCTGGACGGTCGTATCCGTGGCGTCAGGAGCGAAATCGTCCACCGCAGTATCGATCTGCGGCTCAGCGGATTCCTCCGGGGCCGGATCCTGCCCGATCGGCCGGATTCCGTGCGCCTCCAGCACCTCGCACAAGGCATCCAGGCACCCGATCGGATCGATGATGAACTCCGACTGCCGAATCCGATGGAAGGGCCAATCGCACCGTTCCAGATCCCGCTGCAGATTCAGCTCGGCCCGATACGCTTCGGCGCCGTGCCATCGGTCACCGTCGCATTGGACCGCGAGCTGCCCGCCCCGCCCCTCCACCACGATGTCCAGGTCACACGCCGTCGCAGTGTGATGGGCGATCACCCGGTAACCACGGTCGACCAGCCCGTTGTAGACCTGCTGCTCGAACAGCGATTCGAAGGGGTCGACCAGAGTCTCGTCGCTGACACGTTCCGGGGTGACGGCGGCATCATCGCTCGCGGCCTGTTCGACCGTCAGGAAATAGTCGAGCAGCCGGAACCGCAGGTCTTCACTGTTGCTCAGCTGGTCGGCGGTGACGGAGTGGAACAGCCACACCTGATCGCGCGCACGGGAAACCGCCACGTTGTACCGCTCGACGGTGGCGTCGGTCGTCTGCGCGTTGAGCCGCCGGTCTTCGCGCCGGGCGGCGACCAGGGACAGGAATATCACGTCACGTTCGGCGCCCTGGAAGTCCGCGGCGGCGCCACAGTGCACCTTCCGTTGTTCCAGTTCCGCGGGCGGCACGACGGCAATCAGCTTGCGCCAGATCACCTTCGCCTGTTCCGGCCCCAACAGTGAGATCACACCGAAGGACTTGTCCTGGTAGGCGGGGTCGGCGAGACAGGCGGCGATCCGTTCGACGATGCGGTCGGCCTCGACCTCGTTGATCTTCGGCCGCACCTCGCGCCCGTCGGGCACGTACACCGTCCGCACCGGAGGCAACCGGTCGCTGCCGTAGCGGCGCACCGGGATCAGCGAGACACCCTGATCCTCGTAGGCGATCTTGTTGGAGAAGCCGATGATCTCCGGGACACATCGACGATGCTCGACCAGGGTCAACCGGCCGGGAAAACGCATCACCGCTTCGTCGAAGAGACTGCGCGTCGGCATCTTCCAGTGATCGGCGTACCGATCACCGATCAGGTATTGCTTGGCCAAGCTGTCGAGCTCGTCCTTGTTCGCACCGACCGCCGCTGGTGACACCTGTTTGTCGTCCCCGATGACGACGATGCGCGGCGCGAGGTACTGCAGAAACACCGCGGCGGCACCGGCCTGCGATGCTTCGTCGACCACGACGACATCGAACATGTCCGGCTTGATCTCGAACTGCTCGACCACCCGATAGATCGGCATGATCCACACCGGTACCGCGGGACGGCAGTCGGCGAGGGCGCGCTGGATGGATGCCCGTTTGCTGTCGGCGTATTTGCCGGTGCCCTTCCCCAAGGCCTTCACCAGCTGCGAATAGCCCTGCAGATCTGCCCTGGCCTTGTTGGTCAACCGCCCGACAGCCCACTCCCAGGCCCTGATCTCGGCCACGATGCCCGCCTGCCGGCGAAGCTGCTCCTCGACCTCGTCCAACTTGCGGCACAGCTCGTTGACCTCACCTGCGTTCTGCCCGGTCAACCACCGTCGGGCGACGCTCCATTGCCACGCGGCGTCGAACCGCGTGAGCCGCGTGGACCATTCCGGGTTGTCCGGCTCCGCCATGACTGCGGCGGACAACTCGGCCAGCGGCGCGACCTGCGCGCTCAGTGCGCGTCGACGCGCGAAGGCATGGCGCAGCCGGTGGAGTTCCTGCAGCCGCTCGCCTGCCTGTCGATAGGCAGCGGTGTCGCGATTGGTCACCGCGGCCGCCAGATCGTGCAGATTGCCGGTGGCGCGGGGATCGCGGCACCAGGTCTCGAGTCGTTCGCGCAGCTCGGCCAACGGTGCGTTGGCCTGTTGCCAGACCAGCTCGGCGTCCGCGGCGCGGAAGGCCGCGGCGAAGTACTCGACTTCGTCGGGCTTGGCCCAATCCGGTGCGACAAAGCCGTGCTCGCGCAGCCGAGCACTCGCAGCGCTGAGCCGGTCGCCGTAGGCGAGCACGCGGGCGAGCACCTCGCGCGCGGCCCGATGCGCCGCGACCCGATCGCGCACCGGGCCGTCCCCGGCCGACACGACCGCCATCGGCCACGCGGCATCGAGCTGGCGGACCAGCCGACGGCAGTTCTCCGACTCCAGGAACACGGTGAGCTGCGCGACCTGCGTCGGTATCCGCCCGTCGACACGCACCTGCGCGAACAGCGGCTGCGCGTCCTTGACCACCCTCGGCGTCATGAGACCGATCTTCGGGGTGCCATCGGACTCGAGCTTGAGCTCCCCACGCTGTTCGATGTGCGCGCGCAGGCCCTCGGCGAGGGCGAGCAGCGGCGCGAGATCGGGAGCGTCCACGACGACCTCGGCGAAGCCGACCGTCGTGAGTAGCTCGTCGGCCTGCGGCAGCAGTGTGTCGATCGATTGCGCGGCGACCTGCCAGCTGTGCGGCTGCTCCGCGCGCATCGCCTCGGCGGCGGCGCGCACCCAGTCCTGTCGTCCCTCGAACTCGCGAGCGGCGGCATCGAGCCCGGCCACCGTATCGGCCAGTTCCGCTCGCGTCGGCGGGGCCGTTGCGGCCACCTGCCCGGCCAGTGGCGTGCCACGGTAATGGTCGAACGAGCGCCGGTGCGTGTCCGCGCGACGTTCCGCGGTGTGCCAGCTGGTGAATTCGTCGGCCGACGGCAGGTCGACCGCGGCGATCAGGTCGGGCGCCGCGGCCTCCGGGTCGGCCAACTCACTGTCGCGCAGCAGGTCGAGCCATTCCGTCAGCGCACCGGCATCGATCGGGCAGAGGTCCCCCACTGCGGTGTCGAGCAACCCGGAAGTCCACTCGAATTCCGCGCGCTCGGCACACCATCGGCTCGCAATGGCCGCGAGCGACCCCGCGTAGTCACCGATCCGATGGTGGGTGATGTCGTGTTCACGAAGGCGGAGCAGCTCCGCGTGCAACCCACCGCGCACGCGACGCAGTTCGTCGATGCGCGCTTCGGCCGCTGCGGCGGTGCGCCGACTGCGCTGCGGATCATGTTCGGCAGCAGCCTGATTGATCCGGTTGACCGACATCTTCAGCTCTTCGAGCTCGGTCCGCGAATCGCCGATCACGGTGACACACAACGGCTTGATGGCCTCGGGCAGCCGTTCCCGGACCTCGTTCAGTGCGCGATCGGTGTGCGCGGTGATGAGTACCCGTTTGCCCTGTGCCAGCAGGTGGGTGATGAGTGCGGCGGCGGTGTGGGTCTTGCCGGTGCCGGGTGGTCCCTGAACGAGGGTGTGCGCGTGCTTGTCCACATGCTCGAGGATCTGCAGCTGCCGAGGATTGAGCGGCAGCGGAAGGAACCGATCGGTGCCGTCCCGCACGATCGCACCGGTGGAGTCCGGTGCGGACACCACCGGCTCGTGGTCGGGGTCGACCAGGTTCAGCATTCCGGCGGGCACCGAACCGCTGCTCCGGATATTCGCCGCGATCGCACGCAACGCGTTCACCATCCCGCGCTGGGAACGCTTGCGCAGGATGACGGCCGGCGCGTAGAACGCGACGGGATGTTTACCGGGCGTTCCGGGGTCCAGTTCGTCGCGATACTCCGCGTCGGGATTGATGCAGTTGACGAACATCCGCACCAGCGCGGCGATGTCCTCCCGCTCGAACGGGCTGACATCACCGGTGCGGGCTTCGTCCTCGGCGCGCTGCAGGTCACCGGGCGCCGCCATCTGCCCGGCCTCGACGATCTCCTGCAGTTCCGGGGTGTAACCGGTGGCCGTCGCGTCCAACGCGACCGACAGCGCACCGTAGCCCGAATCGAATCGCACCGAAGCCGGCACGGTCAGCACATGCCTGCGGACGGTCCCGACCGAGCTGTCCTGCCAGGTGAGCAGACCGAGACCGAGGACTACTTCGAAGGTTTCCCGTTCGCCCTCGAAACGCGTATACACCTCGTAGAGAGCCTGATACAGCGCCAGCGCCGCCAGTTTGAGCCGGGCCGCCGGGGCCCAGGCACGCCATTGGTCGAGCCATCGCGCGTACGCGTCGATGACCTCCGGCTGCTCGCCGATCCGCAGCTCGACGCCGTCGTCACCGAGGCGCCGCTGCGTCAACTGCGGTTCGCGAGCCGGATCGTCGGTCGCACCGTCCAGCCACTCACGTATCGCCCGCCCAGGCTCGGGCGCCGGGGGTACCTGCACCTTCTCGACAACCAGGAACGGCGCGCCCGGCTCCGCCGCACCGTAGGTGATCGCTGGATCATCCGGCAGATTCGCCACCCAGACGACCTGCCCCTCGCGCTGATAGGTGCCGAGGTCCTTGATCCGGCTGACGCGCAACTGTTGCGCGTGCGCGAGGAAGTCGAACAGGCGCGCACCGCGACCGGCCAGGTCGTCGGAAACGGCGGGAGTGCCGGCCCCACCCTGTGTGTTCATCACCCGAGTCCTCCAGAGTGCGTGGTGCGACAGAAACTGTGTGTGGCGTTCAGCGAACGCGGATGTCGTTGATCTGCGTCGCCAACTCGACGACCCGCGGGTCCTGTGACCCGAACCGGACCGACATCTGCTGGTGCAATCGCTTCAGCCGGTTCAGCGCCACTTTCGGATTACCGAGGCGCAGTTGGCAGATGGCGAGTCGTTGATGGCAATACATCGCCTGCTCGTCATAGGGCCCGTTGGCTTCCGACAGCTCGTCGGCGAGCACGCGGTACAGCTCACTCGCGGTGCCGAATTCGCCGGCATCGAAGTGGCGGTCCGCGATCCGGAGTCGTTCGAGACCTGAGTCGGGTATCGAGTGCGCCGTCGGCTCCGCCGGGGAACGGGTGCCGGCGAAGGCGACATCCATCGACGGCGCGAGCAAAGTCGCAGCCGTCCGATAGCCGGGTACCGACACCGTCGCCTGCGCGTACATCCGCGCCGGGCTGGTCGGCTCACGCACCTGTGCCAGTTCGTCGAGCGCGCTGATGTGGCGTACCAGGGTGCGGTGCACGATATCGGCGTCGCGTGGTCGCTGCCGCGGGTCCTTGGCCAGCATGTCGGTCACCAACGCGGCCATGTCACGCGGCACGTCGGGGCGACGAGTGGATATCGCCGGCGGCACCATCTCGATCTGCTTTCGCCACAGCAGAAAGTGGGTGCTACCGGTGATCGCCTGGGTGCCGGTCAGCAGCTCGTAGAGGACGAGGCCCAGCGAATACAGGTCTGTTTGCGCGACGACCGGTTCCGCGTTGATCTGTTCGGGTGCCATGTACGCCGGTGTGCCGAGCGTGTTCCCCGTCGAGGTGAGCCGCGAGACATCGGAATCCAGCAGCACCGCCAACCCGAAATCGAGCACCTTCACGGTGCCGTCGGGACACAGCATCACATTCGACGGTTTGAGATCGCGATGAAAGATCGACTTCCGATGCGCCGCGGCCAGCACCGCGGCGACCTGTGCGCCGATGGCGGCGACCACACCGACCGGTAGCTCGCTGCGGAACTCGGCGAGCTGGTCGAGCGTCGCGCCCTGCACGAAATCCATCACCAGATAGGGCCGTTCCGGCGGCCCTGGTTCGACCCCGGCGTCGTGGATCGACGGCAGCCCGGGATGGCTCAGCCGCGCCATCAGTCTGGCCTCGCGGAGGAACCGTTTGGTCCATTGCGGATCGGCGTCGAGGTCGGCGCGCGTGAGCTTGACCGCGATCGGGCGCTCCAGATGCCGGTCGTAGCCGGCGAACACCTGGCCCATCCCACCGGCGCCGATCTGGTCGGTGAGTTCATACCGACCTCCCACGACCTGCGGCTCCCGCCCCACCATCACCCTCCACACGCCTCGACTGGTTGCCCAAAAGTACCGGACGGGAACAGTTGCGGGGCGATCGGCGGGCCGACGGGTACCCGCTATGGCGCCAAGACAAACCGCGAGGTTTGTGCCGGATGGCACCCGGCTAGCGATTGACATAGTTTTCACTCACTCCTAGAGTGCTATCCGCCTGGATTGCCAGGCCTTGCACTCTCGAGACAGGTGAGACATACATGGCGGGCGTGGATCTTTCCAAGACCGATTCTCTGGCCTTGCGCGAGCAGTCCATCCCCATGCCCACCAGTACCGAGGGCTATCGAAAGGTGTTGCTGCTCGGCACGACCGGAGCGGGCAAGACCACCGTCGTCCGTCAGCTGCTCGGCACCGATCCACGGACCGAGAAATTCCCGTCGACCTCCACCGCGAAGACGACCGTCGCCGACATGGAGGTGATCGTCACCGACGACGCGAGCTACCGCGCCGCGGTGACCTTCGCGCCACGTGACGTCATCGAGGGGCATCTACAGGAGAACCTCGTCGACGCCGCCCTGGCCGCCTACGCGGGCAAGGACGACGCGGTCGTCGGCCGCAAACTCCTCGACCATGTGAACCAGCGCTTCCGGTTCAGCTACGCCCTCGGCCGGATCCAGACCGCCGCCGCGGACGACCTCGTCGACGATGACGAAGACGAGGAGGACGACGATGACGATCTCGACCCCGACGACTTCGGTGCGATCGACGAAGCCGCCACCGCGCGTGTCCTCAAATCCGCGATCCAGTCGCTGCGCCTGATGACCGAGGAGTACGCGATCGAGACCGGATTCCAGGTTCCCGCCGAGGAGATCGCCAAATATATCGAGCGCAACGCCGATTCGGACCTCCCGCGCAACCCGCGCTACGCCCAGATCGTCGACATGCTGATGGCCGAGCTGATGCGCCGATTCGACGCCCTCGACCTCGGTGAGTTGCGCTATGACTTCCGTGGCTGGCCGATCCTGTGGACTGTGCAGAGCACCGATCGCACCGAATTCCTCACCATCGTCACCCGTTTCACCGGCAACAATGCCAAGCTCTTCGGCCGACTGCTCACGCCGCTGGTGAGCGCGGTGCGGGTGAGCGGCCCGTTCGTCCCGCCCTGGGCCGATACCCGGCCGCGCCTGGTGCTCATCGACGGCGAGGGCCTCGGCCACGCCAAATCGCATGCTTCACCCCTGTCGACCCGGATCTCGCGCCAGCTCGACCAGGTCGACGCCGTGCTGCTCGTCGACAATGCTCAGCAGCCCATGCAGGCCGCCGCGGCCGCCGCGCTCAAAAGCGTCGCCATCTCCGGTCATTCGGCGAAGCTGCATTTCCTCTTCACCCATTTCGACCAGGTCAAGGGTGACAACCTCGACACTTTCACCGAACGCGAGGAACACGTTCGCCAGTCCCTGCACAATGTGCTCAGTCAGCTTCGCGCCGAAGGACGCCAGGTCAACCCGGCGCTGGAATCCGCCGAACGAGTCCTGCAACTCCGCCTCGAGCACGGCGCGTTCTTCGTGGGTGGCATCCACAAGAAGCTCAAGCCCACCAACAACGCTGGTCGCCGCACCATCGACGAACTCAACAAGCTCCTCGCCCTGATCGCCGACCCCGAGATCGCGCACCGCGCCGGCGAGTCCCGTCCGGTCTATCGCAAGACCGAACTGCTCGAAGGCATCTCGCATGCCGTCGTGGAATTCCGCGACAAGTGGCAGGCACTGCTGAAACTCAAGTCCCATGCCTCGGTCTTCCCCGAACACGGCAGCCGTATCAAGGCACTCGCCCGGCGCGTCGCCAACCGCTGGGACAACAACGAATACGACAACCTCAAGCCCGTCGCCGAGCTGCGCGAATCCCTGAACGAACAGGTCTGGAACGTCGTCCAGAACCCGCAGCGCTGGCTCGGCGCCCGCCCGACCGCCGAGGAACGCCAGAACCTGATCGACAACTTCATGATCGCCGTCACCAGCCGCCTCACCGACCTGGTCGAGAACCGGATCGTGGAGGAACCGCACGCCGAATGGGTCGAGGCCTACGCCCTGTCGGGCAACGGCTCGGTCGCCCGCCGCGCCCACGCGCTCGATGTCCGTATACTCGAGCGCGGCGCACCGATGCCGGTAACGGGCCACGCTCCGGAAGCGAACGCACTGCTGACCGCCGTTGCTCACCTGATCGACGCGGCGGCGACCGAGCAGGGTGTCGTGTTCGAGTAAGTGCACCGGCATACTGCTCCGCACGGATCAGGTCGACGGCGGCTCCATCGCCGTCAACTGGTCGATTGCTTCCATCGCGTCGCATGTGAGCACATCGTCGGCGCCGCGGATCATCACAAGGTCGGCGTACACCTCGTCCAGCACTGCCGCAGCTTCCTCCTGGTCACCCAGCAGTGTGAGCATTCTGCCGAGGCCCACGCGCAGTTCCAGAGCGAGTTGACCTCCGTCGCTCTGGCTTTCCCGCACCTGCACGAGCAATGCTCTGGTGTCAGCCACAGCGACAGCCAGCTCACCGAGTTCGGCACGGCAGTTCACGGCAGCCTTGCGACAGTCCAGTACGGTGTCGTCCCCATGGCCTGCCAGCAGCGCGTACTCCTCGGCAAGGTGCTCGAATTCATTTCCAGCCCTGCGGAACTCGCCACCGAGTAGGAGCGCCTGGGCTACCTTGCGTCGAATGTCGAGGGCCCTGTGCATCTCACTGCCGGACGCAGTGGCCACCGCCGGCGCTGCCAAAGTAAGGACATCCGCCGCTTGCAGGAAGCGACCTTCGTCGACCAGCTGCTGGTACTCCATTTCTGCAGCCCGAAGCGGCTCGTCGGGTGCACGGTCAGCAATCGGCGAACGATAGGGTGCGACAGCGCGGAACGGAATCGAACCGAACCTGAGATGTCGGGGCCCATTCGGTCGTCGAAAGAGCTCGACCGGATCCGGAAATCCAGCCGGAGCCTGCTGCTCCCGCAGATCGCAGGATTGCAACAACGCCAGCAGCCGATCGAACACTACTTCTGCATCGCTCGGACGCTGCTCAGGCGACTTCGCCAGGAGCTCGAGTACCAGTCGATTCAGGTCCGGCGGCACATCTGCGCGGATCTCGGCGGGCGATGTCGGTTCGACGAAGGCGTGACCGTGCGCGACCGCAGGTGCGCTACCAACGAAAACACTTCTGCCACAAAGCATCTCGAAAAGCACGCAGCCCAGCGCATAGAGATCGCTGCGCGGCGTGGGTTTGACCCCGAGTCCTTGTTCCGGCGACATATAGGCCACGGTGCCGAGCATCATGCCCGTCATCGTCAGCTTGGGGACGCCGGAGGTCAGCAAGGCAGCAAGACCGAAGTCGATGATCTTCACCGCGCCGTCCGCCACGAGCAGGATATTGTCCGGTTTGAGGTCACGATGTACGACCGGCAAGGCATGCGCGTAGGCGAGTGTCGTCGCGATCTGGGCAGCGACCGCAACTGCCCACCCGACGGGCAACTCGACCTTCCGGTCGAGATAGTGCTGTAGCGGGGAAGCATCGGCGATGAACTCCATCACCAGACACACTTCGGCGACCTCCGCGTCGAGAATCGCATCGAATACCTGCGGGACCCCGGAGTGTCGGATCCGCGCTGTGACCCTGGCCTCCCGGTGGAACCGTGCAACGAGTTCGGCCGCCTCGACGCTGGATCGTGCCTGGCTCAGCCGGATGAGCTTGACGGCGACCTCGCGATCGAGCACAGTGTCGTACCCACGCCACACCGACCCCATGGCGCCGGAACCGATCTCCTCGATCAGGTCGTACCTCGCACCGATGCACGTTCGCATCGTCGTTCACCTGCCAATCCGTCGAATACCTACTCGCTGTCGATGTCGCGCATCTGATCGGCCAGGGCGATGACGCGACGGTCCTGTTCGCCGTAACGAACGGCCATGCGCGTGTGGAGATGCTGCAACCTCGCCACAGCACCGCGCGCGTCACCGGCGCGGGCGTCACACCGTGCGAGCTGCTGCTGGCAGTACAGAACCCGCGCACTATAGGGACCCTGATCGCCGGTCAGGTCATCGATCAGGGTCCGGTACAGGTCGGCGGCAGTCAGGTATTCACCGGTCGCGAACTGCAGGTCGGCAAGCCGTGTCCGCGCTTCGACGATCTCCTGGTCACGTGAACCGAGAATGGCCGCCGCGCCGGTGATCACGGTGGTCAACCGATCGACAGCATCGACCCGCTCCTGAGCATCCGCGATCACGTCGGTCGACGCGATCGCTTGTCGCAGTGTCTCGCGGCTCGGTTCGTCGGCGATCTCGTCGAGCCGATCGGCCCTTCGATCGGGTTCCACCGCCGATACCGGGTGCGCTCCGAGCACGGTGAGCTCAGCGGCGCCCACTGCCAGCGCATACATGAGCGCGGGCCGTTCGAGGCCGGTGACCTCAGGCAGCGATCCCAGGTCAGCCGCGTGTCGCAAGAGGCCCGCATGCACCTCGGCGGCATCGCGCGGCCGATGACTGGGGGACTTGGCGAGCATGCTCATCAGCAGCTCGGCCATCTCAGCCGGGATATCGGGACGAAGCGCGGCGATCTCGGGCGCCGGTCGGTGGATCTGGTTCTGCCACACTACGAACGGTGTGCCGCCGGTCATGACTCGCGTACCGGTGAGCAATTCGTGCAGCACGAGACCGAGCGCGTACAGATCGGTCTGTGGCACCACAGGTTTGTCCTCGACTTGCTCGGGCGCCATGAATGCGGGCGTTCCGAGAGTGGTGCCGGTGGTGGTGTACCGCGTGACGTCCGCACCGAGAACTACCGCGAGACCGAAGTCGAGGACCTTCACCGTCCCGTCGTGGCACAACATCAGATTGGACGGCTTGAGATCCCGGTGATAGATCCGATGACGATGCGTCGCAGCCAGTACCGCCGAGGCCTGCGCACCCAGCGCAGCGACCACACCGACGGGCAGCGATCCGTGACCGGCGAGCAGATCGTCGAAAGTGACGCCCTCGACGAATTCCATCACCAGGTACGGCCGCCCCGGGTCACCGGGGATCAGTCCCGCATCGTGGATGGCAGGCAGTCCAGGATGACTCACGCGCGCCATCAACTCGGCTTCCCGGAAGAAGCGCTGGATCCACCCGGGATCGTCGTCCAGGCTCGGCTGCGTGAACTTCACCGCGATCCGACGCTTGAGATTGCGATCGAATCCCGCGTAGACCCGCCCCATTCCGCCGGATCCGACCTGCTCGAGGAGCTCATAGCGATCCCCCACAACCTGCGGTTGCACGCCCACTACCTCCGTCGGTCGATCACAGTGCCGCGACCAGCCGCTCGCGCACCTCATACATCCTCGCACCGATCGATCCGCCCGGATACAGCGCGTAGACAAGCATCAACTATTCAAATTGACAATGTTTTCATGTCAATGTACTGTTTACTTCACTCAGCGATCTAGAAGCTGAGTTCAATGTTATCCAACAGCGGACAGTGGCGTCACCTTGCCGACCCACTCCCGCCCGCACCCTCGAGGACCATCTTGCGCACGCGCCCCACCATCTCGACCCTGCTGGCCATCGGCGCCACCGCGGTTACCCTCACCGCCGTCGCACCGAGCGCGACCGCCGGACCGAACACCGGCTCGGCAGGCGGCTCTTCGAGCAGCGAATGCAGTCCGCGAAGCGATGCGGACCGCGTGTTCCTGCGCGAGTCCTACCACGATCGCGAAGACTGCGACGTCCAGGATGCCGCCATCCAGCTGGCTCTTTCCGAATGCCGATGGCTCGACAGTCACGGCGGTTCCGCCGCAAACCAGATCGAGCTGGCCGAGAGCACCAGCGACACCCTCGAGTACCCGTACACCTTCCTCGACGCGGCGATCCAGGCGTACTGCCCGCAGCACATGCTCTGAGGCGTGCACCGAATTATCGCCGGTGCTCCGGGCAGCCGTCCCGACGACTAGTGTCTACCTGGCGGCATCGGGGGCCGCACGAAGCGGCAAACGACGAGAACAGGACGCGCGCGTATGGACGAGGGTCGGTGGACGACCGTCACCGAGTCGAGTTTCGAGCACGAGCGCCGGGGGCTGGAAGCGATCCGAACCCGGTTGCCCGGCGTCGACCCTTGGTTCGCGTGGTCCAATTTCACCTTCACCGCCACGACCGGCCATGTCCGCGAGATCGATCTGCTGGTGATCGCCCCCAACGGCGTGCACATGATCGAGCTCAAGGACTGGAGTGGCCGGCTCACCTCGTCCGGTGGCGACTGGGTCCAGACCACCAACGGTGGCGACCGCCGCTTCCACCGCAGCCCGCTGCACCTGGTGAACCAGAAGAGCAAGGAGTTGGCCGGCCTGCTCGGCGCGCACGGCGCCCGCGTCTTCGTGGGCGCCACCGTGTGCTTGACCAACCCGAATCTGAAGTTCGATCTCCCGACCGGCGACCGCGCCGGTACCGACACGATCAAAGAACTGATCGACCGCCTGAACGCCCCGGTCCGCGAGGCCCGGCACACCATCTCCCTCGACAAGGCCCGCTCGATCAAGAAGGCTCTCGAACAGATCGGCATCCGCCGCAGCGACGCCGACTTCGTGGTCGGCGCCTACCAGCTCGAACACACACCGATGGACACCGGACCGACCTGGCAGGACTATCTCGCCACCCACACCGAGCTGCGTAAGCAGGTCCGGGTCCGCCTGTATCTGCGCGAACGCGGCGCCGACGAGCAGACCCGCAGATCGGTCGACGCGGCGGCCAAACGGGAGGCCGACGTCCTGAGCCGGTTCGGGCATCGAGGTGTGGTGCACCTCGAAAATTTCGAACCGTCGGCACATGTCGCCGGCCCTGCCCTGATCTTCCACTACCACCCGGAGACCCTGCACCTCGACGCCTACCTCGCCCGCTACGGCGACGTCCTCGACATCGGTCATCGCGTGCGGTTGGTCCGCCAGCTCGCCGAGACCTTGCGTTCGGCGCATTCGGCCCGCCTCTATCACCGGGCACTCGCCGCCCGGTCGATCCATGTCATTCCCCGCGCGGGATCCGACGAGACCGAACGCTGGCGCGAGCCGCTGCTGCAGATCTCGGATTGGCAAGTCGCGACGCGACGTTCGACCGGAACCGCCTCCACAACCACACGCAATCACGCACCCACCGCACTGTCCCCGCAGCATCTGTCGTCGAGCTCGAGCGCCTATCTCGCTCCCGAGGTGACCGCGTCCTCCCCTGACCCCATCACCATGGACGTCTACGGCCTCGGGATGCTCACCTACCTGATCACCACGGGCAAAGCCCCCGCCGGTTCGCAGGCCGAGTTGCTGGCCCGCTTCGAATCGGGTGAGGAGCTGCGCCCGAGCGCGTTGGCCGACAATGTGCCCTGGGATGTCGATCTGCTGGTCGCCTCGGCGACCGATTTCCAGCCGTCGAAGCGACTGGGCTCGATGGACGAATTCCTCGAGCTGCTCGAATCGGCCGAGAAGGCGCTCGACGCGCCTGATGACGACGAGCCCGAGACTCCGGACAAGGATCCGCTCGACGCGGTGCCCGGAGATGTACTCGGCGGCCGCTGGAAGGTCGTTCGCCGTCTCGGTACCGGTTCCACCAGCCGCGCGCTGCTGGTACACGACCTGCAGTCCACCATCGCCAAGCCCGGCGGCAAAACCTATGTGGTGCTCAAGGTCGCGCTCTCCGACGACCGCGCGGAGATCCTCGAACGCGAAGCGGCGGTGCTGCGCGGCCTGCGCCGCCACTCGGGTTTGATCGGCCTGGTCGAGCCCGAGCTGCTGAAACTCGGCGACCTCACCACGCTGGTACTCGAGTATGTCGGCAACGAGCACGGCCTCGACGCGGAGTCCACCCAGCGCACCGAGGAGACCGTCGCACGCGAGCTCCGCGACAACGGTCGCCTGCAGGTGGGCCGGCTGGAAACCTACAGCGACTATCTGTTCGGCGCCCTCGACTTCCTCGAAGGCGAGGGCGTATGGCACCGTGACCTCAAGCCGGACAACATCGCGATTCGCGTCCGCCCCAATCGCACCCGCGAGCTGGTCCTCATCGATTTCTCGCTCGCGGGCTACCCGGTGCGCAATACCGACGCGGGCACCGACGGCTACCTCGACCCGTTCATCGGCACCCTCACCCGTGGTGTCTACGACGCCCATGCCGAACGTTATGCCCTGGCCGTGACCCTGCACGAGATGGCATCGGGTGAACTCCCCCGCTGGGGCGACGGCAGCATGCTCCCCCAGCAGCTCGACGCCACCGAATGGCCGTACCCGAAGATCACCGCGGACGCTTTCGACCCCTCGGTGCGCGACGGCCTGGTCTCGTTCTTCCGCCGAGCCCTGCATCGCGATGTGGCACAGCGTTTCCCTGATCTCAAGCCCATGCGTGACGCGTGGCGCAAGATCTTCCTCGACATGTCCCGCGCGGTGCCGTCCCGACCGCTCAGCGTCCACCCCGTTCCGCCACCGAGCGATATCGACAACCCGGCCCCCGAAGATCAGCGCCGCCGGATCGCCGACCAGGCAACCGTCGATACCCACCTCTCGCAGGCCGGCCTCACCGCCGCCACCGAGCAGTTCCTGTACGGGCTCGGGGTGAACACCGTCGGTGAGTTCCTCGAGTACGGCCGCGGCAAGCTGATCAACGCTCCTGGTTTGGGTGTGCGGGCCCGCCGCGAGATCCAGGAACGGCTCAAAGAGTGGGTCCAGCGACTCGGCGGCGAAGAGCCTGCCCCGCTGACAACGCAGGCCCGGAAAGAGTCGAAGAGCGAACTCGAAGCCGCCACAGCCGATCCCGGCGACGGTCTGCGCACCCTCAGCCTCGACACGCTGGCTGCCAGATTCGTCCCGGAACGCAACAACAACGGCAGCAACGCCACCAAGATCGACGCGGTCACGCGCCTGCTCCGCATCCCCGGCGCGGGTGATCTTCCGGAATTGGACAGCTGGCCCACCCAGACCGCCGTTGCCGAAACCCTCGGCCTGACCTCCCCCGCGGTATCCCAATTACTCAAGGCCCAGCGCAAGCTGTGGAAAGAGGACCCGGCCGTGCAAGCGTTGCGCGCGCAGGTCATCGAGCTGCTTGCCGAATTCGGCCGGGTCGCCGCCGCCACCGAACTCGCCGACGCACTGCTCGTGCAGCGGGGTTGCCGCTTGCGGGGTCGCGCCGAACGCCGCGCGCTCGGCATGGCAGCGGTCCGCGTGGTCGCCGAAGTCGAACAGCTCGTCCCCGACGAGGCGATGCTGCTGGTCGCGCAACGCCGCGACGCCGGCATCAATCCCGTCGTCGTGCTCGCACTCGAAGTGGACGACGACACCGACCCCAACACCCCTGGCGCCAAGGGGCTGACGAATTACGCACTCCGCCTGGGCAAGTCCGCCGACGCCCTGGCCGCGCTGGAAACCCTGCCGACCGCCGCCACCGTCCTGGATCGGCTCGGCGCCGTCGAACCCCCGCCGGGTTCGCTGGTCCTCGACGAGCGCCGCCTCGTCCAGGTGGCCGTGGCGGCTTCCCACAATGCCGCCGCCACCCCTCGCCTGGAGATCTACCCGCGCGACCTTCCCTTGGTTCGTGCCGTCCGCCTTACCCAGGCGGGCCTGTTGTCGCTGACGCCGGGCATGCCACTGACCCACCAGACGGGTCTCGCCCCGGAAACCGTCATCGACCGCATACTCGCTCGCTTCCCCGAGTTGCCGGTGCCTGGCAGCGGCCGCAAGCAGCACACCCCCGCCCTCGCCAAAGCACTCCGCGACGCGGGATTCGCCCTGACACTGGCGAAACATCCCGTCACCCATACGCCTCGGTATCTCCCCGACCACGGCGACCCCGAGTCCAGCGTCACCGCTCAACCTCGCTGGTCGACCAATATCGGCACGAATACCGCCACGGGCACCTATGCCGACGACCCCGAAGTCGCCGGCGCCGCCCGTGCCGAGGAGCTGCTCACCGGTGCCGCCCGCCGCGATGGTTTCCGGGTACTGACCGCGCCCAACAAGCCGATCGGCGCCGACCGCGCCACTGCCGTGGAGATCCTTCGCAATCGGTTCGGTGCCCGCCCCTTGTCCGTCACCGCCCTGTTCCTGGCGAGCATGCACGAGCAGGTGCTCCCGAATTCCAAGCCGACCTGGGACACCATCCTGCGTGCCGATGTCGCCGAGCCCGGTTCGCGTGGCGCACTGAAGTTCTCCGAATACGCCCGCACCGCGTGGGGCCAGATGGAGGTCGAGATCACCGCCGAAATCGCAGGCGACGGCCCCCTGTTGCTCACCGACACCTTGGTCTTCGCCCGCTACGACGCCATGGACGTCCTGAGCCGCCTGGCCGAAAGGGCCCGCCGCGGAACCGGTGGCCTGTGGCTCATGTGCCCGCAGGCCGACCCGTCTCGCCACCCGCACCTGGGTACCACCGCTGTCCCCTACCAGTCCGCCCTCAACGAGTGGATCTGCCTGCCGGACACCTGGATCCGCAACCGTCACCGCCCCACCGAGCCCGCATCAGGAGCCACCGCATGATCGACCGCACCGCACTGCTTGCCGATCTGAAGAAGCAGGTCACCGCGGTCGAGAAGGACCTCAACGACCAGCTGCGCGCCCTCCCCGAGGTGAAGTCACGGCTGGTCGCCGAGTACTCCCAGGCCCGCAAACTCAACCGCACCGCCGCCACCGAATCCGCGTGGCTGGGCGAACGCGTCACCCAGGTAGCCGTCGCCTGGGTCCTCGGCACCGTCTTCGTCCGCTTCTGCGAAGACAACCAGCTCATCCCCGACCCCTACCTCACCGGCCCCACCGACGACCGTCGCGACCTGGCCCACGCCCGCTACGACTCGTACGTCGAGTCCGACCCGGACCCCACCTACCGCGGCTGGCTCGAAACCGCCTTCGCCGAACTCGGCACCGGCCAGGCAGGCAAACTCCTCTTCGACCCCGCCCGCAACCCGCTCTACCAGATCCCGGTGTCCCATGACGGCGCCCGCAAGCTCATCGAGTTCTGGCGGGCACGCGACGAGCACGGCGTCCTCATCCACGACTTCACCGACCCGCTCGACGAAGACGGCGTCAACGGCTGGGACACCCGCTTCCTCGGCGACCTCTACCAGGACCTCTCCGAGGACATCCGCAAAAATTACGCCCTACTCCAAACTCCCGAGTTCGTCGAAGAGTTCATCCTCGACCGCACACTCACCCCCGCCATCAACGAATTCGGCTACGCCGAGATCAAACTCATCGACCCCACCTGCGGCTCCGGCCACTTCGTCCTCGGTGCCTTCAAACGCTTGAACACCCTCTGGGCCGACAACCGCCCGACTATGGACCGACACGAAAGAGTCCGCGCCGCCCTGGAATCCGTCCACGGCGTCGACATCAACCCCTTCGCCATCGCCATCGCCCGCTTCCGCCTCCTCGTCGCCGCCATGGCCGCCGCCAACATCCGCACCCTGAACGAGGCAGCCCGCTACGACTGGCCGATCAAACTCGCCATCGGCGACTCCCTCATCAAGGCTCGTCAGCTCGAACTCACCTTCGACGGCGAACAGAACGACCCCCTCGCAGAACACTCTTACGCCACCGAGGATCTCCATGACCACCCCGGCATCCTCGCGCCCGGCACCTACCACGTGGTGGTCGGTAACCCGCCCTACATCACCGTGAAGGATAGGAACCTCAACGAAATCTATCGCAGCCTCTATAAGGCATGCAGCGGGATCTACGCGTTGTCGGTCCCATTTGCACAAAGGTTCTTCGAACTTGCCCGATTGGGCAACGCAGATGGACAAGGCTTCGGTCGGGTTGGACAGATCACCGCCAACTCTTTCATGAAAAGGGAGTTCGGCACAAGGCTCATCGAGGATTTCTTCGCGCACGCAGTCGAACTCACAGAGGTTATCGATACCTCTGGAGCATACATCCCGGGCCACGGAACACCAACAGTAATTCTCATTGGCACCCGCCGCTCGGGCAATGGCCGCAGTATCACCGTAAAGACAGTGCGTAGCATCCAGGGTGAGCCCAAAGCCCCCGAGAAGCCCGAACAGGGCCTCGTATGGCGGGCGATAGTTGACCAGATTGATTGCGCGCCGAGCATCAGTAATTGGGTCTCCGTGGATGACCTTGATCGAAAACGATACTTCAGCAAGCAACCCTGGGTCCTTGTTGATGGTGGATTGGAAATGCTCGAACAGATCGAAAAGGAAAGCAACCATACGCTCGCCAAGGTTCAGAAGCTCATCGGACGGTACACCCACACCGGGAATGACTCAGCATACTTCGGAAATACCGGAACATGGACTCGCCATCGCGTCAATAGTTCACACATTGCACCCCTGGTGGAGGGCGACACCGTGCGCGACTGGAGTATCGCGCATGAAACCGAGGCGATCTTTCCCTACGGTGCCGATCTCAAAGCGGACCTGACTAGCGACACCCAGCCGCTTCTTTGGCGCTATCGAGCCATGCTCCGATCACGACGTGAACCTGGCGGCACCCACGAGGAAGTAGGACTGACGTGGTATGAATGGAGCCGTTGGCACCCAGAGCGATACTCGGTGCCACTAGGTATCGCCTTTGCCTTTGTAGCAACGCACAACCATTTCGTACTGGACCGGGGCGGGAAGGTGTTCAAACAATCCGCGCCGGTGATCAAGTTGCCGGAGGGCGCGAGCGAGGAGGAGCATCTGCGGCTACTCGGGCTGCTCAACAGCTCCACCGCCTGCTTCTGGCTCAAGATGGTGAGCCATGACAAAGGGATTCGCGGTGAAGGTGGCGGGTTCACAAGCTCGGATTGGGAGCGCTTTTTCGAGTTCACAGGCACCAAACTCGCCGAATTTCCAATCCCAACCAATAAATTTGGTCCGCTCGGCGAAGCCCTGGACAGTCTCGCAAACCAGCTAGCTTCCGAGTCTCCGCTGAGCCGCAAAGATCAGGCACCTACTGCTGTAAAACTGAGGGAATCGGGGCAACGCGCGGCATCGCTGCGAGCCCAAATGATTACCTTGCAAGAAGAACTCGACTGGCAGGTCTACGACCTCTATCGACTCATGGACAAACCTGTCAGCGCACCCAATGTAGACCTCCCCGAACTCGCGTTGGGCGAACGGGCATTCGAGATAGTTCTAGCTCGTCGCGTCGCAGCCGGCGAAGCTTCCCCAGAATGGTTCGACCGCCACAACTCAACTCCTATCACCGAAATCCCTGAACATTGGCCAGAATCCTACAAAGAAGTTGTCCGGCGCCGTATCGAGATCATTGAATCCAATCGTGCGATCGGCATGATCGAACGGCCCGAATACAAGCGACGCTGGGCGGCTGAAGACTGGGACAGCCTACAGAACAGGGCTCTTCGGTCCTGGCTCCTCGACCGCATCGAATCTCGCGACCTGTGGTTCGACCACAACGGCCAACCGCAGATCCTCACTCTGCCCCGCTTGACGGACCGGCTCGCGTCCGACGAAGACTTCGTCTCTGTCGCGGCGCTGTACGCACCACGAACGGAGCTCTCCGTGGTGGTCGCTGATTTGATCACTGATGAGCACGTCCCGGCACTGTCCGCCTTGCGTTACAAGCCCTCCGGCCTCAAGAAGCGCAAGGATTGGGAACCCGTCTGGGACCTCCAGCGGCAAGAGGACGCGATGCCTGACGGTGCCGCGAAGATCGACTTCCGAGACAGTATCCCGGTCCCACCCAAGTACACCTCAGCCGACTTCCTGCGGACATCTTTCTGGCAGGCCCGAGGCAAACTCGACGTGCCCAAGGAACGCTTCATCTCCTACGGCTCAACCAATACCGCAACCCCCGACCTCTACGGCTGGGCAGGCTGGGATCACCGCGAACAGGCCATGGCCATCGCCATCTACCTCGCCGAACACAGCCTCTCCACCGAAGAGATCACCCCGTTCCTGGCAGCCCTGCTGGAACTCCAGCCCTGGCTCGACCAGTGGCACAACGAGATCGACCCCGCCTACGGCATCGCCCCGTCCACCTTCCTGGCCGGTGACCGCCGCGACCGCCAGGCCGAGCACGGTCTCACCGATGACGACCTGCGCAACTGGCGTCCGCAGCCGGCTACGCGTGGTCGCCGCACCACAACACGCGCGACCAAGAAGAAGGCCGCTGAGGCCGAGGGGGACAACTGATGAACCAGCAACCGCTGCTGCGTGAGCTCATCGAGATCAAGGAGAACCCCTCCGGGTCGGACTATGTGCTCACCCTGTCCGAAGCGGTGACCGATGCGGGTTCGGCGAAGGCGGTCGAGGACTATGTCCTCACCGACCGCTTGCTCGGAAACTTCGATGAGGCACTGGCCCTGATCAAATCTGCGCTCGACGGGAACACGTCCAAGCCAGCCTTCCTGCACGGCTCGTTCGGTGCCGGTAAATCGCACTTCATGGCCGTGCTGTACGCGCTGTTGTCCGGTAATCAGGTAGCGCGGGCCAAGACCGAGTTCGACCCGGTTCTCACCAAGCACGAGTGGTTGCTCACCGAGAACAAGCGGTTCCTGATGGTTCCGTACCACATGATCGACGCCAAATCGATGGAGCAGCGAGTCCTCGGCGGCTATGTCGATTTCGTGCGGTCCAAGCATCCCGATGCGTCGGTGCCCTCGGTTTACCGCACCGATGCGCTGTTCACCGATCTCCGGTCGCTGCGGGAACGAATGGGTGAGGCCTCGTTCCTCGCCGCGCTCAACGGTGATCACACCGGCGGCGAGGATGACGAGTGGGGTGACACGACCGCTTTCTGGACGACCGAGAAGGTCGACCGGGCCCTCGTCGCCGAGGAAGCCCACGATGGTCGTGCCATCGACCATGTGAATCCCACGACCGATGCGGGCCTGCGCGCCAAGCTCGTCAACGATGTGAGCATCGGACTGCTGCCGGGATTCACCAAGCGGGCCGCCGAGGACGAGAGCGGGTTCATCTCCCTCGATGCCGGCCTCAGTGTGATCGCCGCGCATGCCAAGTCCCTCGGCTACGACGGCATCATCCTGTTCCTCGACGAACTGATCCTCTGGCTGGCCAGCCTCATCCACGACGAGAAGAAGGTCGCCCGTGAGGCCAGCAAGATCACCAACTTCCGCGAAGGCGGTGACGCGCGGCGGGCGATTCCGATCATCTCGTTCATCGCCAGGCAGCGCGACCTGCGCGAGCTGGTCGGCGAGGAGCTCGCGGGTGCGGCGGAATCGGCGATCCAGGACGCATTGAATCACGCGTCCGGCCGGTTCGATCTGATCAGTCTCGAAGACCGCAACCTGCCGCAGATCGCGCGTGCCCGGCTGTTGAAGCCACGGGACGCCGAAGCCGCCGCGCAGATCGATGCCGCTTTCGAGCAGACCAAGAAGCTGGGCTCCCGGGTGTGGGACACCCTGCTCGGCTCGGACGCGACAACGACCGGCGCCGATGAGGCCTCGTTCCGGCTCAGCTACCCGTTCTCGCCGGCCTTCCTCGACACCCTGGTACATATTTCCGCGGCCCTGCAGCGCTCGCGCACCGGCCTGAAATTGATGAGCCAGCTGCTCGCCGACCACCGCAACGAACTGCGCCTGGGCGATCTCGTGCCGCTGGGCGATCTCTACGAACAGCTGACCCGCGGCGGTGACCGGCCGTTCGTCGCCGACAAGAAGGTGCTCTTCGACGCCGCCGACAAGCTCTACCGGACCCGGCTGCGCCCCTATCTGCTCAGCACCTGCGAAGTCACCGAAGACGATGTCAGCGCCTACCTCAATCGCCGCGAGACGATCACCGATCCCAAACTGATCGGCAAGTGCGCGAAATTCGTCGGGCACAACCGGCTCGCCTGCACCGTGCTGCTCGCGGCCTTGGCTCCCACGGTGCCCGCGCTGCGGGAACTGACGATCCGCAGGCTCACCGCGCTCAACCACGGTTCGATCCGGTCGATGATCCCCGGTCGGGAAGAAGCACTGACCGTCGATATCGTGCGGGAATGGGCGGGCCGATTCCCGGAGATCAAGATGGTCGGCACCGAGGTCAACCCCGGTGTGCGGCTGGAGATCTCCGGTGTCGATGTCGAGTCGGTCATCGCGAACGCCCAGGTCAACGACAACCCGGCGAACCGGCTCGCGCTCGCCCGCGACCTGCTCGCCGAAGAATTCGGGCTCGACCGGGCCAACGGCCGCTTCGACGCCGACGAGCTGCAGTTCGTCTGGCGTGGTTCGAATCGGCTCGTCGAGGTGGTGTTCGGCAATGTCAGCGATGAGGATTCGCTGCCGAACCACGAAATGCAGCCTGCCTTCGACGGGCGCTGGCGGATCGTGCTCGACCTGCCCTATGACGAGGGCCTGCTCGGCCCGGTCGAGGATGCCGATCGGATTCGCAAGCTGCGAGAAGCGCAGGGCGACAATCACCCTCGCACCGTCGCCTGGCTGCCTTCGCATCTGACCAAACCGCGCTGGGAGGAGTTCCGCCGCCTGCTGGTGGTCACGAAAGCACTCGCCGACCCCTACCGTTTCGATACGCAATACGCCCAGCACCTCAACCCGGACAACCGAGCCACCGCCAAGCAACTCCTGGAGTCGCAGCGCGAGACATTGCGCGGCCAGGTACTCGCGTGGTTCAAGCAGGCCTACGGTTTGGCCGAGCGCAAGCCGAACGACGTCACCAACGAGCTCGATCGCCTGTTCCACCCACTGCCCGACATCGACAACCTGACGGTGTCCATCGGGCAGACCTTCCGCAACGCGATTCGCAGTTTGGCCGGCAAACTGCTCACCCACCAGTTTCCCGACCACCCCGACTTCGACCCCGAAGGCACTGGCACGGCCGTCAAACCGGTCGAGGCGAAAACGGTTCTCCAGCATGTGAAAGGCGCGGCTGAAGCACGCGACGGCCGCTTCGAGGTACCGGCCAAAGACCGTGCGCTCATGCGCCGGATCGCCGAACCTCTCGGCCTGGGGACACAGAAGGAAGCCTATTTCGAGCTGTCCAAACGGTGGGCCGACCATTTCCGCAAGTACGCGCAGACGGCAGGCGAGACGGGCGACCTGTCGATCATCTCGCTCGGCGATTGGATCGACGAGCCGCAGCCCCGCGGGCTCGAATCGCACATCGCCAATCTCGTCATCGCCTCGTTCGCCGAGATGGACGACCGGATCTGGGTCCGCGGCGGTGTGCCCATCGACGCTCCGGACCTGACCAAGCTCGCCCCCGGCGACGCACTGCGCGCGCAGCCGTTGCCGAGTGAATCGGACTGGGACACCGCGCGCAACCGGTTCGAGGTCCTGTTCGGGGAAAAGGCGCCCACCTTGCTCCGTGGCGGCCAGGTTCAGCATTTCGCCCGGCAGATCACCGCCGCGGCGACCCGATTCCATGATCCGGCGTCGAGGCTGGTCGACCAGCTCGAGGAGCACGCGGAATTCCTCCGGCTCGACGACACGGAACCAGGTGGCCGGCTGGCGCTCGCTCGGCGCTCACTCGATCTGCTCTCCGGCTTGCTCGCTGCCGGTGGTGGCGGCTCGGCCGGCGCGAAGAAGACCGTGGAAGCACTCGCGGGTGCTGATCTGGGTGAGGTGAACGCCGACCGGTACGCCACCTCGATCACCGCCGCGGACAAGGTGATCCGTGCGTTGACCCACGCACCGTGGAAGAACCTCGAGACCGCGCAGTTCCTCGGCCCCGAGGGCACCGCGTTGTTGGAGTCACTGCGCACAGCCGCCCGAGCGGATCAGCGATCAGCCGACCTGGCCGAGTCCCTGGCACAGACCGCCAAGCGGGTGACCGAATTGACGACCCGGCGTCTGCGCGAGGAACAAGCGCGGCGACGTGCGCAGGAGGCGAGCGACCGTGCCACCCAACCGGTCGCACCTGAGCCCACTCCGGTCACCGAGCGCGCCGACCAGATCGACCTCAGTACCGGCACCAGCGTCCCGCCTATTTCGCCCGATCGATCCGCACGCGCGACGGCTCGTCGTCGGGTAGGTATTCAGACCACGACCGCACGGGACGCTGTCGCGGCATTCGCGGCGGAACTGGCCGAACTGGCCGAACTGGAACCCGGGGCCACCGTCGAAGTCTCCTGGAAGGTGGTCGAATGACGTCGACCACCTCGACCGGTGTGCTGCGGTTGTCGAGATCGACGGTCGCGCAGTACCTGTCGTCCCACGGTCAGATCGCCAAGCTCATCGCTGCACCGGGTGCACCGGTGACGGTGCTGTTGCGCGGTGAACCGGTGTGGGAAGGTGACTCGGTTCTCTCGTTCGGAGACGGGCGCCGGGTCGAGGTCGCGGTCGCAGCGTCGCCACTGGCCGTGCACGAGGAGATCCTCGGCCACGCACGCAAGATCGACCCCGATCCGCGGGTGCTGGTCCTGGTGACCGCCGTCGACGATCACGATGTCGACCCCGCGATCCTCGTTCGTGCCTACGGCAACCGCATCCGCACGGTGGACCAGTGGGAGATCGTGCGGGAATCCTTCGGCGCCACCGGCATCGACACCAGGCTCAAGCAGCACCGGTGGGCATGCGAGGCACTGCTCGACGCAGCGGGTGCTCGCGGTTGGCCGACCACGATGGCCGGCGGAGTGCTGGCCCGAGTGCCTGCGCTCGCCGCACTCACGGCCCGCAGACTGCGCATCCCGACCGATTCCGACCGGATCGATCCGTACACCCTGCTCACGTGGACCTTGGCACCCGGCGGACCGCAGCTCCTGCTCGACCTCCGCGCACCGGAGCGCGACGGGATCATCGAGTTCCTCGGCGAGAACGAGCAATCGGGCGCCACCGGATCGGTCGTGGCCGCACTCACCCGCACCGGCCATGCCGCCGAAGCCATCGCCTACGGGCTCGTCTGTGCGGCACTGTGGACACACGCACGACCGGACAGCACCGTGTACCAGGCGCGGGGACGGGTCGAACGATGGCTCGGCGATCACCCACCAGCTCAGGGACAGACGCTGGACGAAATGCTCAGTGTGTTCGGCCGAACCTGCGAGCAGTACGTCGACGTCCTGCTCGAGAAAACCCATGCGGACGCCGATCCGGATGAGGAGGTCGACGAGCCGACCCGTACCGCGCGGCAGACCAAGGCCGCCATTCTGCTCCAGGCCGATCTGCTGGTCCGTCAGTTCGGCGCCGACGAGGCAGCGACCTCCAGCCCGATTCTCCCCGCAGGACTGGCAGCACGTTTCGCCGCCGCCGGGCGCGCACTCGAGAACGGTCGGTCCGAGGAGATCGATCGCACTGTCACGGCTGTCCGGAAGCACCGGCTCGCCACTGATCAGCGGGTACGGATCAGCCGTCTGCGCATGGCACAGCGGCTCGACCGATGGCTGCAGACTCGCCCGGACCCGACCGAGAACGACAGCGTCGCCGCGGCCCTCGATCGTCAGATGCACGACACCGCGTGGGCCGACCGAGCACTGGATTACCTCGACGCCGGTGGTGATGAGGAGCCGACCTTGCGCGTCGCCTACGCCGCGATCGCCGACCGCGCGCGGTCTCACCGTCGCGAGTTCGATCGGGAGTTCGCCAAAAACCTGGCTATATGGACGGATTCGGGCACGCCTCCCAAGACCATGCTGACTGTCGAGACCTTCCTGCACCGTGTTGTGCGACCTTTGGCAGCCGACCATCGGGTCCTGCTCATCGTCGTCGACGGTATGAGCGCCGCGATAGCCACCGAACTGGCGGGCGAATTGCGCAGCAGTTTCTCCGAATTCGATCCGCTGCCGGGAACCAGTGCCCCCAGGCGCCGATGCATGGCTGCCGCCCTACCCAGCCTGACCGCGGTCTCTCGCACGTCGCTGTTCGCCGGGAAACTCATGAAAGGCGACCAGAAGACCGAGAAGAAGCTCTTCCGCGAGCATTCTTTCTGGGGCGCACGGCGCGCGGAGGTTTTCCACAAGGACAACCTGCGCAGCCAGGCCGGCGACCGCTTCGGCACCGACCTGACCCAAGCGCTCGCCGACCCCAACTGCCATGTCGCGGTGGTACTCAACACCATCGACGACCGACTCGGCAAAGAAGCCAAACTCGATGACTCCGGGTGGCAAGCTCGCGAAATCGGCGACCTGCAAGCTCTTGTCTCCGTGGCGACCGCCCAGGGCATGGTGGTGCTGATCACCAGCGATCATGGGCATGTCGTCGACCGCAAGGGCGTTACCGTCACCGCCACCGACGTAGCCTCCGCACGGCACCGCGTCCCGGTCGGTGAGTTCGATCGTCGCAGCGAAACCGAGATACCGCTGCAGGGTCCACGTGTGGTCTGGCCGGAACCCGGCGCCTCGATCGTCGCACTGTGGGACAACGATTCGCGCTACACCGCCCAAAAGGCCGGGTACCACGGTGGTGCGGCACTCGCCGAGATCACCATCCCGGTACTGGCATTCCTCCCCTTCGGCGCCCTGCCCCCCAACGGCTGGCGTGAACTGGGTGACCAGCGCCCGAACTGGTGGCGCGACCCCACAGATGTCCTCCCGATCCCGGCCCCGGCATCCACCGCGAAGGCAACCGCGACAGCGGTGTCCCGCAAGGCCGCTGACAAGGCCGGTAACCAGATCACCCTCGATATCGTGCTCCCGGAACCAGCACCGATCGCTGCCCCGGCGAACCCCGCCGACGCATTGGTCGCCGGACTCCTGGCCTCGGCGGTTTTCGAGGCACAGCTCGAACAGCTGGCCAGGAAGCCGACGACAACCAAACTGGAGAAGGCGATCCGAGCACTCCTCGACGGCCCCCAGTCGACAACGGCACTCGCGCAGCGGGTCGGCGACCCTGTCACGCGCGGCAGCGGGTTCGCGGCGATTCTCGGCCAGCTGCTGAATGTGGACGGGGTGCAGGTGCTGGAGACCATGCAAGACGGACGAACCCTGCGTCTGCACGTCGGCCTGCTGCGAGCACAGTTCGGATTGGGATAGAACTCCTGTTGGCGGCCCCGGGCCACAAGGAGCCGGTGCAGACCGTAGTATTCACACGAAAGTTGTTGGTAGTCAGTCGAAGACATCTCTGCCGGCAGAGTCGAAACGTCGGTCGCACCACCTGGGGGACTTGCTGTGGGAATGGACAATCCGAAGCTGTCCGACCTCTTGGCATCGATACACAGAGGACAGCTGCAGCTTCCGGATTTCCAGCGCGAGTGGAAGTGGGACGATCAGCGCATCCGGGAACTGATCGCCACCGTGACTCTCGACTATCCCCTCGGCGTGGTGATGACGCTCGAGACCGGCGGCCAGACCCGGTTCCGGTCGCGCCCACTGACCGGTGCCGATGCCGATGCCGTGGAGCCCGGGCTGCTGTTGCTCGACGGTCAGCAGCGGCTGACTTCGCTGTATCAGGCACTGTTCCTGAACAAGCCGGTCCGCACTGTCGATGCGCGCAACAAGCCGCTGCTGGTCTGGTACTACGTGGATATCGCGAAGGCGATCGGCTCTCCTGCCGATCGCGACGACGCGATCGTTTCCGTCCGATCCGATTCGCGGATCGTGCGTAACCCGCAGAATTCGAAACCGGTCGTCGAGCTCTCCGATACCGCTGCCGAAGTCGCCGCCGGATACTTCCCGTTGCGGGTTGTTTTCGACCGCGACCAGTACCACGTGTGGCAACGAGCGTTCACCGAGGCGGACCCCGGTAAGAACTGGCCGATCTGGGCGCAGTTCGAAGGTGAGGTGATCCAGCACATCAAGTCGTTCGACATCCCGATGATCACCCTCGGCGCCGAGACCACGCCCGACGCGGTGTGTTCGGTCTTCGAGAGAGTGAACACCGGCGGCGTTCCACTCAATGTGTTCGAGCTGCTCACCGCGACATACTCCGGTGATCGGACCTACGAACAGCAGCACAACGACTACTATCGCCTGCCCGAAGTCTGGACCGACATCAAGAAGGGGCTGGCCACCGCCCACCCGGTGTTCGGCTACCTGGATGTCGGATTGGAGGACGGCTTCGCCAGCAGTGACTTCCTGCAGGCAGTGGCACTCGTACGCACCTGGAACCTCAAGCAGGATCGGCCGGCGACCGCGGTGTCGTGCAAACGGCGTGATCTGCTCACCCTCCCACTCGAAGACTTCGATCGGCTCGCGCCCGCGGTCCGGGATGCGTTCGCCTGGGTGGGCGAGTTCCTCGCCGAACAGTGCATTGTCGCGCCACGCGATCTGCCGTATCGGTCGCAGCTCATCCCGCTCGCGGCCGTGCGTACCATCCTGGGCGAGCGCACCGACGAACCACTGATCCGGGAACGCCTCACCCGATGGTATTGGTGCGGTGTCCTCGGCGAAATGTACAGCGGCTCCACCGAAAGCCGATTCGCCCGCGATGTGGAACAGCTCGTCACGTGGATCGATCCGGAGTCTGCGACACCCGACACCGTCAGCGAAGCCATCTTCGTCGCCGACCGGCTCGATAGCCTGAGCACCCGCAACAGCGCCGCGTACAAGGGCATCATCGCGCTACTGGTCAAGCAGGGCGCAATCGACTGGTACTTCTCCGCCGACTGCCTGACTTCGAGCACGCTGATCCAGTATGCCGTCGACATCCGGCAGATCTTCCCGAAGCGCTGGCTCACCCGATTCGGCGTGGAAAGCTGGCGCGCGACCTCCATCATCAACAAGACACCGCTGTCGGATAGGGCGAACAAGAGCATCGTGGGTGCGCCGAGCGACTATCTGCCGGTCCTGGCCGGCGACTCCGGGACTCGCGACGAGTGGTTCGACGATATCGTCGCGACCCACCTGATCAATCCGACGTTGCTGCGAGCAGACAACTTCGACGCATTCTATGCGGACCGGAAGGGTCAGCTACTGGCGCTGGTCGCCGAAGCGATGGGCAAGAGAATCGTCGACGACTGGGAGGCGTACGCATGACTCTCGCCATCACTCAGGAACAGATCGCCGACCTGTCCGGGCGGACGATACCGGTCAAAGAGCTCGTAGACCTGTTCGGCTTTCGCCGTCGTGATTACGAGAGTGTCCAGGCGATCACTGTCGGCCTGCACACCGCGAACCTGACCACTGCGCCCAGCTTCGCGACGTGTCATCGGGATACCGCTGTCACGATCGTCCCTGTCCAGGAAGCCGACTCCGCGGAGGAGACAGCCGCGTACGAGGATTTCCGGCCGGGGAGTCTGCCTCAGCGGCCGTTCCAGATCGGTGACCTGCCATCTGCAGTCAACGGGATCCACTCGGTGACCCCGGACGCGACCCTGAGTTACGCGATACATCTCATGCGGCAGCACGACTTCTCACAGATACCGGTGATCGGCGGATCTTCCGATCTGAAGGGAATCATCACCTGGCAATCGGTGGCCGCGATGCGCGAAAAGCAGGGGTTCTCAGGAAAACTCACCGATGCGATGATCGAAACCGTCGAGTGCGCCGAAACACACCACGAGCTGTTTTCACGCATGACAATCATTCACAAGCACGGATATATGCTCGTACGGAAGCCGAGCGGAAGGTTCTCCGGCATCGTCACACCGGCCGATATCGCCGAACGATTCCATCAACTGGGGCTTCCGTTCTTCCTGGTCGGAGAGATCGAGGGAAAGCTGCGAACCCTCCTACGGCCGCTTCCGCAGACCAGCATCGACCTCGTCCTGAACCCCCGCCAGCAGCAGCCGCCGGGTACGTCGATAGACGAGCTGATGTTCGGCCAGTATGTCAACCTGCTCAGACAATCCGATGTACCTGCGACAAAACAGAAAGCCCGTGACAAGCAACTCACCGCGAGCGCCGATCTCAATTGGCAGACCCTCGGCTGGGAAACCGTCGACCGCCAGTTGTTTGTCACCCAGCTTGTTCGCGTCAAGGACATCCGCAACCGAATCGCGCACTTCAGCCCGAAGCTTCTGCCTGATTCCGATATCACCGAGTTACGGAGTTTCTGCAGCCTTCTGGATCACCTGATGTAACCCTCGCTTGCCCCTCGGCTATCGAGATCCGGGCCGACCGAGATGGAATTCGAGGAAGGAACGATCTACATCAACCGGTTCCGCGAGACGCCAGGTGTTTCCACGCTTGACGATCTTCCCCGAGGCAGTGAACGGCAGCCTGTCGCGGAATGCTGTGATCGCCAAACTCATATCGGAAGCATCGAGCGGAACTGTCACCCGCCTGATTCGCCCGGCGATTTCGGCATTCACCACGACTTCTCCGCCGTTTTCCTCGGCATCACCACCGCCGGAATCCTGCCGCTTCAATTCCTTGACCGGACCAACGATCGTGATCCGCTCCGGTTCGATCCGTCGCACCAGCCGTCGTTCGATATCGGGCAACTGATCGATGAGGCCACGGTCCAGCGACACGTGACTCGGAACTGCTGACTGCTGCGGTTCGGCCGCCGCCCATTCGAACGACAGGTCGAGGGAGCGGATCCCATCACTGCCACCAATTTCTTGAAGTGCCTGCACGACCTGTAGTTTCAGTCCTTGGTCGACGGCGTCACCGATACCGTCGAACTGATCACGCGTCGCCGCGTAGCGCCTGGTTACATCGAGACTTCGCGCCAAAGTCGTCATCGTTCGCCTGGCGAAGCTCGGAACGGTCACTGACTCTCCGAGCTCCTGCGGTTCATCCGCGCCCTCATCGTCACCGATTCGCGCGGCAACAGTGATGATGAAGCTTCCCTTTTTGGTGTGCCCCATACGAACATCTTCATTGAGGAACTCACTCACCATATCCGGGATCCGACCACGCCCCGTTGCCAGCGGATTGTGGGCAGAAATCGCGGCGGCTCGAACCATCTGATCAATGCTGTCCAACAGCGCGCTAGCCTGCCTGAGCGGGATGGTTCCGTCATCGTATCGCTGGTCTACTCGGATGAAGAACAGATCCGCGCGGATGGACGCGATCTGCTCAGCAAGCTCGGGAAGGCCCAGATCGTAGGTGCTGGCGATGGTCTCGATGGCTTCACGAAGACGTTTCGGATAGTCGACGAACGATGGCTGACGTGGCAGCAGAACAGAAACCGGACGACCACCACCGCCTGCCTCGAGCACCCAAACCTGATCGACTCTCCGATCCGTTCTACACGTCCAATCGCGCGTTGCGAGGAACTGTGCGACATTGGCGGGTGTCAGGATATCGCCGTACTCACTGATCGGACCGGCTAGATTTGTGGCTGCCATTTGCTCGCCTCCTCCATCAACTCGAGCAACGCCTTGGGTGTCAGCAGATTGGATTTCGAGATGTGTACCGTTTGTGATTGCTGGTCACACTTGACCGGCGGTAACTGGTGCCCCCATTGCCAATACATATGACTTCGGGCGAGTAGCCCGTCAACAGTCAGGTGCAACCAGTGGCCTGCTTCCGGTGGCACGACGAGCACACACAACAGGGCCGGATTCGAACGGTTCCGCTTGGAGATCAAGTCGTAGGTGCGGACATCGAGTGACCACGCCACTGTATCGGCCCGGACGATATCCTCCTGACCACTGCACTTCAACTGGACATCGATCTTGGGCGCGTACATGTGTGGCGTGTAATCCACGCTCGAGCTGAGCGTCGCATCCCGACCGTCGTAGTCTTGGGACCAACTGCCGACAGTCAACCCACAGGCGCTCGCGAGCATGTGGATGTAGGCGACACTGAGGTCTTCCTTCATCGCGCTGAGCGGCAGAGATCCCTCGGGTAGCACGTGTGAGAGCGCAACCGTCATCGCCGCTGTCCTCTGCCAGGCATGGCTCATTGAACCACGCCGAGAGGACACCTGCCTGCAGATCGTCAGCGGGCCGAACGCCTGCACAGCGACCATTACCCACCGCAGCGACCATCGAACGTCGACGGTCAGGCGATAGCCAGCACGACCCATGCGAGGATTGAACAGTGAACAGCGTCCCTGCCCCGGTCAGTGCCGTGCGCCGGCGCGATGTCATCGATGCGCTGCGCCGCGGCGCCGTCCCTGGCAACGGTCTGGATCTGCTGGCCACGGGGCTCGACCGTTTCGAATCCGCGCTCGATGCCGAGCTGGACACTGTGGCGTCCGGCGGTGCGGTATTCAAGGCGGTCCGCGGCGAATACGGGTCCGGCAAGACCTTCTTCTCCCGCTGGCTCGGCGAACGGGCACGAAAGAAGGGGTTCGCGGTAGCCGAAGTCCAGATCTCGGAGACCGAAACGCCGCTGCACAAGCTCGAAACGGTGTACCGGCGAGTCACCGAGCAGTTGGCCACGTCCAGTTTTCCGCCCAGCGCACTGCGACCGGTTGTCGACGCGTGGTTCTACGCCCTCGAAGAAGACGCAATGGCAGCCGGCGCGAACGATGGCGAGCTGCCCCGCGCCGTCGGTGAGCTGATGTCCGCCCGCCTGGCCGAGGTGTCACGACATGCGCCCTCGTTCGCGACGGCACTGCGCGGCTACCACCGAGCGCTGCAGAACAACGATGAGGCGACCGCGTCCGCAATTCTCGCCTGGCTGGGTGGCCAACCCAATGTGGCCGCGGCGGCTCGGCGCTCGGCAGGCGTGCGCGGGGAGCTCGATCATTTCGGCGCACTCGGATTCCTCCAGGGATTACTCACTGTGCTGCGCGACAGCGGCCATCGAGGTCTGCTGCTCGTACTCGACGAAGTCGAAACGTTGCAGCGGGTTCGCTCCGATGCCAGGGACAAAGCGCTCAATGCACTCCGCCAGCTCATCGACGAAGTGCATTCGGGCCGATTCCCCGGCCTATATCTGCTGGTCACCGGCACCCCTGCGTTCTACGACGGACAACAGGGCGTGCAACGGCTGGCTCCGCTGGCACAGCGACTGGCCACTGATTTCACCACCGACCCTCGATTCGACAACCCCCGAGCTGTACAGCTGCGGCTGCCCGGATTCACTTCCGGATCACTCAACGCACTGGGTGCAACGATCCGTGACCTCTATGCCGACGGGAGCGGCGACCCCGGGCGCATCCGACGAGTTGCCGACGACGCCTACGTGGCCGATCTGGCGAAGGCGGTGAGCGGGTCTCTCGGTGGGAAGGTCGGCATCGCACCTCGGGTCTTCCTCAAGAAGCTCGTCGGCGATGTACTCGACCGTATCGATCAATTTCCGGAGTTCGATCCGCGCGAGCACTACCAGCTCACGATCAACGTCACCGAACTGACCGACGCCGAACGCAATCTCGTCAGCGCCGACGATATCGACCTCGACCTGTGACCGAGGAGGTGTGGGACCGACTCGATCCGGTTGTGGTGCACCACATCGTCAATACGCTGGGCTGGCCGGGGCTGCGACCACTGCAAGAACAAGCGATCGCTCCACTTCTCGACGGCGAGGATACGGTGCTGTTGGCACCGACGGCAGGCGGCAAGACCGAGGCCGCATGTTTTCCGCTGCTCAGCGCGATGTCTCAGCAACAGTGGACCGGCACCTCGATTCTCTATCTGTGCCCACTCAAGGCGCTGTTGAACAACCTCGCCACCCGAGTCGACGGGTATGCCCAGTGGCTCGGACGTACGGCGGCACTGTGGCACGGCGACATCACCGATTCGGTCCGGAACCGTATTCGCCGCGAGCACCCGGATGTCCTGCTCACCACGCCGGAATCACTGGAAGCCATGCTGATCGGCACGAAAACCGATCACAATCAATTGCTCGGAAACGTCAGGGCGGTGGTGATCGACGAGGTCCACGCCTTCGCCGGCGACGACCGCGGCTGGCACCTGCTCGCAGTTCTGGAACGCCTGCAGAGAGTCACCGGCGGACCGATTCAACGCATCGGTCTCTCGGCTACCGTCGGCAATCCGGAAGACCTGCTCACCTGGCTCCAGGGTTCCGGAGCAGACATCCGGCCAGGTCGTGTGGTCGCCCCTGGAGTTACGCCGCCTCGCCCCGGAACCGCCGCCTCCTCGCCGCCGCCTGGGCAGGTCGAACTCGACTATGTCGGCTCGCTGGAGAATGCCGCCAAAGTCATCGCGGCACTGCATCGTGGTGAGAAGCGGCTGGTCTTCTGCGACTCGCGCAAGCAGGTCGAGGAACTGGGGGCAGCACTGCGCACACGCGGAATCACAGCCTTCCTCTCGCACGCATCGCTGTCGGTCGACGAACGCGCGCGGGCAGAACAAGCCTTCGCCGAGGCTCGCGACTGCGTGATCGTGTCCACTTCCACCCTCGAACTCGGTATCGACGTCGGCGACCTGGATCGGGTCATCCAAATCGATTCTCCGGCAACGGTTGCATCGTTTCTCCAGCGCATCGGTCGTACCGGGCGCCGGGTGAACAGCACCCGCAACTGCTTGTTCCTCGCCACCGACAGCGATTCCCTGCTTCAGGCCGCCGGCCTTCTGTTGCTCTGGTCTCGCGGATGGGTCGAGCCCGTCACTGCGCCGCCCGCGCCGAGGCATCTGGTGGCGCAGCAGCTGCTCGCCCTCACACTCCAACAACACTCCGTCGGAGACCACAGCTGGTCGGCCGAGTGGAACGGACTACCGCCGTTCGACATCTCCGCCGTACCCATCCTCCGTCATCTGATCAAGGAAGGTCACCTCGAGGACGACGGCGGACTACTTCATATCGGTCCTGCTGCCGAGAAGCGGTTCGGCAAGCGACATTTCCTTGATCTGACAGCGGCTTTCACCGCACCTCCACAGTTCACAGTGCTCGCCGGCCGCCAGGAGATCGGGCACACCGACCCCTCCGTCCTGACGACCGAGACAGCCGGACCTCGCATCCTGCTGCTTGCCGGGCGCAGCTGGCGAGTCAACTACATCGATTGGACCCGTCGACGTGCGTTCGTCGAACCCGCTGACACCGGCGGCGTAGCGAAATGGTCATCCATCGGAATTCGCGGGCTGTCGTTCGAATTGACTCGCGCCATCCGCGACGTGCTGCTCGGCGTGGACCCGCCGGTCGATCTCACCCGTCGTGCACTCGGTCATATCGATGATGTGCGAGCATCGAAAGGCGCCGGGCTCGTGGACGACACCGTCACCGTCGTCGAGCACGAAGGCAACGCGATGCGCTGGTGGACCTGGGCAGGGTTCCGAGCCAATGCGACACTGGCAGCTTCTCTCCCCACCGTGGTCGATCCGACGCAGCGCCCCAACGACTTCAGCATCCGGCTACGCCCAGATCTCACGGCAGGCCTGTGGCACGACGCGCTGGCCGATCGACGGGCGCAGGACCCCGTCGTTGTGCTTCCCCAGGCAGACGAACGCGCCACACGAGGCCTGAAATTCTCGGACGTGTTGCCCGAGAATCTCGCGGCTGCCACGGTCTCCTCGCGCCTGGCCGATGTGAACGGCGCACTCCAAGTACTTCGAGAACCGACGCGGTTCCAGATCGGCTGATGCCCGATCGCTCGACCGCGAGCGATGCAGTCCTCTCTGCAGCTCCGCCGGCAAGGCGATCGCTATAGGGCTCGTCCGTCGAACTCCGCAATTCGGATGGGGTGAAGGACAACAGGTCGGCGCGTGGCCTGATCTCGCTCGGCAACAACTGGTCAGACGTCGGTGCGCGCTGCGAAATGTCTCACCGTATCGCTGCTGTCGTGTCTGCGAAAGCAACGGGTTGCCGGTTCAGGACAGAGCTCGCGGGATCACCGCAGCGCCGACCTTGTCGTGTACAACACCAATCCTGAACTAGAACCACACAGATGTCAACATCATGATTGATGCTTGACAACGTTTTCATTGTACGTCAGTCTGTGTACAACGCACCGCATCGTGGTGCCGCAGTCTTCCGCTCCGCAGCGCCTCGCGAGGCCCTGCACACCACCCAGACAGATCAGAGAAGGCCAGTGACCTATCCGCACCCGCAGCCCTTCCAGCCACCGCGTCCTCCGGTCCACCCCAACGGCAGTGCGAAACCACTGGTCATCGCTCTGGCCGCCGTCGGGGGTTTGTGCACGATCGGGATCCTGCTCGCCGCGATCGGCGCGGTCACCGGATCGGGCGACAACACCACTGCGACAAGCCGATCCGTGGCATCACCGGCGGCCACCATTCACCACACGTCGATCCCGGCAGCGCCGGTCTATGACGTCCCGTCCGAACAGAACATCGCTCCGGAGCTGACTGTCACCGAAAAGTCGTGTTTCGGATCGGCCGGCTGCATCTTCGAGTACGAGCTGCGGATCGTCACCACGACGCCCGTCGAGTTCCATCCGTCGAAGCGATATCGCGTCACGGTCGCGCTCGACGAGGGCACCGACTGGGAACGACTCCACTCGATCACGGTCACCGGCAAGAAGGCCGGCGTGATCACCGGTCACGTGAGCAGCGATACGAGCACCACACCGGTCGCCACGATCCAGACGATCACCCCGCTCTGACCACCTACCCACTCCCCCAAGGACATCGAGTGACCGACAACCTCTCCTTCGCCGCCTTCGACGTCGAAACCGCCAATCCCAAACACGGCAGCATCTGCGCGATCGGCGTCGCCATCGTCCACAAAGGCACGCGTGTCGCCACGCATTCCTGGCTGTGCCGCCCGCCGGCGGCGGTCGGCGAGTTCGCGCCCCGCAATATGCAGATCCACATGATCACCCCGAACATGGTGGCCAAGCAGCCCAGCTTCGCCCAGCTCCTGCCGCAGGTGCTGGACACGATCGGGGATCTGCCGGTGGTGGCGCACAATGCCGTCTTCGACATGGGAAACCTCAGCCGCGCTTGTGAATTCAGCGGGTCGGCCCTGCCGGGATGGCAGTACGGCTGCACCTACGCATGGTCGAAGCGGCAGCTGCTGCTCGGTGGCTACAAGTTGAACCAGGTCGCCGCGGCACTCGGCATCGTCCTCGACAACCACCACGAGGCCGGCGCCGACGCGGCGGCGGCGGCCGACATCGCGATCGCGCTGGCGCGGATGGCGGGAGCACACGACCTCGCCGGCCTGGCCCGGATCAACGGGACCCGCCTGGCGCACCTCGGTCGGGTGCGGCGATGAACGATCCGATCGACAAGCCCAGCACGCCTCCCACCAACCCGCCCGCGGTCCACGATCCGACCATGCCGTTGGACCACCTCTCCAGCGTGCCGGAACCGCAGGCACCGCGACCGCGTGATGTCGCCTACCCACCGCGCCCCATCCACCCGACTCCGCCGAATCCCGCCGGACCTGCGCCTGCCCCACCGGCCTATCCGTATCCGACGGCGCCGCCCCATGTTCCGCAGGCGCCCCCGTACCCCGCACCGCAGGGCTACGGGATGCCTCCCGGGTACCCGATGCCGATCATCTCGGTCACCCAGAACAACGGCGCCGGGGCAGCACCCTTCATGATCCGGCGCGGACCGAATCACGGTCTCCACCTGATGCTCACGCTCATCACCTGCGGGCTCTGGCTACCGGTCTGGATCATCGTCGCGATCTTCGACGCGATGAACCGCAAATAGCGACCATCATCCCCCGCCCACCAGCGCCGAGCTGGCGCAGTCGCGCCACGTCGACCCTGTCCTCGGGCATTTCGCGCAGGACCAGTACAGCCGATTCACGGTGACAGGCTTCGCGGTCGAGGCGACGGTGGGCCAGATGTTCCTGCTCGGATCACTCGCTGGCCGGATCCCGAAAACGACTAGTACTACCGATTTACCGACTACAAGGAGAACAATGCTGGGATTCGCAATCGTCGATCGGCAACCACATGCCGAGCACACCGCGGTGTGGGCGACCAGCTGCAGCGCCGAACACATTGTCCGCCACACGAACGCCGTCGTCATCCGGCACTACGATCCGGGATACGTGGAAACAATGCGTTCGCTCACCGCCGATCGCTCGGTCGTACTCACCGAAGGTTCCGAACCTCCGGTGCCGTTCGCCCACGCTGTCCGGATCGAGGTGTTCGACGACCTGATCGAGGCCACCACCCGTCTCCAGGACCGCATCGCCGATGCCGTCGCCGAGTACTCCCGGCGCAGGAAGACCACGTTGGTGATGCCGAGCTACCTGCCCGTGCCCGAACGTTCGGCGCCCGAACACGACGAGGCACGATTCCGCGCGTTCGCCGTCGCCGACTACATCGGTCGCGTGTGGACGGCCTGGTTGTTCACCGAGGAACACCGGCAGCGGCGGACCATCGCACCACGCACCCAGGAAACGCCCTGGATCATGTCGATCGAGCTGAACAGCCCGACCATCGCGACGCTGCCTGCCGAATTCGTCGACCGCGTGAAGCCGGAGCCGCTGTCCTGACGGACCGCCGCCCTACCACATCTCACACGAACCAGGGGATCGTCGATGCAGGAATCGTCATCTGTCACCAGTACGTCCGAGTCATCCACCGGATGTCTCACCGATCTCGTCGCCGCGGCACTGACCGCCGACACCGCAGTACCTCCCGAGGTCGCTGCGACCGTTCTCGCGTCCTTCCCCGAGAGCGTCGCGTCTGCGACGACCGGTACGGACGAGGTGCTGGCCGGAATGTTCGTCCGGTCGATCACCGTCAACGGATTTCGTGGGATCGGACAGCCTGCCCGGCTCCCCGTCCAGCCCTCCCTGGGCCTGACTCTCGTAGTCGGCCGAAATGGCTGCGGCAAGTCCAGTTTCGCCGAAGCCGCGGAGTTCGCCCTCACCGGGGACAACAAGCGCTGGGCGAACAAATCCAAGATCTGGAAGGACGGCTGGCGCAACCTGCACGACGGCACGAGGCCGCGCATCGCGGTCGAACTGCAGACCGAGTGCCCGGACAACCCGCTGACCATCAGCGGAAGCTGGGAGCCCGGCACCGCGCTGGAAGCCGGTCGATGGACAACCGAGCGCAAGACGGGTGGTGCGGGCCCGCTGGACCGTTCGCGACTCGCGCAGCCGCTCGAGCTGTATCGCCCGTTCCTCTCCTACAGCGAGCTGGGGTCCCTCATCGACGGGACACCGAGCGGCATGTACGACGCGCTACACAGCCTGCTCGGCCTGGACGACCTCACGACCGCGTTGGCGAGTTTGCAGCGCAGACGCCTCGATTTGGACAAGGCGATCAAGGAAACCAAGCGCGGCAAAGACACTCTGCTCACGGAACTTTCGATCGTCGACGACGAGCGCGCGCGTACAGTCGAAAAGCACCTGCGGGCGCGCCAGGTCGATCTCGAGGCGCTCTCACGTACAGTGCTCGGCGCCGGGGAATCGTCCGGAGCGGCCACCTCGTTGTCAGCGGTGACCGCGGTCGAGTTGCCGACGGAAGCAGCAGTCGAAGCGGCTCTTACCCGACTCACCGCCACGACGACCCGTCTCCTCGGCGCCGCGACCGCCGACGCCGAGACGAGCTCGCGGATGCTCGACATCCTCGTTCTGGCCACCGAACTCGCGGACGGCGCCGACTGCCGGTGCCCGGTGTGCGGCGAGGGCCGGCTCGACGAGCGGTGGCGGGGTACCACGCGGCAGTCGATCGCCGACATCCGCGCCCGCACAGCGGAACTCGCCGAAGCGCGCAAACAGCACGCCTCGGCAACGGCCCAGGTTCGTGAGCTGATCCGGCCGCTTCCCGCGCCCCTGGCGAACTGCCCGATCGACTCGGCGGCCGCCGCCCTCGCCTGGCGAGAGTGGGCCGAGCTCGCGGTCGGCGAACCCGCGTCGCTGCCTGCCCGGATGCGTGTCCGTTATCAGCGGGTGCGTGCGGAATTGACCGCCCTGCAGGGCCGTGCCCGGACCGAACTGGCCGGACTCGATGACGTATGGGCGCCGCTGGCCCGGCAGATCGCCGCGTGGGTCGACAGTGCGACGGCCCTTGTCGGCGCGCCCGACGAGCTGAAAACAGTGAAAGCAGCGGAGGTCTGGCTCAAGAGCGCGGCCGTTACTGTGCGCAACGAGCGCATGCGACCGCTGACCGAACTGTCGCAGCGGGTCTGGACAACGCTGCGGCAGCAGAGCAATGTCGAGCTCGGCGATGTGGTGCTGGAAGGGACGGCGCAGGCTCGACGGGTCAGCCTCGATGTCACCGTCGACGGTGTCGCCGGCGCGGCACTGGGCGTCATGAGCCAGGGCGAACTGCACGCCCTCGGGCTGTCGTTGTTCCTGCCGCGGGCCACCGCCGAACAGAGCCCGTTCCGGTTCCTGATGATCGACGACCCTGTGCAATCGATGGACCCGGCGAAGGTCGACGGGTTGGCCAGAGTGCTCGCCGATGTCGCGCGCACGCGGCAGGTCATCGTCTTCACCCATGACCTGCGCCTTCCGGAGGCCGTGCGGCGCTTGCAGATTCCCGCGACCGTCCTCGACGTGCAACGACGGGAACGATCTGTCGTCGAGGTCCGGGTGTCGATCGACCCGGTCCGCCGCTACATCGACGATGCCCGCGCCCTGAGCCTCACCCGCAACCTTCCTCGCGAGGAAGCCGACGAGATGATCGCCCTGTGCTGCCGGCTCGCCATCGAATCAGCGGCCACCACCAAGGTCAGGCGGGTGCTCGGCGAGCACGGATTCCGCCAGTCCGACATCACCGAACAGCTCGACAAGGCCGAACGCACCGTCCAGAAACTGGCGCTGGCCGTGTTCTACGACCGAACCAGGGAGTCCGACATCCTCGCCCACCTCGACACCGAACTCGCGCCATGGGCATCCGACGTTGTCAGGACATGCAATCGCGGCGCCCACGGCAGTACCCGTGACGAGCTCGGCGACCTTGTCAACCGCGCGGAGAGGATCGCCAAGTGGCTCAACCGCTGAACACCATCCACTCCCGTCTCCGCACGGCGGACAACCTCATCACCGACGCGAGTTCCGATGTCGGCGGAATGTGGCCACGAGCAGCGGCCTGGATGCTGCGGATCGCGCTGGAACAGGCCATCCAGGACCTGTGGCGGGCCGTGTCACCGCAGATGGGCCGCGTGACGGTGCGGGCGCAACTGCTCGTGCTGCCGAAATACCTCGGCGAAGAAGCCGCGGCCGACGCGCGATTGCTATGGTCAGAGCTGTCGACAACAGCCCACCACAACGATTTCGAACTGGCGCCGGCGGTTCAGCAACTGCGGCGCTGGCAGGAAGCCGCGCATAGAGTCGCCGATGCCGTCGATTCGGCGAAAGCCACCCGGACGGTCTCGTAGCCCCCGTTCAACGAACGCTATCATCGCTTCGCGCAGGGGAATCGAGAAGGAACACATGCGGGCGGTCGGCCCCGAAGAACGTCAACTGTTGCTGAAATGCCGCGCTGTGAAGCGAAGGCCGGGCTCCATACGATGACCATTCACCGACCAGGACTCCCGGACGACCTCCCAAAAGCCGAAATACTCTGGGCCCGACGGGCATTGATCGCCGCAGTCCGTGCGGAGGGCACAGCGGAGGACAACGACAGCGGCCACTGGATCGACCCCGACGGTCTCCATTGGGACGATTCCGGCTGCACTTGGTGGACGCTGTCCAGCATGGGCGCGGGCCGGACCGTGCCGCCGCGGCCAGAACCCTCGCCGCCGCCGGGATCATTGGGGAGCCATCGATGACATAGAAGCCACACGTGTAGCTGCGGACAGGCGTCAGGACACGTCGCGGGTCAGCTGGAAAGTCGTGCAACCATCGCCGATCACCTTGCCGCTCAGTGTGGTCGTGCTTTCGGTGCGGTCGGCGACGAGGTCGACCATCACGTAGGAACCGGGCCGATCGATCCACGTTGTCTGGCGGAATACGAGTCGTCCCGACTCGACTCGCCACTGCATGCGGAAGCTGCCCGACCGTACTGTGGGGTTGTCCGGTGTTGGGTAGAAGGCGAACTCTGCCTGCACCGAGGATTGCACCGTCAACGTCAGTCCGGTTGTGCCCTGGGAACATTCGTAGGTGCCGATCCAGGTGCCCTGTGGCGATTTCCAGTCGTTCGTGACGGTGCTGGTCTCCGCGGCCACCGCCGACCCCTCGACCGCGTGACTGCACGCCGGCACAGCCATCACCACGCAGAGACCTGCGACGTAGACCAACTCGCGAATTCCCATTACTTCCCCGTACTCCCCGAAAGACTCCCCCGACAGTTCCCTATCTAACCCCCTCGGCGATCTAACCCCCTCGGCGCGCGCTCCTGAGTTTGGTCAGGTAACCAGGATTTTCGGACCTGTATCGCCTTGACCTGGTGTGATGGTCGCGTGAAGTGGCGGTTTCACGCGCTAACGGCCCCGGTAGAATCCTGGGTCGTGGTGTTCATCCGGCAAGTACGGACCGCGTCCGGAGCGACCGCGGTCCAGATCGCCGAGTACACCGACAGTCGCCGGCAACGCATCGTCGACCATGTCGGGTCCCGCCCACACCGATGCCGAACTGGCGTGCCAATGGCGAAGGCCCGCGAGCTGATCGATGACGACTCCCAAGGCCGGCTCGACCTGGGCCTGGAACCGGTCCTGGGCGTGAGGGTTTCGGCGCACTGGCTGGACATGCAATGTTCGGGCGGAGGTGCCGAAATACCCGCCGGACCCGCGCGGGTGTGAGCTGTTGCGGTGCAACAGGTTTCTCCCACGGACGCCGCTGATCGCGCGCGAGTCTGCGGGCCAGGCGCAGCTGGGTGTATGCGGCCATCAGCAACCAGGTCCACCGGTCCGCGCTGGCGGGATCGCGGGGTTTCGGTGCGGTCCAGCCCAGGGTTTGCTTGAACATGCGGAAGGTGTGCTCGATGTCGAACCGGCGCAGGAACGCTTGCCAGAGCAGATCGACCGTGCCCGCGTCCAAGCCGGTGCCCGAATGCCACAACCACACCGGTTTCGGTGTCGCACCACTGGGCAGCCGGGCGACGTCGAGGCGGACCACGGTGCCCTCGATGACGGGCAGTTTCCCGGCCGCAGCGACCCACGACGATCGGTGGGTGAGCCGGGGGTGTAACCGGTCCCATGACCGTGCGTGTGCGGGCCCGTAAAGCCTGGTTTCGGTCAGGGTCTCGGTTGCCGGATCACCCCAGGTAGCGGGATCGCCGAACACGAACTCGCCGCCGTGGCGCGGCGGACGTCCCATGGTGCCGGGAATCCATGGCGGTGCGGCGCGGCGCAGGACGCGGTCGGACCGCATCCGGCCCAGCAGCTGCACCGGCAGATCCGCGAGCAGGAACGCCATCCGGGGCGCGTCGTAGCCGGCGTCGGCGACGATCCAGATGTAGGGATCGCCGGGCTGCCACTGCCCGGCAGCGATCAGGTTGCCGACCACGGTCCGGAGCTGGGCCGCGGTGACTGTGGCAGCGTCGTCGCCGGGCGTCAACCGGATCACGTCCAGTGGCGCTGTCCAGGAACTGCGCCCGGTCTCGAGCGCGCAGACGACCGAGTACGGCCAGCCCGGGATCATCTGATGTGCGTTCTTGGCTCGCCCGTAGGTGTGACACAGCACCCGTTGCGGACAGGTGTGAGCTTCGGGCCGCAGCCAGCAGGTGATATCGACCGCTAGCACCAGCCGACCGTCCGCAGCCCTGGGCAGCGGGACCGCGGCCAGCGCTCGCCGCAACCGCTCCACATCAATTCGGCCGCGATCCAGCGCCGTGTACACGCTGCCGTGGCCACGGCGATGCTCGGCGATCAGCGACAGCTCCGGCAGTGACCGCACCGGCCCGTCCGCGCACAACACCGCGTCGACCAGCTCGAACACCGCATCCGTGCGCGCGGTCACACACTGATACAACTCCTGCCGGAACGCCGACAGGTCCCCGAACACGCTGGCACCGCCGGTGTCGTGCACACTATTCACCGAAGCCCTTGGAGTGAGTTTCCTTCTGTCGCAAGAAGAATCATCACCCAAGGACTTCTTTCAAGATCAACCAGGGGCCGCCTGACTGGGACCGAGGTTAAAACTCAAGTTAGACGGAGACCGTGATCCGTGCAGGATCCGGAAGTACCTCGGGGGTATCGTCGGTCACCCAACCATATTCAACCGCGGACAGATAGCCGTCCGACGACCACAGAGTGACTTCACCGATATAGTTCCCCCGCTCATCATAAGCCTCGCCGCTGACCGGAAGTTCGCCATCGATGCCGCTTGCTTGGTCATCACCAGGAGCGACTGCCAAGTCCACGCTGGGCGACGCTTCACCCCAAGTCGCCACCACCTGCGCACGTAACGTCTGCGTCCTGAACTCGGCGGCACCGTCGAATTCGACGGAGAGCAGCTTTGTCACGACGGCAGCTTCGCGCGGTGACAAGGGTCGTGGCGCAACGGGAACCACGCTCATCGTTTAGTTCCTTTCATTCGAACTGGTTAAGGTATGAAGGCGGTACTGATTTTGAACACACCGTTGATCATCGCGCCGCGGATAGTGATGGTATGTCCATCGATTGTCCGAACCAACGGGTTGGCCTTGCCGTAGATTCCATCAGGAGCTCCTTGGACAGCCTCGATCAGTTTGGTCATGGCCGCCTCACGGCTGCCAGCACCCTGGAGAAATCCATTCAGCTTGTGTTTGTCCACGAAGACATGGTCGAGTTTTTGAGGCGTAAGCGCATAGTTTTTCGAGTCCTGAAGTTTCTGATCTGGAATGGAAGGTTTCCCAGGTTCGGCCTTGTCCGCCTTCTTGAGATTCTTGATACGCTCAAGAACCGACTGGCTCTTCTTGAGGTCCTTACTGGCCTTGACTCCGCCTTCCAGCTTCTTGGCGGCCTTCCATGCGCGGATTGCCGCACTGATCGCCGTTGCCGCTTTCTTTACCGAATGGGCTCCCTTCGCCACGGCGGCACCGGCTGCAAGCCCGACGGTGAAGACAGCCCCGATTGCTGCGAACGCGAGAGTCATCGCGACTTCCTCGGCCAGAATATTGAGGATTCCCTTTATGGTGTCGCGTAATTCACCTACTGCGGCCCGGTGCTCACGACATGACTGGGCCAGCTCGCCACATGCATGTCGAAGATCTTCTGCCGCGGTGTGCAGCTCCTGGAGATCTTCGATGACGAACTCCACCTCAGTGGACTTGGCCGCCGCGAACCGTCCGGGTTGTTTGGCGAGCAAGGCAACGTTGTTGACCATCACGTCGTCGGTGGCCATTGCGTGCCAAACCTTGCCAGCCAGATCCAACCGATCCGGGTTACCGTCGGGAACAGGTAATTCGATGAGCTCCAGAAGGCCCATGCCGACGTTGTCCGCCAGGCCCTGGCCTGGACCACCTGCGGACGGAGGTGACAACAAGCTCCGTGCCTCGAATTGCGGTGGCGCCGAAGGTGGTGCGTCGTTGTCAGGATTTGCGTCGGCAAGGGCGTGCATGTAGCCAACTTTGCCGAGTATCTCGCTATAGGTCGCGAGTGCCGCGATCAAGTTCTTCGCTGTTGCAATTGTGTCGACAGCTCGTGCATCGTATGAGGTCGCCCATGCGCGACCAGAGTCATAGCTCCCAGCCATTTCGCCGCACTCGGATAGTCCGCCGATCGCGAGCGTGAAGTAGGCATCGAAGGCTGCTGCAACATTGAGGCAGTCTCGGCTCGCGTCATAGAAGACCTGGGGGTCAATATTGATCTCATCGGACATCGATTGCTATCGCCGCCCGAGCATACGCAGATTTGTTTCTACCGCGGTTGTGTAGCGATCGTGGGCTTCCTGCGCAGTCCGCCTAATCGCGTCGATTCCCTCGGCGACTTCGGTCGCACCGGTCAGCCACTTTTGAAATGCTGCTGCCTGAGCGTCCGCTGCTGTACCGTTCCATGTTTGCTGAACTGCGTTGGTCCGTTGCTTGAGGCCCGACAAGCTATCGTTCAAGAACCCCACGAAACCACCGACGCGTGCCGTGATTTGTTCCAGCTCCGCCAGATTGACCTGGTAGCCTTGTATCCTGTCGCTCATCACAACCCAGGCAAGTCGAGCGTGCTCGCAAGCGGTTCGTGGGCCGCAGCACGCGCAGTGTCCTGGTCCGACAGTGTCTGGCTCGTCACACCCAGCAGCCTGGCCATGGTCGACAACGCCTCCAACACCTCATCGGCCCCCTGCTTGGTCTCAATCCAAGCTGTACCGTACATCTCGGCCGAATACCCCTTCCACGTCTCCAACAGCGCAGTGATATCGCTATCAAGGGAACGTAATCCGTTGACCAGCGACTCTGCTACCAGTTGCACGTACTTTCCCGCGTCCGTGACCTCTGCAGGCACCACAGCAAAGTCTGCGCCAGCCCATTCCTCAGCTGCCATCATCGATCCCCTCACCCAGCAGTCGTCCCAAAACTGCACTACAGGACAGGGCTGCAGCGCGCTCGTTAACCTCAATCTTACGCAGGGCCTTCGGCCCAGCGTAATCGGTTTCGGATTGGTCGAGAGCCGCTGATCAGCGGCTTTTGGGCAACTGGCCAGTAGCCGTGGCTTCCACGGGCCCGGAGGGTGACCTTTCAGGTTGTAACCTGAGTTTGGTCAGGTAACCAGAATTTTCGGACCTGTATCGCCTTGACCTGGTGTGATGGTCGCGTGAAGTGGTGGTTTCACGCACTAACTAACCCCCTCGGCGCGCGCTGCTCTACCTGGGGGGTGTGGGCGAGGATCGACAGAGTCACCGTGATGCCGTGGACATGCGGGTGCCCGATCCGGAGAATCAGCCGGCGCCGAGATGGTGCAGCCGCTGCATGTGGTAGCGGTGGGTACCAGAACCGCCGCCATCACCCTCGATACGGGTCTACCAGACTGACCGGCGTCCGAGCTGTCTCGAGAACGATCTCCGGGAATTTCTCCCCCGCGACGCAATACCTGGCCTTGGTTCGCCCTACGGAGGCCAGAACACGTCGCTGGACCAGTGTTTTCAGATCTCGTTGGGCTTGCTGAACACTGAGCCCCTCGTTGGCTCCATACCTGGACCTCCGCACGCGCCCGGCCATCGAGACATCGTGTAGCGCCGACGCCACCCGCTCATCCAGGCCGGACTGCTCCACGAAGCCGGCCAGCTGCTCCCATATCCGACCCGATCGCTCGAATCTCGCGTGCACGGTCTGGGCCTGCTGGTGGTAGGCAAGCAGGTTGAAGCTGATCCACTCCGAAACATCCTGATCGGGACGGTAGCTAGCGCCGAGACGGCCCAATACCTGGTAGTACTCCCAGGTATTGCCAGGGCGTCCCAGCCACGCCTCGATCGATGAGAATTCCGGCGCCAGCACTCCTTCCCGTGCGATCAGCAAGGTCTGGAGGGATCGTGACATTCGGCCGTTGCCGTCGCACCAGGGATGGATCGATACCAAGTGCAGATGCGCCATGGCGGCGCGAATCAATGCATGAGTTTCGTCCGCGGTGTTCAGCCACGCCACGAGTTCATCGGCCAGTTCAGGAACGGCCTCGGCAGCGGGGGCAGTGTAGGCGGCGATGCTGGGATCGCGAGCGTCCGTCACGTAGGCCGGGCCCCGGCGCCACTGACCGGCGGGCTTGCGTGAGGTGTGCCTGTGGCCCTGCAGGATCCAATGCAGCGCATTGAGCTGGCCCTTGCTGAAATCGAAGTTCCGGGCATCGTGCAACGTCTGCAGGTACGTCATCATCTGCTGATAGGCCAGGGTCTCCGCACGATTCTCGTCGGTGACGTCGATATCCTGCTCACCCGCCATGAGGTCCTCGACGTCCACGGTGGAGACCTTGAAACCTTCGATCGAGTTCGAGGCCGCCACGGCATCCGCGGTGAGGAACTTCCGAATCCCGCCGGTCCATTTCGCAGGCACACCCTGTACCTGGTGCCGCAATCGCTCACGCATCTCATCAACTGCCTCGAGGACACGCTGGTCCTGGGCAGAAAGGTTCGGCGTTGGGTATAGCACCGTTCCATCATGCATTGACGCAATCATTACGTCAATGCGACACGGTCGTAGCGCCTGGGCCGACACTGCTGCGGAAGGCAAAAAGGCCCTCCAACCGAAGTTGGAGGGCCTTTCGCAATGATGTTCCGGCGGTGTCCTACTCTCCCACACCCTGTCGAGTGCAGTACCATCGGCGCAGGTGGCCTTAGCTTCCGGG
>NZ_JBHZBX010000017.1:0-148139 GCF_042755165.1 Nocardia sp. NPDC059177 | reverse complement strand
GAACGTCGTACCGACATCCACTACGGGTTCATGAATCTTGGTGCGGCACTGATCTGTTGGCGACGCCTCAGCAATCGAACTGGATAGGAGCTCTAGGGGCTCAGGGTGCCCAGGAACAGGTCTCGTAGGTCGCGGACGGTGTGGATGTGGGAGAGGGCGTTCTGGTCGAGGCGGGTTTGCCAGCGGCGTTCGCAGGCGACGAGGGCTTCCAGGATCAGGACCGAGTCGGCGCCGGGGAGTTCGGTGAGGGGGGCGTCGAGATCGATGTGGTCGAGCTGGCAGTGGAATCGGCGGGCGAGTTCCTCGCGGAGGATTCGGGTGACCTCGGTGGGGTGGCGGTCGGCCAGCCAGGTGTGGGCGTGGGCGGCGATGAGGGTGCGTTGCCATTTGCCACTTGTGGTGCGCGGCAAGGATTTCGCGGGTACCAGGAGACGGTCACCGCTGACAGTGCCAGCGCGCCGGATACGCGGCGGCGGATCGCTGTGGTCAGCTGCTCGCCGGCCTCGGTGCCCGGCCGGGCCTCGGACTCGGCGACCACGATCATGCGTTCGGCCGCACTGTCGGCGACCGCGACACAGTGCCCCTTGTAGACGCCGGGTGTGGTGCGGACGGCCTCCTCGACATCGTCGGAGAACGAGCTCGCCCCGATCGTGCTGGATTTCGACAGCCAGCCGCACCTGATGGCCTTCGCCGATGTGGAGTGCGGCAAGACCATGCTGCTGCGCAATATCGTCCTCGGCGTCACCGAGAACGCGACCGCCGACGAGGCCAGGGTCATCATGCTCGACTACCGGCGCACCATGCTCGGCGTGCTCGAAGGTGAACAGCTGGCCGGGTATTCGACCTCCTCGCAGACCGCGGTACCGATGATCAAGGAAGTCGCGTCCTACCTCACCCGGCGCATCCCCGGCGGCGACATCACCCCCAAACAGTTGCGGGAACGCAGCTGGTGGACCGGGCCGGAGATCTACGTCGTCGTCGACGACTACGACATGGTGACCACCGGCGGCGTCAACCCCCTGGAACCACTGCTGCAATTCCTGCCGCAGGCTCGCGACATCGGCATGCACCTGATCGTGGCGCGCCGCTCCGGCGGCGCGGCGCGGGCACTGTTCGACAAGGTGCTCGGCACCCTCAAGGATCTCTCGGTCGACGCGCTGCTCATGTCGGCGCCCAAGGACGAGGGCAAACTGCTCGGCGACGTGCGCTCGGGCAAGCTCGCGCCCGGGCGGGGCACCCTGGTCTCGCGCGCCCGCCCGAACGAGATGGTGCAGGTCAGCCACCTGCCTCCGCTGTGAGCGCGGTGCCGCGCGGCGGGCAGGTGCCCACCGCCATGGACTCCTGCTCGAACACCCAGCTGCTGGTCCGCCGCTCGAACAGCGCACGGGAGGGCCCACTGGCCAGCGGCCCCGCGATCCGGGCCAGGGCGAAACCGGCGCGCCGGTAGTACTCGTGGAGTTGCTGATTGGTGGTCCAGGCGTCGAGCCGGACCCAGGGGCGGTGCTGGCGTGCGGCCAGGTCGGCGGCGTGGGCGAGCATGTGGTGGCCGACCTGGCGACCGGCGAAGCGCAGGTCGACGATCATGAAGTGGACGACGGCGGATTCGGCCAGCTCCCACGACGACCAGAGATCGGGGTCGGACCGGTGGTTGACGGTGATGGTGCCCGCCGGCTCGCCTTCGACCTCGGCGATCCAGGTCTCGCCCCGGTCCAGCGCCCGGCCCACCGCCCCGGCGAAGATCTCGATCGGGCGGCCACGGCCGGCGACCGTCCACTGGTCGGAGCCGCGGGCGGTCAGCCACGCGGTCCGCTGTACGCGCAGTCGGCAGATCAGCGGCAGGTCACCCAGGGTGGCCTGCCGCATGCCGGCGGTCATGGTAAGGCGACGGCAGGCCCGGGTGCGATGCCGAGGGTTCGGGCGATGACGTCGGTTCCCGTCGCGTCGCCGAGTTGATAGGCCAGCCGGTTGCGGCCGGCCTGGGAACGATGCCGGGTCGCCCGGGTGACCCGTTCGTGGTTGGCGCCGATACGCAGGTGATCGAGCAGGACGGTGCCGGTGGCGACACCGAGGACCGCAGCCTCCGCCGCGGTGGCAGGCCTGGCCAGCACGGTGTCGCGGTGGGCGGTCTCGCCGTAGCCGCGGTCGGCCAGCCTGCGGGTGGTGCCTTCGGGAATATCGTGCGGCGAGTCGATGCCTGCCGCCTCGGCGAGATCGCGTGGGTAGAAACTCACCTCCCACGACCACGGTTCGTTATCGAGGTGTTGTACGACGGTGCGGGCGAGCACCCAGGAGTCGACCGCGACCCCGAGCCACTGCGCGACCTGCGCGTCGGCCGGTTCCATCCGCGCGCTGAATTCCTTGGACGGCTCGCGATTGGCCGAGCGCGCGATCTCCTCGAAGATGTCGTGCGCTGATCTGGGCCGATCGCGCCGGATGTGGTCGGTGACCACCGATTCCAGGACTTCCTGGTTGCGCACGATCGTGCCGCGGGAAGTCGCTGTGTAGACCAGGTTTTCGGCGACGAGGACCTGAATCGCGTTGCGCGAGGTGGTGATCGAGACCTGCATCTGTTCGGCGAGTTCGGAGTGGCTGGGCAGCCGGTCGCCCGGTTTCCAGGTGCCCGCGCGGATCTCCTCGCGGAGGAGATTCGCGATCCGGAGGTAGGTAGGACCGTCCGCCATCGTGCTCCTCGGTAGGTCGTGCAGGTAACGAAGTGTACTCGTCTGGGTTACCTACGGCCGAGTAATGCTTGACAGGAAGCTTGCGAGGTTTATTGTAATGAACGTCCTGATCCGGTGCTGTGCGGCGATGACGGCGAGGCAACGTGGCTGGTTCGGAGAGTTCTACGGTCGTAATGGCTTTCCCCGACACACTGCGGTGTGTCGATACCGCCGGGCCGCCGGCGAGTACCGGTCTGCTCCCGCTCTCCGATCTTCTCGTCCGGGCGTGTCGCGGACACCGGGTGGTCGGCGGACCGTTGCTGTGGTTCGCGCGCGATCTTGCTGTGCTGCACGAGAAACGAGTGGTCGGCCGCGGCGGCTTCGTCGACACCGACCCCCTCGCGCTACGCGAGATCGATTGCCGCCGCAGCGAACTGGTGCTGGCGATCGACGACTGGGTGTTACGCGGCGTACCGCAACATCGCCTCGGCGCCACCTTGCACACCGAGACCATCGGGGCCGTCATCGACCGGCTCGCCGAGTCCTCGGTGCGCGCGCACCACGCGCTGATGACCCTCGCCGCGAACGACGAGATGCTGCACACCGCCTGGCACCATCTGGCCGAACTGGCCGACGCCTACGACGACCTGGTCCGCGATGTGCTCGCCGGTCGCCGCAGGCTGCCCGAGTGGTAGACCCCGCTCAGCCGAAGCGGGGATGACCGGCGCCGAACTCGTCGGCGACGGTCGCCGCGAGCTCCACGTAGGCGCGCTTGGTGGTCTTGTGCAGGCGGTGCAGATCGATCTCGGCACCCTCGGACAGGTGCTCGTCGAACGGGATGATGTGCACGGCGCGGCAGCGCGACAGGAAGTACTCGCGCAGCTGCTGGACGCCCACATTCGGCGAACCCTCACGCGGCAGATTGATCACCACCACCGCATTGCGGACCAGGTGGTCGTGACCGTGCAGCGACAGCCAGTCCAGCGTGGCCGCGGCGCTCCGGGCACCATCGATGGCGGCCGAGGAGATCAGCACCAGTGAGTGCGCCAGATCCAGCACGCCGGTCATCGCCGAGTGCATCAGACCGGTGCCGCAGTCGGTGAGGATGATGTTGTAGAACCGCTGCAGGATACGGGCGACGGCCCGGTACTCTTCGTCGTTGAACGACTCCGACGCGGCCGGATCCCGTTCGCTGGCAAGCACTTCCAGGCGGCTCGAACTCTGCGAGGTGTGCCTGCGGACATCGGAGTACCGCTCGATCGACGGATCCAGCAGCAGATCGCGCACCGTCGAACGGGTCTGCAACGCCACCCGCTGGGACAGGGTGCCGAAGTCGGGGTTGGCGTCGACGGCGATCACCCGGTCACCGCGGATCGAGGCGAAGATCGAGCCGAGACCGGTGGTGGTCGTCGTCTTACCGACACCGCCCTTGAGCGAGAGCACCGCGATCCGGTAGTCACCGCGCACCGGCTGGCGGATCCGCGCCACGAGTTCCTGCAGACGCAGCTCCTCCGCGGACATCCCCGGGTTGATCGCGCCACCCGAAACATGGTGCACGGCCTTGCGCCAGCCGCTACCCGGCGCCTTCTTCGCGCGCTTGACCGGGACATTGTCCAGCGACGGCGGCTGGTAACCCGGCCCCTGGGGCGCACCCCACCCCGGCTGACCGTGCGCGGGCTGCTGGTACTGACCCGGCTGCTGATACTGCTGCGGGTTCGGCTGCTGCTGGTACTGCTGCGCATCGGGCTGCTGCGCGGGCGCGGTGTCCGGACGCTGATACGGCTGGCCGGGACCGTTCGGCAGATAGCCGCCGTCGGGATACGGGGCTTGACCGTGCCGACCGCTGTCCGGCTGCTGCTGAGTGCTCTCCGGCGTCGCGAATTCGCCTGCGCCGTGGGCGGATCGAGGATCACCCCAGCTCGCACCGGCCTGCCCCGACCCGTCCGGTCGCTGCCCCTGCTGGTTCGCGACGTAGTCGGCGGCCCGGTAATCGGCCTGCGCCGGCACCGCGCCCTGCCACGGCTGGGCATCGCCGACCGGTGCCTGATTCGGACCGGGCTGCAACCGCGCGTCCTCGGTGCGGAACATCTGCGTCTGCGCATCCGGCGAGGCCTGCACATCGTGGGTGGGATCGCCGGGAATCGAGTTGTATTGCGTCGCAGCGTAAGCCGGGGGAGCCTCGCCCGAGGCATACGGGGAACGCTCGTCGGCGCGCTGTGGCGGGACGGAGCCGCCGGAGCTGTAGGGGGACGGCGCGTTTGCGGGCTGCGGGCCCGTCGACGGCGCGAACTGCCGGGTGTTGGTGTGGCGAGGATCCGCCGACGCGGCGACCGAGTGCGCATCGGGCGCGGTGGTCAGGCGGGGATCCGCCGGTGCGACAGGGTTCGCGCCTGCCGCTGTGGTGGCGGGAACATCCGCCGGCGGCCGCTGTGCGTCCGGGACGGCGGTGAGGTCTGCGGGAGCCGCCTGCGGGTCGCCACCAGTGCCGTGATCACCGGTGGTCGGCACGGCGGTGGCCGGGTTCGCGTCGGCGCCGGTGGTCAGGCGAGGGTTAGCCAGCGGGGTGGACACGTGCGTGGCGGCGTGGGGATCGACTGGCGGTGCGCCTTGACCGGTGGCCGTGCGGGGGTCCGCCTGTGGTGCGTCCGGGCTCGTGGCGGGCCGCATCGACTGTTCCTGCGCGGCAGCGGATCGCGGATCGCGCTGCGCGTTGCTGGACGCGGTCGATTCGCCCTGCTCGGCGAGGGTGTGGACCTCGGTGAGTTTGGTATCCGCCGGCGAGGTGACCGGGTCGGGTGTCGTCGGGCCGGACTGCCGGAAAGCATTGGCCGACTGGGTCGGCACGGCCGGGGCGGGAGTCTCGGGCCCCGGCGGGGCGAACCCGTCGAAACCGGGTGCCGGCTGCTCGGCGAGGCTGTGCCGCCCCGCGCTCGCCGGCGAATCGGCTGCTCGCTCCGGCCCACCGGTCACAGCCGACGCTGCGTCTCCCGTGCGCGGCGATTCCGTGCCGACCGAGGGATCGGTGAGCCGCTGCGGTGCGCTGGACTCGGGCGCCGACGCGGTATCCGGGGTGCCGAGTCGTTGCGGCGTACGTGTTTCGGGCGCGACTGCCGCCTCGGCGACCGGAGAGTGCTGGGCTGCCGTGGGGCCGGAAACGCGCTGTGCCGCACCCGTTTCGGGAGACAGCACGGATTCGGCGACTGCGGGGTCGGAAACGCGCTGTGTCACTCCCGCTTCGGGTGCGGCTGCGGTGGCCGGAGAGGTGAGCGGGGACTCCGAGCTGACGGAGGGCTCTGACAGGCGTGGTGGGGCCTGGGCCTCGGCGGGCGCCGGGGTCGCGGGGGTCGCGGCCGACGGCGAGTCAGGAGAGGTCGTCGGGTGTCGCGGGTCGTCGAGTGCTTCGGTGGCGGACGGGGTTTCGCTGGAGGCCGACGCCACGCTGGCGCGCAGGGCGTCGAGGCCGGCGGCGATGTGCGGTGACGCGGACTCGGGGCTCGTGCCGACCGGGCTGTCGGTGGACGCCGCCCTCGTCGCGGCATCGGACCGGGCGCCGTCCGGGGCGGAGCCGTCGGCGCTCGGCTGGGCCGGGCGGGTGGGCTCGGGGGCCGTCAGGCGTGGCGGGGCCTCAGTGGGGCGCGGGGGATCCGGCAGTGGGGGCGGGGGAGGTAGGTCGGGGCGCTGCGGCTGGGCGGTGGGGCCGAGCGGGGTGAAGCCGTTCGACGGTGGCGCCGGGGTGCGGGTCGGCAGGGACTGCGCGGGTGGGGTGGGCTCGGCCGCCGGGGGTGCGACCGGGGCCGCGGTCGGCGGGGCGGCGTTCCACGGTGCCTGCTCGGCGGGATTCGGCCACGGCTGACCGGTGGGGTTCTGCGCGGTCGGCAGGCCGGAGTTCGGCTGCTCGGGGGCCGGCTGCTGGTAGGTCGGCTGTGCGGGCTGCCCCTCGGGGGTCAGCGGATTCGTGCCCCAGCCCTGCTGGCCGTGGCCGGAACCCTGCTGATCCGGGCTGAAGCCTTGCTGACTATGGCCCGCGCCGTGCTGATCTGGGCTGAAGCCTTGTTGCCCGTGGCCTGCGCCGTGCTGATCCGGACCGAAGCCTTGCTGTCCATGACCCGAGCCTTGCTGATCCGGGGCGAAGCCCTGCGGGCCCTGACCGGAACCCTGCGGGCCCTGACCGGCTTGCGGGTTGTAGGCGCCTTGTCCGGCGTTCGGATCGGGGAAGCCCTGTCCGGCCGAACCCTGGTGACCCTGGTCGGGGGAGGTGCCCCCGGTCCAGCCCTGTTGACCGCGACCCGCGTGCGGATCGGCGGCCTGTTCGGTGCTCGGGTGGGCGTCCTCGGATTCGCGGTTGCGCCCGCGACGGCCACGCTTCTCCTTGCGACCGCCGTCGTCACCACCGCGACCCATGAATCGGCGGCGTTTGGGTGCCTCGTCGATCAGGTCGTCCTGCGGCAGGTTCTCGACCGGCGCCTCGTAACCGACCTGTGTGACGTCGCTCTCCGACAGCCACGGCGGCAACATGGGGAGGCTGTCGTTGTTGCGGCTCACCGGCGCGCCTCGCTCACCAGGGTCCCCCGATCTGCTCGACCCACATCTGGACGCCGGTGAGTTTACGCGACAACCCCGGGGTCGTGGCGGGCGGTCTGGGCGGGCGCTACGCCGGTCCCGGGTGTACGGTTCGGGGCATTTTTGCCTCTGGACACCCAGCCCGGTAAGCTTGAGCGGCGGTGCACCTATGCGCCGACTGTTCGCATGCCAGCGAGCAGCTACGAGGCAATCCAACTCAGGTTAGAAGCATAACCGGGATCGCGGAGGATATGGCGAAGAAAGACGGGGCCATCGAGGTCGAGGGTCGAGTTGTCGAGCCGCTGCCCAATGCGATGTTCCGGATCGAGCTCGAGAACGGTCACAAGGTTCTCGCGCACATCAGCGGAAAGATGCGGCAGCACTACATTCGCATCCTTCCGGAGGACCGCGTGGTCGTCGAGCTGTCGCCCTACGACCTCTCACGCGGCCGGATTGTCTACCGCTACAAGTGAGACCTGCCTGACGCCGCGAGCCTGCGGGCACGCGGCGTCGCATGGTGTTCCGGCCCAGGCCGGAGCGCGCCAGGAAGCTTCCCCAGCCGTCGGCTGGGGAAAAACTGTGTTCACAGACCTTGTGGACCAAGGAAAGATTGGACGGACGTGAAGGTTCAGCCGAGCGTCAAGAAGATCTGCGAGAAGTGCAAGGTGATCCGCCGTCACGGCCGGGTCATGGTGATCTGCGACAACCTGCGCCACAAGCAGCGCCAGGGCTGATCCAGCAGCACCGCCGGGCACCGATCGTCTGATCGGACTGACCGAAAAGAAGAACTCCCAGCTCCAGCACGCACGCACGTGTGCGCGCCAACCACCGGTACGGAGGCCGGTGCCCCCACTGTCAAGACGGGGGGACGGACAGGGAGCAGACCTCCGCAACCATGAAGGAACCTGCCACATGGCACGTCTGATGGGCGTCGATCTCCCGCGCGAGAAGCGCATGGAGATCGCGTTGACCTACATTTTCGGAATCGGGCGCACCCGCGCCACCGAGATCCTGGCTCAGACCGGCGTCAGCCCGGACCTGCGCTCGAAGGATCTCAGCGACGACGACCTGACCAAGCTTCGTGACTACATCGAAGCCTCTGACATGAAGGTCGAAGGTGACCTGCGCCGCGAGGTCCAGGCCGATATTCGCCGCAAGATCGAGATCGGCTGCTACCAGGGCATCCGCCACCGTCGTGGCCTGCCCGTTCGTGGTCAGCGCACCAAGACCAACGCGCGTACGCGCAAGGGTCCGAAGAAGACCGTCGCCGGCAAGAAGAAGTAGGGATAGCGTATGCCTCCGAAGAGCCGGGCCGCTGGCCCGAAGAAGACTCAGAAGTCGCGTCGCCGGGATAAGAAGAACATCCCGCACGGCCACGCGCACATCAAGAGCACGTTCAACAACACGATCGTCTCGATCACCGACCCCGAGGGCAATGTCATCTCGTGGGCGTCGTCGGGCCACGTCGGCTTCAAGGGTTCGCGTAAGAGCACCCCGTTCGCCGCGCAGCTCGCTGCCGAGAACGCTGCCCGCAAGGCGCAGGAGAACGGCGTCAAGAAGGTCGACGTGTTCGTGAAGGGCCCGGGTTCGGGCCGCGAGACCGCGATCCGTTCGCTTCAGGCCGCTGGCCTCGAGGTCGGTTCGATCTCCGATGTCACCCCCCAGCCGCACAACGGCTGCCGGCCGCCCAAGCGCCGTCGCGTCTAGCGGGAAAGGAAACAGCTAAAAAATGGCTCGTTATACAGGCCCCATCACCCGCAAGTCGCGTCGTCTGCGCGTCGACCTCGTCGGAGGCGACCAGGCGTTCGAGCGTCGTCCTTACCCGCCCGGCCAGCACGGCCGCGCGCGGATCAAGGAATCCGAGTACCTGATGCAGCTGCAGGAGAAGCAGAAGGCTCGCTTCTCCTACGGCGTCATGGAGAAGCAGTTCCGTCGCTACTACGAAGAGGCCAACCGCCTCAAGGGCAAGACCGGCGACAACCTGCTGCGTCTGCTCGAGTCGCGTCTGGACAACGTCGTGTACCGCGCCGGTCTGGCGCGTACCCGTCGTCAGGCTCGTCAGCTCGTCAGCCACGGCCACTTCGTGGTCAACGGCGTCAAGGTGAACGTGCCCAGCTACCAGGTCTCCCAGTACGACATCATCGATGTCAAGGAGAAGTCGCTGCCGACCCTGCCGTTCCAGGTCGCGCGTGAGACCGTCGGCGACCGTCCGGTTCCCGGATGGCTGCAGGTCGTCCCCGGCCGCCTGCGGATCCTGGTGCACCAGCTCCCCGAGCGTGCCCAGATCGATGTGCCGCTGCAGGAACAGCTCATCGTCGAGTACTACTCGAAGTAAAGCCACTGCTGGTGAGCCGCTTTCGGAGCGGCTCACCACACGGTGGATGGCCGTCCAGAATGCGGCCATCCGCATCACTGATTAGGCGTCAAATAGCGGACGCCCTGACAGGAAGTAGATCCTCATGCTGATTTCCCAGCGTCCGACACTGACCGAAGAGGTTGTGGCGGAGAACCGCTCGAAGTTCACCATCGAACCCCTCGAGCCGGGCTTCGGTTACACCCTCGGCAACTCGCTGCGTCGTACCCTGCTGTCCTCCATCCCGGGGGCCGCGGTCACGAGCATCCGCATCGACGGTGTCCTGCACGAGTTCACCACCGTTCCCGGCGTGAAGGAAGATGTCACCGACATCATCCTGAACCTCAAGGGTCTGGTCGTGTCCTCCGAAGAGGACGAGCCGGTCACCATGTACGTGCGTAAGCAGGGCCCCGGCACCGTCACCGCTGGTGACATCGTGCCGCCCGCCGGCGTCGTCGTGCACAACCCGGACATGCACATCGCCACCCTGAACGACAAGGGCAAGCTCGAGATCGAGCTCGTCGTCGAGCGGGGCCGCGGTTATGTGCCCGCCGTGCAGAACAAGGCGACCGGTGCGGAAATCGGCCGGATCCCGGTGGATTCGATCTACTCCCCGGTGCTCAAGGTGACCTACAAGGTCGAGGCCACCCGTGTCGAGCAGCGCACCGACTTCGACCGTCTCATCCTCGACGTGGAGACCAAGAACTCCATCACGGCCCGGGACGCGCTCGCTTCGGCGGGTAAGACCCTGGTCGAGCTCTTCGGGCTGGCCCGTGAGCTCAACGTCGAAGCCGAGGGCATCGAGATCGGCCCCAGTCCGGCCGAGGCGGATCACATCGCCTCCTTCGGTCTGCCGATCGAGGACCTGGACCTCACCGTCCGGTCCTACAACTGCCTCAAGCGCGAGGGTGTGCACACGGTGGGCGAGCTTGTCGCCCGTACCGAGTCGGATCTGCTCGACATCCGCAACTTCGGCCAGAAGTCCATCGACGAGGTCAAGGTCAAGCTGCACGCGCTCGGCCTCTCGCTGAAGGACTCGCCCGCTTCGTTCGACCCGTCCTCCGTGGTGGGTTACGACGCGAGCACCGGCACCTGGAGCGATTCCGGCACTTTCAGTGACACCGACGGCGGCGAGCAGGACTACGCCGAGACCGAACAGCTCTAGGTCATCGGGGGGCACCCCGGTAGACCTTTCCCAAGGAGAATCCAATGCCTAAGCCCAAGAAGGGTGCCCGCTTCGGCGGGTCGGCGTCGCACCAGAAGGCGATCTTCGCCAACCTGGCCACGGCGCTTTTCGAGCACGGTCGGATCACGACCACCGAGTCCAAGGCCAAGGCGGTTCGCCCCTACGCCGAGAAGCTCATCACCAAGGCGAAGGGCGGCACCCTGGCCGACCGTCGCGAGGTGCTGAAGGTCATCCGCAACAAGGACGTCGTGCACGCCCTGTTCGCGGAGATCGGTCCCTCGTTCGAGGGTCGCGAGGGTGGCTACACCCGCATCACCAAGGCGCTGCCGCGCAAGGGTGACAACGCGCCGATGGCCGTCATCGAGCTCGTCCGCGAGAAGACCGTGACCAACGAGGCCGACCGGGCCCGTCGCGTCGCCGCTTCGCAGAAGGCCGAGGCGCCCGCCGCCGAGGTCGCCGAGGAGAAGACCGAAGAGGTCGTCGCCGAGGCTGCCGACGAGGCCACCGAGGACAAGAAGGACGCCTGATTCCCAGGTAGTCCGGGCTCGAGCCCGTCACCCCGCGTGGGTGGCGGGCTCGGTTCTTTTCACGCGGAGAGGAAGCGATGCAGGAGACCGGCGCGGCGCCGACCCGGGTGCGACTCGGGATCAGTTACGACGGCACCGATTTCACCGGCTGGGCCCGTCAGCCCGGCTTGCGCACGGTGCAGGGCACGCTGGAGGAATCGCTGTCGAAGGTGTTCCGGGAGACGATCCAGCTCACCGTCGCAGGCCGCACCGATGCCGGCGTACACGCCGAGGGCCAGGTCGCGCATTTCGACACCACCGCCGAACTCGACGCCGCCAAACTCCTGCACCGGATGGCCCGTTTCCTGCCCAAGGATGTCCGGATCACCGATATCCGCACCGCGCCCGCGGAATTCGACGCGCGTTTCTCTGCCATGCGCCGCCACTACGCCTATCGCCTGACCACCGCGCCCCACGGTGCCGACCCGCTGCACGCCCGCAGTGTGGTCGCCTGTAAGCCCGGCGTCGACCTGGCGGCGATGCGCGCGGCCTCGCGGAATCTGCTCGGCCTGCACAATTTCGCCGCGTTCTGCCGTCGCCGCGAAGGCGCGACGACGGTGCGTGAGTTGCAGCGCTTCGACTGGGTGCGCGAGGGCGAGCTGCTGACCGCCTATGTCAGCGCCGACGCGTTCTGCTGGTCGATGGTCCGCAGCCTGGTCGGCGCGGTGCTGGCCGTGGGCGAGGGCCGCCGTACCCCGGACTGGGTCGCGAGTCTGCTGGCCGAGACCGAGCGGTCGAGTTCGGTGACCGTCGCCCCCGCGCACGGGCTGAGCCTGATCGCTGTGGACTATCCCGCCGATGCCGATCTCGCCGCGCGCAATGCCGAAACCAGGGAAGTGCGAACGGTGCCCGTGTCGGGTGAGGGTTGCTGTGGGGGTTGACGTAATCACGGCGTTTGGCATTCGCTTCGGCGGTTCGTCTTGATGCGATTGCCGAAGTGGTGCTAACTTCCGGATCGAGTGCGGGTGCCCCGGCAATCGCCCGGGAAACCATTGCCGGACCAACGATTCAGGGGACATCATGTCGTTCTGGGATTACGTCTGGCTCATCATCGTCAGCTTCGCTTTCGTTGCCTATCTGCTGCTGCTCTTCATGATCATTTCCGATCTCTTCCGCGACAAGAAGACCTCCGGCTGGGCCAAAGCGATCTGGGTGGTTTTCCTGTTCATCTTCCCGTTGCTGACGGCGCTGGTGTATCTGATCGTGCGCGGCGGTGGTATCGCCGAGCGGGCCGAAACCGAGGCCAAGCACATGAAAGCCGCGCAGGACGATTACATTCGCGAAACCGCGGGCACCAGCCCGGCGGCGCAGATCGCCGACGCCAAGAAGCTCCTCGATTCCGGTGCGATCAGCCAGGCTGAATTCGAGCATCTGAAGGCCAAAGCGCTCGCTTGATCGATCCGGACCGTGGATGCGACGATCTGCCCATGTCGTTCGAGGGTTTCCCGGAGGTCTGCTCGACCGGGCAGATCCCGCCTCCCGACGCGTTCGATTACTGGGAGCAGATGGTCGCCGGCGCGATCACCGAGGTGTCGATCGCGCCGACGGTGCCGCGCCCGTTCGCGGGGCGGATCCGGGCGGTGGATGTCGGTGAGGTCGCGGTCGGCGCTGTGGTGGCCGACGGGCACGAGTTGCGGCGCAATCGGCGCCATATCGCCAAAGCCGACGAATTCCATGTCATCGGCAGCGTGGTGCTGCGCGGCGGCGCGCAGGTCGAGCATGCCGGGCACCGGGTCGAGCTCACGCCGGGCGCGATGATCTTCTACGACACCGCTCAGCCGATCCGGTGGCGGTCGGACGTGCTGATCGAGGATCTGACGATCCGGGTCCCGCGCCAGCGCGTGGCGGACTACCTCGGGGTGCGGGCGGAGGCGTTGCCCGCGGGCCGGGTGATCGGCGCGGGCGGTGCGGGGTCCATGCTGGCCGGATACTTCCGGCGGGTCGCCGACCTGCACGCCACCGACCCGGGCGCGGCCGCGGTGCTCGCGGCGAGCGGCGTCGACCTGTTCGGGGCGGCTGCCGCGATCGCCGCGGGCCGGGAGCCGGGGCGGGCGCAGTCCGATGCGGTGAGCAGGCAGCAGGTGCTCAACTATCTGCACGCCCATTTCACCGATCCCGGACTGTCGGTCGACCGGATCGCGGCGGGCTGCCGGGTGTCGCGCCGGACGCTGTACCGCCTGGTCGGAGAGGTCGAGGGTGGGCTCGGGGCGATGCTGCGCAGGTTGCGGGTGGAACGGGCGAGGGCGCTGCTCGAAGCGGGTGATCAGCGCTCGATCGCGACGGTGGCCACGGCCGCCGGGTTTCCGAACGAACGGCAGTTCTACCGGGCCTTCCGGGCGGCGACCGGCATGACGCCGGGTGAATACCGGATTGTTGCCCGGGGCGCGATCGCTGTCGCGTAATAGCCTGCGCGAGACGGGCAAAAGTGATATACCTCACATTCGAGTCTTTCAAATTGTCGAACACGGAACGGATACCGCCTGCAATAGACCGTGCTAGTTGAATCTTTGACCAAGATCGGCCGAGGCGAACGGAAACGTTCGGTGGAAACGAATCGGTCGATCTGGCAGGCTCGGCAACCGGGCGCGTCCAACGATTCGTGCGACGCCCATTGTTTGCTGATCGGTTCGGATTGGGGAGCGAGGTGATTGGCGTGGAGTCGTCGGAGCCTCTTGTCGCGAACGAATCATTTGCCCAGTGGGAGTCCCTGCTGTCGGCGAGCTATGTGCCGCTCGCCGTGGATTCCTCCCAGCGCGAGGGCTTTCACGGCCGGATCGAGCGCGCGTGTCTGCCGGATTTCGATCTGTCCACGATCGGTGCCAGCGGGCAGATCGTCCGGCGCACCGAGCGCTGTATCGAGCGCACCGACGACGAGTTCCTGCTGGTCTCGATACTGACCGAGGGCAAGGGCTTGCTGCGCCAGGACGGCCGGGTGGCCGAGGTCGGCCCGGGGGGACATGGTCTTCTACGACACCACCCGGCCCTACGACTGGGACCTGACGGCCGCGGACTGGGCGCAGGTCGTGGTCCGGGTGCCGATGACCGTGGTCGAAGAGCAGTTCGGTACCGATCGCGCGCAGTTGCCGACCGCGGTCCGGGTGGCCGCGGACAGCGCGGGCGGGGTGGTTGCCGGGTTCTTCCGCGACCTCGCCCGAATCCAGGCCGACGCCCCCGGCCAGGCTGCGGTGCTGGCGGGCTCCGCCGTGGACCTGCTCTCCTCGGCGGTGCGGCTGGCGGTCGGTGAGCTGCCCGTCGGTCCGCCCGCGCAGGCCCTGTCCCGTGAACAGGTCTTGACGTTCATGCGCCGCCGCTGCGCCGATCCCGGCCTGACCGTCGACGAGATCGCCCGGGCCTGCCTGGTCTCGCGGCGCACCCTCTACCGGCTCTTCGACGACGTCGGCGAGAGCCTGAGCACCGTGCTGCGGCGCATGCGCGTCGACGGTGCGCGGGCCCTGCTGACCCGCGATCCGTCCCGGTCGGCGTCCTCGATCGCGCAGTCGTCGGGGTTCGCCTCCGAACGGCATTTCTTCCGGGCGTTCCGGTTGGAGATGGGAATGACGCCGGGGGAATACCGACTGCTCGCGACGGCGCCCGAGGGCGGATACCGACGGGTAACCGCATAGTGATCGAAGCGGGGCTGTCGAGCGGCAATTGCCGGGCGTAGGCTGTTCAATTGCGTTTCGCCGGTTTGGCACAGACGGTCAGTCGGCTGGCACGGTATGACAGTTTGGTCCGCGCGTATCTGCGAGAGAGTGAATCGAGCACTTTTCACGGATGAGCGACAGGGGTCACTATGAGCCGAGTACGCGTTGCTGCGGTGCAGGCCGAGCCGAAGTGGTTGAACTTGTCGGCCGGCATCGAGCAGGCGATCGAATACATCGACACCGCCGCCGACGGGGGAGCGCGACTGGTCGCCTTTCCCGAGACATTCCTGCCCGGATTTCCGTGGTGGATGTGGCTGAACTCCGTCGACTGGGGTGAGGAGTTCTTAGCCAGGTATCTGTCGAACGCGCTCACCGCCGACGGCCCCGAACTCCGCGCGATCGGTTATGCGGCGCGGCGCAAAGGCATTCACGTGGCGATCGGTTTCGCCGAGCGCGCCGGCCGCGAAGTCTTCATGTCGCAGGCGCTGATCGACACCGACGGCGCGATCTCGGTGGCCCGCAAAGCCGAACCGACCGGCCTGGAACGCACCGTGTTCAGCCCGTCCGACGGCGGTCTGCTGGTCGGTGACACCGAACTGGGCCGCATCGGTGTGCTCGGCGGCGCCGACCATCTGCGTAGCGACCTGCGGGTCCGCATGCACGAGCAACGCGAGCAGATCCATATCGCGGCCTGGTCGGGCTTCACCGTGTACTACGGCGAAGGCAAGGACTGGGGCCCGGAACTCAATACCGCCGCCAGCGTGCGTTACGCCATGGACGGCGCGACCCATGTGATCGCCCCGGTCGCGGTGGTGCCGGTGGCCGGCTGGGAAGTCGTCGACGCGCGCAGCCCCGATCGCCGGCTGCTGCACGGCGGTGGCGGCGTCTCCCGCATCTTCGGCCCCGGCGGCCTCGAGCTCGCCGCGCCGCTGGCCGAGGGCGAGGAAGGCGTGATCTTCGCCGATCTGGACCTCAGCCGCTCGTCGCGACCGCTCACCTGCCCCGACCGTTCCTCCTTCCGTACCCCCAGCGGCCGCATCGCCCGCCGCGAACCCGCGCACACCTGAAACGGGCATATTCTCGAGCGACGGCGCAGGGACAGCTGCGCCCGTGCCATCGCTGGGGAGCGTGCCCGTGGGAAACGAACCGACGACCCTCGAGTTCTCGACATCGACACCGCGCGGCGCGGTGTTCGACGAGTGGGCCGCGCTGATGAACGAGACCTACTTTCCGCTCACGCTCGAACCGATCGAGGAGGCGCCCACCTTCGGCCGGGTCACCAGCAGCGCGCTGCCCGGCGTGCCCGGTTTCTCGCTCACCACGCTCGCAGGCCGGAATCAGCACTTCCGGCGGACCAAGACCCACGTGGCGGCGGGGCTCGAGGAATATCTGCTGGTCAGCATTCAGATCTCCGGTCACGCCCGGCTCACGCAGCGCGGCCGGTCGGTGACGTTGCTGCCGGGCCAGATGACCATCCTCGACACCTCGCTGCCCTCGGTGTGGGACTGCGGCGCGGCCTTCGAGCAGGTGCTGGTGCAGGTGCCGACCCGATACCTGCGTGACCAGCCCGGGCTCGAGCAGATCCGTATCCCGGCCGCGACCGCGATCGAACCGGACTCGCCGCCGGGGGTGGTGGCCACCTACTTTCGCGAGCTGGCCAGGATCCGCCTGCACGCACCGGCCGAGGCCGATCTGCTGGCCGGTGCCGCCCTCGGCCTGCTCGGCTCCGCGGTGCTGCTGGCCGCGGGCGACAAACCGGTCGACACGCCCGCCGACGCGCTGAGCCGCGAACATGTCACGGTGTTCCTGCGCGAGCACTACACCGACCCCGACCTCAGCGCCGCCGAGGTGGCCGCGGCATGCCACATCTCCCGCCGCACCCTTTTCCGTCTCTTCGACGGCCCCGGCGCGAGCCTCAACGACACCCTGCGCGGCCTGCGCGTCCGGCACGCCGAACGGCTCCTCACCAGCCCGCGCACCCGCCCCCTGGCCGCGGTCGCCTTCGAGTCGGGCTTCGCCTCCGAGCGCCATTTCTACCGGGTCTTCCAGCAGGAAACCGGGATGACGCCGCGCGACTACCGCAACACCCACATCCGCTGACCCCGAACGGCACTGGTGGTCAGCGGAATGGCACTGCAGGTCTGTGGTATCGCCGACCCGTTGCGCGACACTGGATTTCAGCAACCAGTGCGTGGGAGGACGGACAGAAGTGGTCAAGCGGATTCGGGCGGCGGCGGTGCAGGCCGAGCCGGCGTGGCTGTCGTTGCCCGCCGGCGTCGCGCAGACGATCGGGTTCTTCGCCGACGGGGCGGCGGCGCCGGTGGTCCACCAGACCGAGCTGGGCCGGATCGGGATGCTGAGCGGCGCCGAACACCTGGACGCGGACCGGCGCGCGCACCTGTGGCGGGAGCAGGTGCATGTGGCCGCGTTCTCCGGGTTCACCGTGTATCAGGCGGTCGGCGAGGGCGTGATCGCGGTGAACAGCACCGTCGCCCAGGAGTACGCCCGGGCCAACGGTGTCGTGGTGATCGCGCCGACGGCGCTGGTCCCGATGACCGGCTGGGCCGTCGTCGACGCGCACTCCCCGGAGTTCCTGCGGCTCAGCGGTGGTGGTGGGGTCGCCAGGATCTTCGGCCCGGACGGCCGCGACCTGGTCGCGCCGCTGCCGCCGGGTAAGCCGGGGCTGCTGTTCGCCGATGTGGTCGTCGACGAGGCGGCGGGCGGCCGGGACTACAGCCGGGCCGGCTGAGGCACGCCGGTCAGGAGCGCACGAGCCGGGCGATGGCGTCGGTGGCCTCTTTGATCTTGGCCTCGGCCTCGGGTCCACCGGCGACGGCGGCATCGACGACACAGTGGCTGATGTGGTCCTCGAGCAGGCCCATCGCCACCGCTTGCAGCGCCTTGGTCATCGCGGAGACCTGGGTGAGGATGTCGATGCAGTACTTCTCCTCCTCGACCATGCGCTGCAGGCCGCGGGACTGGCCTTCGATGCGGCGCAGGCGCTTGAGGTAGTCGTCCTTGGCGGTGATGTAGCCGTGGGCCGCGTGGTCGCAGCCGGCATCGGTGTCGGGGGTGGGTGCGGTCACCGGGTTCTCCTCGCCTGCTGGGTGCTCGCCGGGCGAGCTGATACCCCCCTAGGGTACAGAATCGGGCGGGTGTTGTCAGGTCGGGTCCCGGTGCTGCCCGCGACCAGGCCGGACGGGAGAATCAGGCCCATGAGTTCGCTTCCCCGGCCCGCCCTCGCCGTCATCGGCGGCAGCGGTTTCTACGATTTCTTCGACAACGACGCCACCCACGTCGAGGTCGACACCCCGTACGGCGCCCCGAGCGCGCCCGTCGCGATCGGCGAGGTCGACGGGCGCGCGGTCGCCTTCCTGCCGCGCCACGGCAAACAGCACGAATTCGCGCCGCACACCCTGCCCTACCGGGCCAATCTGTGGGCTCTGCGCTCGCTGGGCGTGCGCCGGGTGTTCGCGCCGTGCGCGGTCGGCAGCCTGCGCGCGGACTGGGGGCCGGGCACCGTCGCGGTGCCGGACCAGCTCGTCGACCGGACCTCGGGCCGTCCGCAGACCTACTTCGACGGCGGCGGCATCCATGTCTCCTTCGCCGATCCGTACTGCGACGACCTGCGTGCGGCGGCGGTGCGAGCGGCGGGCCCGAAGGCGGACACTGTGAAGTCGTCCGGTGGCGAGCTGCGTGTCGAGGACTCCGGGACGATGGTCGTGGTGCAGGGCCCGCGCTTCTCCACCAGGGCCGAGAGCCGCTGGTTCGCCGGGCAGGGCTGGGACCTGGTCAATATGACCGGGCACCCCGAAGCCGTCCTCGCCCGCGAACTCGAGATGTGCTACGCCGCGATCGCGCTGGTCACCGACCTGGACGCGGGCCTGGAAGAGGGCGACGGCGTGCACGCGGTGGACGTGTTCGCCGAGTTCGAGAAGAACCTCGGCCCGTTCAAGGAACTGCTGCGTCGCGCCGTCGCGGCCGTCGACGGCACCGAGACCTGCGAGCGCTGCCAGGTAAACGCCGGGATCTCGCTGCCCTTCGAACTGCCCTGAGTCACCCGGGCGGCGTGGTGACCTGCAACTGAGCCAGCACGAACGCGGGCGCCACGCCGTTGCCCGGCAACGGCGACACTTCGACATCGGCCACCAGCCAGCCGCCCTGCTCGGTGGCCAGCCGCAGCGCGGGCAGCTCAGCACGGGCCGCCCCCGCCAGGATCTCCGCGCGCGCGGCCGCGATCCTGGCGCGGTCGCCGGGGTGCGGCACCGTGCGCTCGTCGACCCCGCGCCAGCGCAGCCCCGGCACCGGCTCGGTGACCCACCGCACCGCCCGCACCTGCGCGGTGTCGAGGATGACCAGATACAGCCCCGGCCGGGAGCCGCGCAACAACTCCAGCGTCGCCGCCTCGAACGACTTGAGCTGCGGCGCGACACTGTCGGTGACATCGACCGCGACGCCGCGCCACTCGAACCGCCGCCGCGGGTCGGTCGCGTTGCGCGCCGCCAGCAGCAGCGACCGCGGCCCGGCCATCGATTCGACCGTCGCGATCGCCGACCAGCGGCTGCCCGGTTCCGAACGGGTCAGCGCGGCAACGATATCCAGTGCCCGGTCGAACCGCTCGATGCGCTGGAACGGTTCGGCGCCGGTGTATTCGACCGGCGCGGAACCGAAATTCGGCCCGAGACCCGCCGGCCGGGTGCGCACCACGCGGGCGTGCGCGTCGACCTGGAACGGCGCGGCGGCGAGTTCCCCGGCGGGTTCACCGGCACCCACCCACACCCGCACAGCATGCGGCCGCGCGACCGGCCAGCCCAGTGGTTCCGCGCGAAAAGACAACTCCGACCACGAGTTCCGCGACTTCGGCAGCACCCGTTCGACCGGTTCGCCGGACTCGTACGCCGCGGCGACCAGCGGATGCAGCCGGGCCGGTATCGCGCGCTGATACGACGCCCACTCGCGCGGCGTGGTCCCCGACGTCAGCATCGACCAGCTCTCCGGTCCGCCGAGTGTCTCCACCAGCTGCCAGTGCCCGATGAGCACCTATGACCCCCTTCGCGTCTGCCACCCCGGAACGAACACGACCCCCGACCATCGTGCCCGATGCGCGTTCCGCGCGGTGTGGGCGGGGCGGTCTCCGACATGCGCGGATAGGCTCGCGGGATGGAGTCACCGCTGCGGTTGGAGGTCGTCGTCGCCAGTACCCGTCCCGAGCGGTTCGCGCCGGTGGTGGCGGACTGGTTCCTCGCTACGGCGCGTGCGCGGCCGGAATTCGAGGTGGGCGTGCTGGATCTGCGCGACATCACGCTGCCGGTGGAGCTCACCGAAACACCCGCGGTCGCTCAGTTCCGGGATCGGATCGGCGCGGCCGACGCGTTCGTCGCGGTCACCTCGGAGTACAACCACGGCTACCCGGCCTCGCTCAAGACCGCACTGGACAGCGTGAAGCACGAATGGCGGGCCAAGCCCATCGGATTCGTGTCCTACGGCGGACTCTCGGGTGGCTTGCGCGCGGTCGAGCAGCTGCGGCAGGTGGTGGCCGAACTGCACATGGTCCCGGTGCGCGAATCGGTCAGCTTCGCCCAGGCCAAGCGACGATTCGACGCGAGCGGCGCGACCGACGACCGGGCCGCGATCGACGCGAGTGCCCGGATGCTCGGCCAATTGGCTTGGTGGGGCCGGACTTTACGTGGCGCCCGGGCCGGGGACCCCTACCCGGGCTGACACCGGCATTTTCGTGCAATCCGGCCGCCGCCAGTCAGTTTTCTGACTCCACAGCGGCGAATTGCACGAAAATACCGGCCGATCAGGCGTTGGCCATCTGCCGCTGACCGCGCGGCTGGCCGATATAGGTGGCCTCGCGCGGGATCGACACCAGCGTGAGGTTGACCCGCGTGGTGCCGGTGCGCAGCACCACCCGGTTGCCGACCGCGCCCGGCTGGTAGATCTCCAGATCGGGACGGGAGGCGGGCCAGCCGTTGGGGTCGCCGGTGAGATAGATCGTGGTGACACCCGCGTGCGGCGCGGGCGCCAGCACGCCGTCGACGACGGTGGCGGTGAAACCCGCGTCGGACTGGTGGGTTTCGACCGCGATGGTCAGCCGCTCCGGGTTGCCCACGGTGTTCACCAGGTGCTCCCAGGCGTGTGCCCGGTCGGTGCGCACCAGCACCCGCTCGCCGACGGCCAGCGCGCGGAACACCAGCTGCTGGGCCAGATACAGCTCGCCCGCCACATAGACGGTGGAGATGCCGGAGCCGATGATCCTGGTCGCGACGCCGTTGCCCTCTTCGTCGGAACCGAGCAGCTGACCGCAGCCCGCCGAGGGCAGGTGCAGCGCGCCGATGACATCGATCGGGTACTCGGTGGTCGGGATGGTGTCGTCCACGCCGGGCACCGCGATCGGCAGGTGCGCGAGCAGGGCGTCCCGATGGCGGCCGTTCATCGACACCATGCCCTTGGTCTTGGCCTTCTCCGGCAGCTCACGCGCGGTCAACCGCCACGCGGCGCCGACGCTCACCGACTCGGCATCGCTGCCGGGCCGCAGCCGCACCGAGACCGTGGTCCCGCGCGAGGGCGCCACCCACAGCTGGGCGAGCAGGTCCGAACCGAGCTGCTTGGGATCGACCGCGCTGCCGATGTTCACGGCATTGCCGATCTCGGCGTACTTCCAGCGCTGGGTGAGGGTGCGCGGATCCAGGCCCGCGGTGATCTGCTGCACGGCCTTACGGATCTCGGGGGCGGTGAGGATACGGGCGTTGCAGTCGGCGTCCTCGAGCGTGCGCATGATCCGCTGGGTCGCGATGGTGACCGCGCGCGAGGCGCCGTCGGTGCCACCGCCACGGCGCGCGGCCGCGTCCGGGCAGCGCACGGCGTCGAAGCTGATCGCCAGCCAGACCGTGCGGTGCGCGGTGGCGGGCAGCGGGCCCAGCAGCGATTCGTAGATCGCGCCCGCCGGCGTGCCGGAGCGGCTGCGGTGGCCGTGGCTGATGATGTCGATGCCGCTGAGCAGGATGTCGTGCTGGTTGAGGCAGGCGGCCAGCTCGGGCAGGGGGAGCAGGTGGGAGGCGTGCACGGCGGTGCGGGCGATCCTGGTCAGCCCGCCGCGCGGCGGCAGCACCTCGACCACGGTGACCACCCGGCTGCCGTCCCAGTACAGGCCGAGCGAACGGCCGTCGGTGTCACGGAAGTCGACGGTGTCGCCGAGGGTGTACTCGCGCTTGCCCGAATACCGGCGGATCGTGGCGATCCAATCCAGCAGGGTGCGCTTGCCGAAGGAGATCAGCGGAATCAGCGCGACCACGACGGCCACCCCGAGCGCGATCCACGGATTCAGGCCGGCCACCAGCGCGACGACGCCGACGATCAGGCCGATGACCTGCGCAGTCAGCAGGTGCGGCAGCGTGATACGGCCGAACAGCGGGCGCGGTCCCGTACCGGTGAACTCGGCCATTCGTTCCTCCCCCAGGTACCCGATTGTCGATCGGCCGGTGGCCGAATGCGAACAAGTGCTGCGGGGAACTGTACTGTGTTGCCCGGACAAGAGCACTGTTCGGGGGAGGAACCATGCCTTCAAAACCCACTACGCGCTGGCAGGTCAGCGGTTACCGCTTCCTGGTGCGGCGGATGGAGCACGCCCTGGTGCGCCGGGACGTGCGCATGCTGCACGATCCGATGCGCGCGCAGACCCGCGCCTACGTCGTCGGGCTGGTGCTCGGCATCGTCGTGCTGGCCGGCTGCGGTGTGCTCGCGCTGCTCAAACCGCAGGACAAGATCGGCGACAACAAGATCCTGATCGCCAAGGAATCCGGCGGCGTCTACGCGGTCATCGACAATGTCGTGCACCCCGCGCTGAATCTCGCCTCGGCCCGCCTGGCCGTCGGTGAGGCGGCCGACGCCGCGGTGGTCAAGGAATCCGAGCTGGGCAAGAAGCCGCGCGGTCCGCTGATCGGCATCCCCGGCGCGCCCACCTCGATCCTCTACGACAAGGACGGCAACGGCCGCGCCTGGACGGTGTGCGACCGGCTCAAGGCCGACGGCAGCGCCGCCCTGACCACCTCGGTCCTGGCCGGTTCGCCGAATCTCGGCGCCAAGGCCGCGAAGCTGGAGCCCGGTAAGGCCCTGCTGGTGCAGGGCAAGGACTCGGTCTACCTGGTCTACGACAACAAGCGGGCGCGCGTGAAGATGGACGACGCCCCCGTCGTCCAGGCGCTCGGGATCAGCGGCGCGACCCCGCGCACCATCAGCGAGGGCCTGCTCAACGCCATCCCCGAGGTGCTGCCGATCATCACCCCGACCATCGACAATCCCGGCGGCACCCCGACTTACAACGTGAGCGGGCACCGGATCGGTGACGTGGTCCAGGTCTTCAACGAGTCCAACCAGAACTATGTGGTGCTCCAGGACGGACTGCAGGCGATTTCGGCGCTGACCGCGCAGATCATCCGTAACTTCTATCCGACGATCATGAACGGCACCACCATCCAGTCGACCGACCGCACCTACGCGCCGACGTCGAACACGCTGAAGGTGCACAACTACCCGGTCGACCGGCCGACCCTGATCGCCGACAAGGACCAGCCGGTCAGCTGCATGTCGTGGAAGCCGATCGCCGGCGCCACCGACAACTCCGACGGCACCGCCCGCGCGGAACTGTCGCTGTTCACCGGCATCGACCTGCCCATCCCGGACAACGCCAAGCTGGTCGACCTCGCCCAGGCCGACGGCGCGGGCCCCAACGCCGACTCGGTCTACATCCCGCCTGCCTCCGGCGCCTACGTGCAGTCCACCGGCATCGAGCCGGACAGCCGCCGCAAGGACAGCCTGTTCTACATCGCCGACACCGGCGTCCGCTTCGGCATCAAGAACGCCGACGCGGTCAAGGCGCTCGGCCTGGAGAAGGTGCCCGCCGAACCGGCCCCGTGGCCGATCATCGGCCTGCTGGCCGGCGGCCCGAGCCTGGGCCGCGAGGACGCGATGGTCGCCCACGACGGCATCGCCCCCGACCCGTCACCGGCGAAAGAGCTTGTCGCCGAGGTCAAGTAGTCCGCGACGACGCGCCGGAATCAGCGGGTGAGCTGGTTTCGGCGCGTCGTCGCAGCTCGGCGACCTCGGCCCGCAGCGCGCGCACCTCGCCGACCAGTTCGGTCAGCGCGCGGTCGGCGCGGTCGGCGGCGTCGTCGGCGGATTTCAGTTTCTCGACGACCCAGCTCGTCATGGTGCCGATCGCGAACGAGATCAGGCCGATCCCCAGCGTCATCAGCACCAGTGCCACCAGCCGGCCTTCGGTGGTCACCGGATAGACATCGCCGTAGCCGACCGTGGTGACCGAGACCGCCGACCACCACAGCGCGTCACCGAAGTCGGCGATCTTGCCGTCCGGGGCACCGTATTCGGCGTCGTAGAACGCCAGGCTCGACAGGAACAGGATCAGCAGTGAGCTGGTGGCGACGAAGGTGACCAGGCGGGTGCGTGGTTGAGCCACCCGGCTCAGTGTTTCCAGCATCAGCAGCGCGGCCCGGACCAGGCGCAGCGGGCGAAACGGCGGTATCAGCACGACGAGCAGGTCGAGCACGTGATTGCGGACGAAGCGGCCGCGGTCGGTGGACATCGTCAGCCGCACCGCGAAGTCGATCGCAAACACCACCCAGATCACGACATCGGCCAGCACCAGACCGGCGTCGAGAGCGGGTGAGGTGTCGGTGTCGAGCACGCGCCACGCGTAGACGACCACGAACAGCACGGCCAGTGTCATCATGGGCACGTTGGTGGCCCGCTCCCACCGTTGCCTGCGGGTCAGTGGACGCGCGGCGCTCACAGGTGAAGTCATGCTGGTATCCGGTTCGTCGGGCGTGCGTGATCGGTTGGACCGTACCCGCCCGACGAATCAGAGATCGTCGGAGGTCATCCCGAACTTGCGGCGGATCGGGAACGAGGCCAGCACGCCGAGCGTCAGGAGCAGTGCGATGGCGCCGGTGCCGATCAGTGCCACATTGCGGGCCAGATGGTCCGGTGCGGGCTCGGGCGCGGGCACCGCGAGTTGCACGCTGCGTGCCGGGGAGGACTGCTTGGGCGGCAGCTCCTTCGGGACCTCGTTGGTGAGCGCGGCGATGGGATCGACGGTGCCGTAACCGATGTAGGGATTCCAGCCCTCGGCGGGCGCGTGCGCGGTCGCCTCCAGCCGCTCGATGACCTGCTTGGCGGACAGTTCGGGGAACCGTGCGCGGACCAGTGCGGCTACACCGGCGACGTAGGGCGACGCGAAACTGGTGCCGCTGTAGGCGAGATACTTGCCCTGGCTGTCGTACTTGCCGTTGGAGATCCCGGTGGTGCGCGCGTCCAGCGAGGTGATGCCCTCACCGGGGGCGGCGATGCCCACCCACGGGCCCGGCACGGTGAACGCGGAGGGAGCGCCGTTGTTGTCGACCGAGCCGACCGAGAGCACATACTCGTCGAACCAGGCCGGGCTCACGTAGGTCCGGATGTTGTCCCAGAGGTCCTGAGCGGGCTTGAGCGGGTCGGGCGTCGGGTTGCCCGCCTTGCAGCTGTCGGAGTTACCCGCCGAGGTGACGATCACCACGTTCTTCTCGACGGCGGCGTAGCGCACAGCCGCGCCGAGCGCGCGATAGGCGGCTTCGTTCACCGGTGAGCTGGTGGTGCAGGCGACCAGCGAGATGTTCATGACGGTTGCGCCGAAGTCGGCCGCACGGACGATCGCCGAGGCGAGCGTGGAGACCTTGCCGTAGCCGTCCGGGTAGTCGTCGGGCGATTTGTTGCGCCCGGCGCCCTCGGCCTGCCACAGCGCGCTGGTGTGGCGGATGCTGAGAATCCGCGATTCGGGCGCCACGCCTGCGAAGCCCTGGCCGTCGATCTTGGTCGCGCCGATGATGCCCGCCACGACGGTGCCGTGCACATCGCAGTCGTCGGTCCCGTCACCGCCCGCGGTGACGTAGTCACCGCCGCGCCACAGATCAGGCAGCCGTGGATGCGGCGCGACACCGGTATCGATCACCGCGACGAGTTGCCCGGCGCCACGGGAGAACTCCCACGCGCGATCCAGATCCAGCGACCGCTGACTGGTCGGGACAGCCACCTCGGTGGTCGGCTGCGTGCGGTAGCACAAGCCGTTGACGCCGCTGCCCTGCTCGGTCTTCTCCGGCGGCGCCGCCGGATCACCGGCGGGCAGCAGGCCCATATCGACCGCGGGCGGACGGTCGGCCGACGCGGTACCGCTGAGACCGACACCAGCGCTCAAGCCGACGGCCAGCGCGACAGCCGTCAGCCGAAGGCCCAGCCTCACAGCCCGCGAACCAGCGAGTAGAGATCAGCGACCCAGAACACCAGCGGCAGCACCGCGGCGACGAACGCGTATTCCAGCAGCTCGGCGGCCCGGCGCATCGGCGGGGTGGCCGACTGGTTCGGCACGATCAGGCCGATCACCAGCGCCGCGATCAGGATCGCGACAGCGGCGCCGAACACGACCAGCGGCTGCTCCATCTCGATCGCCACGCCGATCAGCATGAGCAGCACGATCGACGAGCCGCCCGCGATGAGCACGATGGCCTGTTCGGCGCCCGCGTAGGTGCGGCTGCGGAACATCAGCACGACCGAGCACACCAGCGCCAGCGCGATACCGGGCCAGTACGGGTCGTCTGCGGTCGGGTTGATGGCCAGCAGCGCGCCGACCACGGTGACCAGCGTGGTCGCGCTGACCAGACCGGCGAGGTAGTTGCGGGCTCGCTCGGAGCGGGCGCGCAGCGCGTCGAGGGTGGGCAGTGCGCGGTGGTCGTCCGGATCGTCCTCGGTGGGGTCGATCGGGGTGCCGGGGGAGGGGACCGGCGGCAGCGGGAGCTTGGCCAGCAGCATCGAACCGCGCGGCGACAGCGACAGCGCGGCCAGTCCGAGCGCGGCGACGACACCGCCGATGGCCTTGACCGGCTGATCGGTGAGCAGGCCGACCAGCGCGGCGGGCACGAGGAACACCGAGATGGTCGCGGTGCCGATGAACAGCGCGAGACCGACACCGGTGACGCGCCAGGCCAGCACCGCGATCGCGCCGAGCAGCGCGCCACCGAGCAGCAGATGCGCCCAGCCGTAATGGTCGGGGACCAGCAGCATGCCGCCGGTGAACGCGGTCGGCAGCGCGCAGCCACCGAGTACCAGCGCCGCGGAGGTGTCGCCGTACATGCGGCTGAGCACCGTGCCTGCGACCACACAAAGGATGGCGACGAACAGCGCGAGCGAGCCGCTCACCCAGAACGGCAGCGCGGCCGGGGCGGCCAGCAGACCGAAGCAGCCGACCAGCATGGTGACCGCCGCGAGCACCGAACCGGTGATGCGGGCCGTCTTCGGCGTCCAGCTGCGGTAGTGCTCGGCGTCGGCGATCGCGACGTTGTACATGATGTCGTCGAACAGCGGTGTCGGCGCGGTGTGCGAGGCGCTCTCCAGCATGAGCAGCTCGCCGTCGCGCACACCCTGCTCGCCGAGGCTGAGCGAGTTCGAGAACGGGGGATGGCCGATCCGCGCCAGTACCCATTCGGCGGGCTCGTAGCGTTCGCCCTCGTTGTCGAATGTGTTCGATCGGCTGTGTTGAGCGACCATGTCGACCACGCTCGGAATCACCAGCGCCACCGGCACATCGACCGGGATTGCCATGTCGACCTGCGTATGCTTGGCCAGAATGGTCACCCGGGCGAGGTCCGGTGCGCGCACGATTCCGCGCGCGGAGTCCTCTTCCACATGATCGAGTCGCGCGTGCGTCAAAACTCCCCCAACTCCGTCTCTACCTCGTGTTTCCGCTCGACCCCCGATACGGTCGACAGTTTGCGGAACCCACCGTTCGGACAGCAGAATGCCTGACGAACCATACGACATGTCGGCCGCGACCTCTACACTGAGCCCGTCGCGAGGACAGACAGCGAGTAGTCAAGCAGGGGGAGTCTTCGACCATGAGCACAGTTCGGTTCCAGCGCCGCGCCCGGCGCGAGATGCCGCGCACGCCCGGTGGCGAGGTCACCTTGCAGCCGCCGCCGGAGATCCCCCGGGTCACTCCGGGCAATCTGCTGCAGAAGCTGATGCCCGTCGTGATGGTGGTCGGCATGGTCGGCATGGTGGCGTTGATGTTCAGCATGGGCGGCAGCCGCATGATGTCCAACCCCATGTCGATGATGTTCCCGCTGATGATGATCATGTCGATGGTCACCATGTTCGGCCAGGGCGGTGGCAAGGGCGCCAAGGCCGCCGAGGCCAACGAGGACCGCAAGGACTACCTGCGCTACCTCGACCAGGTCCGCAAAGACGTCGACGAGACCGCCACCCAGCAGCGCGCCGCCGTCGAGTGGAGCCACCCCGAGCCGGGCCTCATCTGGATGCTCGCCGGCACCAGCCGCATGTGGGAACGCCGCTCCGGCGACAAGGACTTCTGCCACGCCCGCATCGGCCTGGGCGGTCAGCGCCTCGCCACCCGCCTGGTGGCCCCCGAGACCGGTCCGGTCGAAGAGCTCGAGCCGATCGCCGCGGTCTCCCTGCGCCGCTTCGTGCGCGCGCACTCCACCGTCCCCGACCTGCCGACCGCCATCGCGGTGAAGGGCTTCGGCACCGTCGCCCTCGACGGCGACCGGGCCCAGGCGCGCGACATGACGCGCGCGATGTTGTTGCAGCTGTGCATGTTCCAGGCGCCCGACCAGGTGCTCGTCGCCGTGGTCTGTGGCCCGGACACCGCGCGCGAGTGGGAGTGGACCAAGTGGCTTCCGCACACCCAGCATCCCGAGGTGACCGACGGCGTCGGCACCCAGCGCATGTTCTACGGCTCCATCCGTGAGGCGCTGAGCAGCCTGCATCCGCTGCTCGGCAACCGCGTGCGCTACTCGCGCAACCAGCCGAACAACCCGAACCTGGTGCACGTGGTGATCGTCGTCGACGGCGGCCTGCTCGAGGCCGAGGACGACCAGCTGCGGGAGTCCGGTTTCGAGGGCGTCACCATCATCGACCTGTGCAATTACGCGCCGCGACTGGCGGTCTCGCGCGGCATCAAGATGGTCGTCGAGGACGGCGAGTGCCTGGGTCGCGGCGCCACCGGCAACCAGGAACGCTTCGCCACCATCGACCGGGTCAGCGCCGAGCAGGCCCAGCAACTCGCCCGCAGGCTGGCGCCCTATCGCGCGGCCACCCAGCGCAGCAGCGATATCGAGACCGACGAGACCGAGACCATCTCCACCTGGTCGCAGCTGATGAACCTCGGTGACATCGGCAACTTCAACCCCGCCAGCGCCTGGCGCCCCCGCTACGGGCGCGAACGCCTGCGCGTGCCGTTCGGTATCGGTGCCGACGGCGCACCGGTCGAACTCGACATCAAGGAAGCCGCCGAGAACGGCATGGGCCCGCACGGCCTGTGCATCGGCGCCACCGGTTCCGGTAAGTCCGAGTTCCTGCGAACCCTGGTGCTCAGCCTGCTGGCCACCCACTCGCCCGACCAGCTCAATCTGGTCCTGGTCGACTTCAAGGGTGGCGCGACCTTCCTCGGCCTCGACGGTGTCCCGCACGTCGCCGCGGTCATCACCAACCTCGAGGACGAGGCCGACCTCGTCGACCGTATGAAGGACGCGCTGGCCGGTGAGATGAACCGCCGCCAGGAAGTCCTGCGCCAGGCGGGCAACTTCGCCAACGTTTCCGAGTACGAGAAGGCCCGCGCCGCGGGTGCCGACCTGGACCCGCTGCCCGCGCTGTTCGTGGTGCTCGACGAGTTCTCCGAACTGCTCACCCAGCACCCCGATTTCGCCGAGCTGTTCGTCATGATCGGCCGCCTCGGCCGCTCGCTGCAGGTGCACCTGCTGCTCGCCTCGCAGCGACTGGAAGAGGGCAAGCTCAAGGGCCTGGAAAGCCACCTGTCCTACCGCATCGGCCTGAAGACCTTCTCCGCCAACGAGTCCCGCCAGGTCCTCGGCGTCCCCGACGCCTACAACCTGCCGAGCACCCCCGGTGGCGGTTACCTGAAGTCCGATTCGGGCGAGATCCAGCGCTTCCAGGCGTCCTACGTCTCGGGTCCCTACGTGGGTGGCGGTTCGGCGCGCGAGGTCACCAGCGCAGGCATCGTCGGCGGCGAGATCGATGTGAACGCCCGCCCGTTCAACGCCTCGCACGTCGGCTTCCGCACCTCCGACCGGGTGCCGGTGCCGGTGGAGTCCAGCTACGAGCCCGAGCCGGTCAGCGAGGAGGGCGAGCAGATGTCGAATCTGAACATGCTCGTCGCCCGGATCGCCGGCCACGGCCGCCCCGCCCACGAGATCTGGCTGCCGCCGCTCGACGAGGCGCCCACCCTGGACCAGCTGGTCCCGCGCTCGATTCTCACCGGCGAGGTGCTGCCGGTCGCGACGCTGCGCGCGCCGATGGGCATCGTCGACCGTCCCTACGATCAGCGCCGCGACCCGTTCGTGGTCGACCTGTCGGGTTCGCGCGGCAACGTCGCCGTGGTCGGTGGCCCGCAGTCGGGTAAGTCGACCGCGCTGCGCACCATGATCATGGCGATGTCGCTGACCCACACCGCCGAACAGGTGCAGTTCTACTGCCTCGACTTCGGTGGTGGCACCCTGGCCAGCCTGCAGGGCATGCCGCACGTCGGCTCGGTGGCCAGCCGCCTCGACGAGGACCTCGTCCGGCGCACCGTCTCCGAGATGACCACCATCGTGCGCACCCGTGAGGCCCGGTTCCGGCAGCTCGGCATCGAGTCGATGACCGAGTTCCGTCGGCTGCGCGCGACCGATCCGGCGTCGAGCCCGGCCGCGGCGGGCGCGCACGAGGATCCGTTCGGCGACGTCTTCCTGGTGATCGACGGCTTCGGCTCGATCCGCCAGGACTTCGACGCGCTCGAGCAGACCATCATGAACCTCGCCGTGCAGGGTCTGTCCTACGGCGTGCACGTGGTGATCGCGCTCAACCGCTGGGCCGAGGCCCGCCCGGCGCTCAAGGACCAGATCGGTACCCGGATCGAGCTGCGCCTGGGTGACCCGATGGACTCCGACCTGGGCCGCAAGTTCGCCTCGCTGGTGCCGCAGGGCCGCCCCGGTCGCGGTATGACCGCCGAGTGCCTGCACATGCTCACCGGTCTGCCCCGCATCGACGGCTCGGCCGACCAGGCGAACCTGGGTCAGGCGGTCACCGCCGCGGTCGAGACCATCGCCCGGATGACCCCGGGCCGGCCCGCGCCGCAGGTCCGCATGCTGCCCGATCAGCTGCCCCGTGAGCAGCTGCTGTACCTGGCGGGCAACTGGCCCTCGCGCGTCGACCCCAGCACCAAGTGCCTGCGTATCCCGATCGGTATCAACGAGGCCGAACTCGCGCCCGTCTACATCGATTTCGCGGAGAGCCCGCACTTCATCATCATCGGTGACTCCGAGTCCGGTAAGACCACGTTGCTGCGCTCGATCATCGACGGCATCGCGGCCTCGAACACCCCCAACGAGGCCCGCTTCATCATCGGCGACTACCGCCGCACGATGCTCGGCCTCATCCCCGAGGGGTATCAGGCCGGATACGGTTCCACCGCACCGCAATTCACCACCAACATGAACGACCTCGCCGGCTACGTGGCCAAGCGCACCCCCGGTCCGGAGGTGACGCCGCAGCAGCTGCGCGAGCGGTCGTGGTGGAGCGGTCCGGAACTGTATGTCATCGTCGACGACTACGACCTGGTCGCCACCTCGCAGGGCAACCCGGTCGCCGCGCTCGTCGAGCATCTCCCGCACGCGCGTGACCTCGGCTTCCACCTGATCATCGCCCGTCGCTCCGGTGGTGCCAGCCGCGCCATGTACGAGGCGACGCTGGCGCGGATGAAGGATCTCGGCTCGGCCGCGCTCGTGATGAGCTGCAGCAAGGACGAGGGCGTGATGGTCGGTACCACCCGTCCCGGCCCGAAGCCGCCGGGCCGTGGCACCTATGTCACCCGCAACAGCGAGGGCCTGGTCCAGACCGCCTGGATGCCGCAGCCGGAATGACCGCCGTCGAGCTGGTTGTCAGCGAAGCCAAGGTGTGGGCGCGTGGCGCCACCACGCACTGGGACGGTCCGCCGTCGGTGGTGTTGGGCAGCAACGGGTCCGAGCTCGTCGTCGGGGAACCGCTGACACCACCCACCCAGGTGGTGTCGGCGATCCAGTACCTCGACGCCGACCGGATCGCCATGCCGCCGGGCATGCCGAGCGCCGGGCAGGCGCTGTCGGCGGTACTCGCCGCGATCATGGACAAGCTGGGCGCCGCGGTGCCGTGTGACCGCATCGTCGTCGTCCATCCGACGGTCTGGGGCCCGCGCGCGCTCGAGCTGTTCGCCACCGCCGCACGGCAATTCACCCACGAGGTGGTGTTCGAGACCTGCGCGGTGCGCGCCTCGGATGTCGACGCCGCGACCCGCCGCAGCCGCCGCACCGCGGTCATCGAGTTCGGCCTGCTCTCGACCACGGCCACCGCCGTCGGCTACGACACCAACGGCACCTTCGTCGAAGCGGTCGAAGCCGAACCCACCTTGTCGGCGGCCGAAGTCGCCACCGAGGACGGCTGGCACCGCCTCGAGGCCTTGCTCACCCGGCTGCTGGCCGAGCACCCCGCCGATGTGGTCCAGGTGTTCGGCACCACCGATCCCGCCGTCCTGGCGGCGATCACCACCGTCACCGAGAGTGTCTGTGGCGCAAGGGCGACCGTCAGCCCGCTGACCGGCACCGACCTGTCCCACCCGGCTCCCCAGGCCCCCGCCTACACCCCGACGATCCCGCCCGCCGCGGAATGGATGCAGCCCTTGCGCGAACGCGCCGCGGCCACCAACCCCGTCGACAACCGGCCCCTGTACTACGGTGCCGCCGCCCTGGCCGTCGTTGTCGCCGCCGCGGCGATCGGCGGCTTCTTCCTGTTCGGCGGCTCCGGCGACCCCGAAGTCTCGGCCGCCGAGCCGACCACCACGTCCACCACCACAACCGCCGCCCCGTCGACCTCGAAGACCCCACCGCCACCGACCACCGCATCGGTCGGCCGCGTCATCGTCGACGTCCCCACCGGCTGGCACCGTTCCCCGGCCGCCGACCCCACCGTCCGCGCCGACCTGGTCCCCGACGACGGCGCCCGCCGCCGCATCACCGTCATCCCGAAGCTGGTCAACGCCGGCGCCGGCTACGACGAGATCGCCGCCGACCTCGACGCCCAGATCAAGAAGAAACCCGCCGGCACCGTCACCGAAGTCCGCCGCGACATCACCTTCGCCGGCCGCCCCGGCCTCTCCTACGAAGAACGCCCCGCCGACGGCTCCACCGTCCGCTGGCAGGTCATCGTGGATCGGGGTGTCCAGGTCAGTGTGGGTTGCCAGTACGCCGAAAATGGTTGGGCTGGAGTCCAATCGGCTTGCGAACAGGTGGTTGCCGGAGCCCGCGTGGGACTGTGAGAAATACCTTCAGACGTTGCCTCGGGTCGACAACGCAGCATCCGGGCTGGTTGTTCAGGCAGGTAGGTGCGCGTCCAGAAGGCGACGAATGATCTCACCTTCGGAAACGTGTTCGGCCTCGGCGCGCTTGTGCAAGCGTGCGCGAATGCTCTTGGGAAGACGAACCGACGTGGTCGGTGTCTTTCCCTTGGCCTCTCGCTCACCTGCGCGGGGGCGTCCCATGCGCAGGAGTGCCGGATTTACGGCGATGTCGATGATTTCATCGGCAGTGATCGGGTTGGCCTCGTAGTCGGCAGCCATTGCTTCGTAGTCGGCATCGGTCAGCTTGGACATCAGGGGTTCCTCCATTCGGGGTCAGCGGCGCTGGCGCGCGTAGTTCGGGGCGAAGTGATACGGATAGTGCTCGATTCCCAACTTGGCGACCTGCGTGGGACGCAGCATCATTGCGTGGAATACGACAGCTGGATCGGCAGCGAGGTCGGCGATGACCTCGATGTCCGGTTCGTTGACCGCCGGCGCGCCGATGAACAGGACCAAGGATGCACCTTCAAGACGGGCATCCGCGGACACACACAGTCGCGGGTTGGACAGGACGGCGGCAATCTCGGCAGCATCGATACCGTGCTTGTATGCGCTGGGGATGATCCTGAACCGCATATCTAAAGTGTACGGCACTTAGGATGGAAGTGCAATACACTTACTGGCAGCAGGTGCTGCCGTCGTCTGCTGTGATCCTCCCCGGGCAGCAACGACCCATGAACGACAACGCCGACCCACGCAGCAGCAACCGGCCACGCGAACCCAGCCGCTGCGCTCGACGCGGCGCCAGCGCGGCCTGCACGATTGACGGAAGCGCCGGCGACGACATGGGGAGTTCGGCCTGCTCTCGACCACGGCCACCGCCGTCGGCTACGACACGCCGAAAATGGTTGGGCCGGAGTGTAATCGGCCTGTGAACAGGTAGTCGGAGGTGCTCGGGTGGGGTTGTGAGGCGCCTAGCTTCTACTGCGCCCGAACACCTCGCCGAGGAGTGTGGGCAACGGTGTGCCGAGCACCCTGCTCACCGAGATCAGCGTCGACAATGTCGGATTCGCCGGTGTCCGCGGTTTGCGGGTGCGTAGGCCCGCTTCGAGCAGCTGATAGTACTGGCGACTGACCCCTGCGGCGAGCGCGACCTGCTCCTGGGTGAGCCCCCTGGCCACGCGCAACTCGGCCAGATGCTGTCCCAGAATCGCCACGAGCTCGTTCTCGACGGCAGATTCGGACATCTCTACGAGACTTCCGAGCCGACGCCTTCCCGTCGACCATCTATAGATGGCTTGTTGCCGAATCGGCGCTTTTGACCCCGGGCCACATCGAAGGCTCGGCCGCGCACGGCCGCTATCTGTACAGGTCTGCGAGGCCGATCAGCACGATGTCAGCCCCCTGGACGGCCTCGTTCGCCAATCCAGGCATGAAACCTGCCGCGCTGTAACAGATCAGCCGGGTTCGTGAGGTGTCATACTTCGCTGACAGCAGGTCGCGGATGCGGCGTAGTCGATCGAGATGGCCCATCCCCATCGTGTCGTTCCATTTCACCTCGCCGATGGACAGCAGGGATTCGGTGCCGTCGGGCCCTTCGCCGAACACGACGACATCGACTTCGTGGGTGGTGCGGTTGGCTGGGTCGTTCACGATCCCACTGCCCACAGTGCCCGGATACCCGCCGAGGATTTCGGGAGGTGCGTAGTTGGTGACCCAGTCGCGGCAGATCTGTTCGAAATGTGGACCGAGGACGTTGGCGTCGAATCGGCTACGGCGGCGCTGCCACAGCTGGGCGGTATCCCGGCCCCGTTCCCACTGGGCCCAATCGGGACGCAGGATTGCCTGGTAGAAGGTCACCAGCGGTTCGTTGATCCGGTACAGGATCCGGTTGCCGCGGAACAGATCCGGCTCCCGCCGAAGCAGCCCGCAGTCTTCCAGTACCGCCACCGGATGAGCGACATCGCTGGCCTTACGCCCGACGTAGGACGAGATCCCGCCGGTCGTCGGATTGCCGTGCGCCACCGCGGAAAGCACCGAGTGGTACAGGCCGGGATCGCGCAGTCCAGGTTCCTCGCTCAGCAGGTACCGGGCCTCGCGGAACAGTGGGCTGGCTGGATTGAGCACCGTCCGCTCGACCCAGTCGTCGAAATCATCCAGCCCGGACGGGGTGTCGTCCTCGACGAATTCGCGACGGTAGGCGGGTGTCCCACCGACGATCGCGTGCACCAGTACCGCCAACCGCGGATCCTCGATTCCCCAGAACTCGGCGGCGAGCCGGTAGTCGAGGGTGGGCACCACCAACTCCAGACCCGCCCGGCCCCGCAGGGGCGCATCCCCGGAGAGCAACGAGCCCATGAACGACAACGCCGAGCCGCACAGCAACAACCTGCCGCGCGACCCCATCCGCTCCGCGCGACGCGGCGCCAACGCTGCCTGCACGATCGACGGAAGCGCCGGCGATGCCTTGGCCAGGTACGGAAACTCATCGATGACCACAGGCACCTCACGCTCAGCCGTCACCGCGAGCAGCCCATCCATCGCTTGGCGCCAGTCGTCGAAACTGACCGGCAGCGCCGAACCGGAGTAGTCGGCAACAGTGGTGGAGAAGTATCGCAGCGACTCCGCCTCGGTCGCCTGATCGGCCGCGAAGTAGAAGCCCCCCGTGGCCTCGCACAACGCCTCGAGCAGGAAAGACTTGCCCTGCCGACGCCTGCCCGACACGATCCCCAGCGTCGCGTGCGGCTGCCCACTGGTAACGAACCTGGTCAGCGCTTCCCATTCCCGCGTTCGATCGAACATGTCCGACGGCTTGGCGATCACGAGCGCCTCCGAGGTTGAACTACATTTCAACTAACTATACTTAAAGTTCATAATCCCTGGTAGTCCGCCTTGGCGAGGGGTTGCGGTGCTCGCGCAGCCGTGTAGGCGTGGGTCTGCGAGCGAGGCGGCATCAAAGTTGTTCTAATCAATTAGGTATTCGCCTGCTGTTACAACTTCGGCAAAGTGTTCTGTACATTTAGGTACTCGGCAGCTGTGACACTTTTGAGAGGGTGAGCCTGTGGTACGTGGACGTCCCAGTCGAAGCACCGTCTTCGCGCGATTCGCGGAGTCGTTGGTCGAACTCCGACGCTACGGCGGTCTACCGTTGCCGGCTGAGGCGGCGGCGATCTGGGACGACATCTGGCATCTCGAAGCACACAACTCGACCGCGATCGAGGGCAACACGCTGGTGCTGCGCGAAGTCGAGGCGCTGCTCGAGCACGGTAAGGCCGTCGGAGCCAAGCCGTTGAGCGACTATCTCGAGGTGTTGGGCTATGGCGAGGCGGCCCAATGGGTGTATGCCCAAGCATCGTCGATCGATGGATTCGGCGGCGAGGAGTTGATCACCGTCACCGAGGTCCGCGGCATCCACGAGCAAGTGATGCGTCATGTGTGGGAGTCCGCGCCGCACCCGCAGGCTCGCCCATCCGAAGGTCCCGGCGGGTTCCGTGAGCACGACATCCAATCCTTCGCGGAGGGCATGAAGCCCCCGCCCTGGGTCGATGTTCCCGCGCGTGTCCGAACATGGGTGGATTCTGTCAACGCCTTCGGCGGGGACTTGTCCGCGTTGGGTGCGGATAGCATTGCTCCGCAAGATATTCCGCTGCACTTGGCACGGATTCACTGCGACTTCGAGAACATCCACCCCTTCCTCGATGGGAACGGCCGGACCGGTCGTCTCGTCCTCAATCTGATCCTTGTCCGCCTCGGGTTTCCACCTGCGATCATTTTCAAACGCGACCGTGCGAAGTACCTCCAAGCGCTGCATCGGGCAGATCGTGGCGACTACGGTTTGCTCGCCGAGCTGTTCGCGCGCAGCGTCATCGACAACCTGCACCGGTTCGTCGTGCCGGGAATCGCGGGCCCGAGCCGCCTCGTCGCCCTGCAATGCCTCGCCTCCGACGAGGTCAGCTACGCCGCACTCCGGCAGGCCGCCTCGCGTGGGAGGTTGGAGGCCTACCAAGGTTCGGACGGTGTTTGGAGGTCAACCAAGGTGGCGGTGGACAAGTACCTGTTGAACCGGTACCGGCGTCGCACGGGATGAGCAGCATGATTCGGTTCGGGCGGCTTCGTCCAGCGGGTCGAGATGTAAAGATTCGGCCGATTTCTTTGCATGTCCAGCCGACATGCAAAGTTTCTTGCAATGGGCCTTCAGCGGCAGGCGCCCCTGTCCTGGGATGGACCAGAGGCGTGAGAGCGTGCCATACGCTCACAGCCCTTTCAGCTCACGACCCGAACGTTGACGGGGTTGCTTGCAGCCAGTGGTCGAGGGCTGTGAGGTCCGCGCCGGTGAGTCCGCGGAATGACTCGACGTGCCGCAGAAGCGCCGTACCGCGGTGTCGGTCGGCGACCCAGGTGCGGTCGGCGTCGGTGATCTCGTCGTCGACCCAGGCGAACGGGCGTCCGGCGGCCCAGTCCACCAGCGTCCTGGTCTTCCAGCACAGCCCGAACCAACGATCTTCCCGTTCGTCCTCAGCGGAGGGTTCCGGCCATCGCACGACCGGCAACTGCGGCAGCCCGAGCCGTGGCGCGATCTCGGCATTGGCCGCGTCTTCCCACGTAGTGGCCCAGACCAACTGACACGGCAGCTCCGCCAGCCGGCCACCCACCTCGACGCTGAGCCGTGAGAAGTGCGAGTCCGACTCGACTACTCTGCGCGGCTCGCGCCCGGGGCCGTCACCGAAAGGAAGAAGCGGTCCGTCGACGTCCAGAAACACCAGAGGGACCGGCGAATTGCCTCGCCGCACGCGACGTACCGGCACCTGACCTCGTCTGTGAAACAAGTCAGGCCCCGGCAAGTGCCGGGGCCTGACTGCGTCGTGCTGAGATCAGAACAGACCCGCGAGCGCGGTGTCGGTGCCCTGCAGGTCCGAGTTACCGGAGCTGACGAGCTGACCGGCACCTTCGAGGGTGGTGTTCAGCTGCTGGACGTGGGTGTTCCACTGGTTCTGCATCTGGGTGAACGCGTCGTTCGCGTCACCCTGCCAGTTGTTGGTCACGAAGTCGGTGACCGTCTTGTGGAAGTCTTCCAGCATCGTCATCACGTTGCGGGCTTCGGAAATGATTCCAGCGGCGCCGGACTCGACTTCGCCGAAATTCGCGGAAATCCGTGAGGGATCGCTAGCCATCTGAGCTCCTTAGTCAGAGAGTTGAGGTATGAGAATCAGAGCGCGGGGAGGTCCAGGCTCGAGACCTGGTCCTTCACTCGCTGCGCGAATTCGGTGTCCTGGGACTCGTACTGCGAGCCGGCCTTGACCAGCTTCTCCGAGGTCTCAAGCAGCTTGTCGTTGAGCTTGTCGGCCTGGTAGTAGTACCGCTCCATGAACGAGTCGAACGCGACACGGGCAGCACCGCTCCAGGTGGCGGTGGTGGTGTCTTCCTTCTGCTTCAGCGTGCGAATCGCGACGATCAGGTCGCCGTGACGCTTCTCGATGTCCTTCGCGAAGTTGCCGATGTCTTCGTTGCTCGCATTGAGCTGTCCTGCCATGGTGGTTCCTTTCAGGTTCGACCTGCTGATCGTCTGTGCTGGGACTGGTACTCCCAGCTCATATACTTGGACGCCGACCGCTGGTGATCGGTTCCATCAATTTCCAGAAAGTTTTGGATCGTGCCGGAGTCGGGTCGACTGGCGCGTACTTCCCCCTGGTCGATGCTCGGACGCGGGTCGTCTGGAACGACCGGACATGGTCCGAACGCAGATGGCCAACCCCTGGTCCCCTCCTCCCACTGTGCTGACCGATCGACGGCGAGTGGGTTGGCTCCTCGCTCACCCTACCTAATGAGCAGGCTTCTTCGCGATCCCTTGGTGCCAGCCACTGACTGGTCGGTGCGACAGGCCTGGTCGTGGTCGCTGCGACCGAGAAGCTCAGGAGTGCAAGGACTGTGGCTGTCCCCAACTCTTGGCTAGGAGCTGATCGACGCTACTGTGGCGTAGGCCACAAGGTCTACTGGCTGTTGGCCATCACGGCGAAGGTCGCCGCTGCTCGTTGGTGCGCATCGGTGAGTTGGTGGCTCTGGACGATGTCGACGTAGCGACGGTATGAAACCGCGCACGAGAAGCGCTTGACAGTGAGGCTGGTTTCCTTGTTCTCCACGCACTTGGCGTTCGGGATACCTGGCGGTGCGTCGGCAGGTCCGGTCTTCGGGCCGTCCAGCACCGTCGAGGCGAGCGACTCGGCCGCTTTCGCATCACGGGTGCGGATTACCTGAGTTCCCCAAACAAAGCCGAAACGGTCCGCGCCCACTTGTTCGTACATGGCGCGCCGCTCCGCCTGGTCTCGTCTCATGTGAAAGAACCCCTGTAGTCCGTAGGTCGCGAACTTTTCCGGGTCTGGAACAGTGAGTTGCTCGGGATTGAGGGCACGTCGAAGAATCTTGTCAGGGTCCTCGCTCAGCTTCAGTATCTCCATGGGCGATAGTGGGGAAACGCCATCCAGTTTGGGAAGCTGAGCATCCAGGATCTTTTCGGCGAAGGCTGTCAGTTGGGGCAGCTCCGGTTCGGCAGTTCCGACCAGGAGATTGATAACGTAACTGCCACGGGATATTGTCGTGAGCATGGTGGGTACGCCGGGCCGCCAATGAGCATGTGCGCTCGGGTGTTTCGATATCTGAACCTGCTGATTTGCATTCGGGTCCACGTCGAAATCCGCGCGCTCCATATCCGCGGCGGCCCTGGTTGCTGCGTCAGCATCGGGGAATTGGAAGACCGTCAGGCCGAAGTATGTTGGTTTCAGATTCCGTTGAATATCTGCAAGGACAAAGTCGCCAGGTGCGAGTGCGAAGGTCGTGTAGTTGACTTGATCGCTGCTTGCCGTCCCGAACCCGTAAAGCATCCGGTTGGCTTCCAGGGTCGATATGACGGCTTTGGTAACGTTGGTCGCAGCACTTGGACGCGGGATCGATTTCCAAAAACCGTAGGATAATTTGGGGTCGATATCGGTCCCCAGAATCAGGTGGTCGGCGAGACGGAACGAAGCAAGCTCCCTGCCGCTGCTGTAGTTCGGGCTGTATTCGTCGACCTGGTCGACCGGAACGGTTGAGTACGTGCCGACATCCAACGTGCGAACATCTATTTCACCGGCGAGTGGCGTGCCGTCAATCTCTGAACCGCAGGACGACAGGACGAATGCGAGCGATACAATGGCGGCGCTGATCAGGGCCTTGTTGGCGTGGGGGAAAAGTCCACTGCGAACCATGGGACCGGCTCCTTACTTGCTGTTGATCAGCATTGAATACTGAGACGATATGCGCTGGTGGGCATCTGCCAATTGGTCTGCGGATATTTCCGCGGCGAACCGGCCACCAGCGACGGAGCACTTGAACCTAGCTCCCGCGTCGGACTTCTTACGAACTTCATGGCATCGCGCGATGGGTAGACCTGCTGGCGATTCGGCGGGCTTGTAGAATTTTCCCAATTGTGCAAGTTTGGCCGCAAGCTTTTGCGCGGATTCGGCATCACGGGCCCTGTACAGGGCCCCGCCGTTGAATGACGCGCGATCCACTCCGAAATCGGCGATGGACGGCTCGTCTCGCTCCGTATTCCGAGAGCCGTGCAGGACGGACCTGCCTGTGTAGACGACGGGAATGATGTCTTCGGGGTCCATTCCGTACGTGCCGGATACGGTTCGTCCGATCATGCCATCGACGTCGCGCTGAAGGGTCATCCAGTTTTCGCGAGGAGTCGGTGTGAATTTTTCTACTCCGGTGGCAACCTTTGCATAGGAGGTCTCGGTGCGTGTAATCAGCGAGGGCAGGTCGGGAATCTCGATTTCACGGGCAAGATTGTCAACGATCGACGTGCGTATCACAAAGTTTTTGTGGGCAGACCACGTGGTTATCTTCGACCAGGTGGGATTCCAATACGAGATCTCATTGGATATTCCCGGAATGTCGACGATCTGGTATTCGCCCGCGTAGTATTGGCGATGCGCCTCCGCGAGTGCGGCTGACGCATTGCGTGCAGATTCTTCATCGGAGAAGAGGAGGACGAAGTTCTCTAAACTGTATGAAAGATTCTTGTGGCGGTTGGAGTCTGCATTGGAGTAGAAGCCGCCGATGAAACCGGGTGTGCTTGCGTTGAAGTCGTCAGGGTGTGCGTTCATCCTTTGCTGGACAATGGCGTCCTCACCTCGGATGAATGTCCTGCTGGTGTTCCTGTTCCAGGTGAACTTCAAATCCGGATCGATATCCGACGGCAACGGAACAACTTCAGCAAGGCGCATTGCCTCGACAAAACGTGCCTCGTCCTCGGTTCGCACTGTACCCAGAATTTCAGGCTCACGCGGATAGTTTCCGACGTTCAGTGAACTGAGGTCGATCTCCGGCGCGGTGGGTGCTGCGACTTCATCGTCGCTGCCACAGGCCGCGGTGAGCATGCAGGAAACTGCGATTGCTGCCGCAAGAGACGACCGCAGCCACCGGGCGTTGGTTGCTCTCGGGTGATGTGGTCCGGATTGCACAGTGGCCCCTTCGACGGTACGGATTCTGGCAAGTGTTCGACCGCGGTATCCGTCGGTCGCCGTGTACTACTGAGCATTGGCGAAAGTCGCGTACTGGGCGGCGGCGCGTTGGTGAGTGTCGTGCAGCTGGTCGCTGGACACCGTGGCGACGAACTGGCGATAGCGGACCGAACAGGTGAACCGCTTGACGTAGGCGGAGGTGACCTCGTTCTCCGTGCAGGTTGTGTCGGGAACGTTGGTGGGCGCGTCGGCGTGAATGAAGCCTGGACCGTCGAACAATCCGGTCTGGAACTGCTCGGCGCCGGCGGCATCGCGCGTGCGGATCACCGTGGCGTCCCAACCGATTCCAACTTTTTCGACACCGCTGTTCTGGTAGAGGTCCCGTTGGGCGAAGCTGTCACGTCGAACGTGGAAGTAGCCTTGCAGGCCATACGACGCGGAGTGCTCGGGTTCCGGACCGCCGAGGCGTTGGGAGTTCAGTGCACGTTCGAGCACGCCCCCCGGGTCGTTGTTCAGCATCAGCACTTCTGTCGGTGTCAACGGTGGCAACTTGTCGAGCCGTGGAAGCTGCGCATCGAGCACCTGGGTGGCCAGTGCTGTCAACGCTGCCAAGTCCGGCGTCGGTTTGCCGACCTGCAGGTTGACGACATAGTTGCCTCGCGCGACTATCGACCCCAATGTCGGGACGCCTGGCCGCCAATGCGAATGCGCGGAGGGATACTTGTCCAGGCTCACCCGCTGGTTCTGGTCGGGAGCTACCTCGAAGTCGAGCCGTTCGATGACCTCGGCGGCGCTGGCGGCCGCAGCCGCATCGGGGAATTGCATGACCGACATCCCGAAGAAGGTCGGGCGATACTGCCGCTGGTAGTCGGCGACGGCGTCATCGCCGGGCGAGAGGACGAACGACTCGTAGTCCTCGATATCTGTGCTGCCGGTAGCGAATCCGTAGAGCAGTTTGTGCTCCTTCAGTGCCGGCTGGACGCTGTCGCTGAACGAACTCAACAGCGTGTCGGCAGTGAACGAATCCCAGTCGCCGTACTTCAGTGTCGCGTCGATATCGGTTCCGAGTAGCAGACTGTCGGCCAGCCGCATCGATGCGAGCCGCTGCCCGTAGCTGAAGTCGTTGCGGTATTCGTAGTAGGCGCTCACCGGCAGCACGGGGTACTTGCCGACATCGAGGGTTCTGACATCGATCTCGCCGGCAATGGCGGTGCCGTCGATCCGGGAGTTGCCGGTCGATACCAGCACTGCCGCGGCGAGACCGACTGCGGCCGCTCCGAAAAGATACTTACGTAGGGGTTTTCCCTGCATCATCGGTCCCTACTCGGCTTCGGCCAGCAGTGCGTACTGGGCGGAAATGCGCTGATGCGCGTCCGCCAGCTGGTTGGCACCGATTTCGGCCGCGTATCGCCCGACCGCGATGGAACAGTGGAATCGGGGGGTGGAACCTCGGAATTCTTCTCGGCTTTCATGGCAGTTCGCCGACGGAAGCCCGGTCGGGCCGGGAGCGATGACGTAGAGCCGGCCGAGTTGTGCCCGCCGGTCGGCGAGGAGTTGTGCGGACGCAGGATCTTTGGCGCGATACAGCGCGCCGCCATTGAAGGCGACCAGGTCGACGCCTGTCTCGTCGAACAGCGCTTCGTCCTTGTCGGTCACCTGCGCGACATGCAGCGCGCCGCGTCGCTGGTAGACGGCCGGAACGGTGGTGCCGGTGGCTCCGCCGTCGTTGGCCGCGGGGACCGCCATCGACAGCAGTCCGTCGATATCGCGATCCAAGGTGCTCCACTGTTCGCGTGGGGTCGGCTGGAACTTCTCCAGCCCAGCCGGGAGCGCGCCGATGACCTGCGATGCATGGGCGGTCAGCCCGGGCAGGTCGTCGGCGCCGATCTCTTCGCTGAGGTGGTCGTTGATGACGGTCAGGATCAGGAAGCGGCCGATCGAGTGCCAGACGTACAGCGCGTCGTACGTGGATGTCCAGGTCGCACGCGCATCCGGGTATTTGTCGATCCGGGTTTCGGTGTATTTGTCGCCGAGTGCCTGGCGATGTTCGGCTGCGATCGCGGGTACGGCCTGCTTCGCCGCGTCGGCATCCGAATACAGGAGAATGTAGTTCGCCATCTCCCACGACAGATTCGCGTTGGCATGGGTTCGTGCCTGGGAGAAATGGCCGGAAATGAAGCCTGGTGCCACCGCATCGAATCTCTCGCGGCTCAGCAGGAGTTCCCGGGATATCGGCGGAATCGAGACATCGGTGAATGTGCGGCTCTGGTTGAACTGGCGCGCATAGTTCAACGCCGGGTCTATTTCCCGTGGCAGCGGCACGACTTCGGCCAGTCGCTGCGCCTCGACCAGCGCAGCTTGCTCGTCTGTCGTGGCCTTACCGAGTGCCACTGCCTCGGTGGGATAATTGCCGACCTCCAATGCGGCGAGGTCGACCTGTGTCGTGGTCGCGGTGGATTCCTGCTCGTTACCGCAGGCCGTCGTCAGCAGGCAGGCGAGAGCCACAGCGGCGCCGAGTGGCGCCCTGAATAAGGATGAGTTGGGCGCAGACGGGCGCCGCAGTCCGGAACGCAATGCATCCCCCCATGGATCGTTCAGCTTCTAGCGAATCTTGGATTTCAGTGCTGGAACAAGTTTTTCGCGCAGGATCGACTCGGAATCCGGGGTCCAGTTGCGCATGGCGGCGACGGTGCTCGGGTCGTCGATCGGGACGACGATCGCGCGGGTGCTGGTAATGCCGTAGGGCAGGCCGAGGAGGCCGCCGCCGCCGGCTTGCGGGTCGCTGCGCAGGACGACGACGTAGCTGTCGTCGGGGGCTTCGAGTGTGCCGTAGCCGTCAGAAACCTCTTTCGGCGAGGCCTCTCCTTCGGTGTTCGTGTACTCGAAGTTGTAGACGAAGCCGAGCTTCTCCAAGAACTGAGTCTGTGGGCTGCCCGTCAGGTAGATCCCGAACCCTTTCGGCTGGGTCACGTCGAGGAGGGTGACGGTCTTGCCCTGGAACGCCGGTTCCTGGGCGCTGACCGAGGTGGTCGGCGTGGTCGGCGTCGGGTCGGTGCCGCCGGAACCGCTGGTCGCCCACACACCGATTCCGGCGGCGAGCGCGACGACCAGTACACCGGCGCCCGCGAGGGCCGCGATCCGCTTGGGGTTCTTGGTTTTCGGTGGCGTCGGTTCGGCGAGGCCGGGGGGCTGGTAGATCTGGCCGGGGCCCGACAGGGACGTGCGGGGGTCGGTGGTGTGCTGTGGGGGCATCACCTGGATCGGGTAGGTCGGGGAGGTGTTGTGGCCGGTCGGGTTGAAGCCGGGGACCAAGGCGTTGGCGGCGGCGTCGGTGAATTCGCGGCAGGTGGTGAAGCGTTCGGCCGGGTTCTTGGCCAGGGCGCGGGCGAAGACGTGGTCGATGGCGTGCGGGAGGCCGGGGTTGACCTTGGTGGCCTGGGGTGGGGGTTCGTGCAGGTGGCCCATCATGACCATGGCGGGTTGGGCTGCGGGGTAAGGGTTTTGGCCGGTGAGGAGCTTGTAGAAGGCGCAGGCGAGGCTGTAGATGTCGGCGCGGTGGTCGAGGGCGGCGCCGCTGAGCTGCTCCGGCGGGGCGTAGGCGATGGTGGCCAGGAAGCTGCCGGTCTGGGTGAGTTCGGTGGCGTCGTCGGTGGACTTCGCGACACCGAAGTCGGTGAGGAAGACGCGTTCGTCCTCGTTGTCGCTGTCGGTTTTGGCGAGCAGGAAGTTGGCGGGTTTGACGTCGCGGTGCAGCAGGCCGCGCCGGTGCGCGTGGTCGAGGCCCTTGCCGACCTCGGTGGTGATGCGCAGGGCGCGCAGCGGGGTCATGGCGTGCTGGTCGCGGGCGAGCTCGGCGGCGGCGTCGGTGCCGTCGACGTACTGCATGGCGATCCACAGCTGGCCGTGCTCTTCACCGCGGTTGTAGACCGAGACGATGTTGGGGTGGTCCAGACCCGCGGCGAGATTGGCTTCCCGCTCGAAGCGGGCGCGGAATTCCGGGTCGCGGCTGAGTTCGGCGCTGAGCACCTTCAACGCGTCCATCCGCGGCAGGCTCGGATGTTTGGCCAGGTAAACGGTACCCATGCCGCCGGCGCCCAGCACGCGCTGCACGCGGTACCCGCCGACGATGGTGCCGGGGCTCATCGCCATCTTTCACGATCTCCTGACTTGGTGCCGCACCCTGCCGCTTTTCCCGGCTGGAGCATATCGGACTCGGCGGGGGTGGGCAGGTGCGGGATTATCGGGTGTTGGCGAAAACCGCATATTGCGCGGCTGCACGTTGCTGGGCATCCAAAAGCTGGTTGCTGCTTACTATTCCGACGTACTGGTGGTAAGCGACGATGCAGCTGAAGCGTTTTCTGCCGTCGAGTACCTGCTTGTTCTCGACGCAGGCGGAATCGGGGACGTTCGGTGGGGCGGCGGCGTCGGTTTCCACGCGCCAGGGGAGCAATTTCTCGGTCACCGCGCGGCGGGCGCTCGCCGGATCGGCGGTGCGGACACCGACCGAACCCCAGGACAGCGCGATCTGCTCGGCGTTCATCTTGGTGAACTGGTCCTCGACGAACTGACGATCCGCGGGCAGTGGATCACCGGAGTAGTGCAGGATGCCGTGCCTGCCGGTGAGCAGGTACTGGCCCGAGCCGTCCGGCGACGACAACTCCTCGGGATTGAGCGTGCGCATGAGCACGTGCTGGGGATCCCAGGGCAGCGTCATGACCTCTTCGTCGGTCAGCGGAGCGGTCCGGTCCAGTGCCGCGATCTGCTTGCCGTAGGCGGTCTCGGCCATGGTGACCAGCGCCTGCTGATCCGGCGAGTCCACCGAGAGCAGGAAGGCGATCACGTAGGGGCCGTGCGGGAGCAGGGTGCGCAGGAACGGTGAGTCGGGCCGCCAATGCGACAGTGCCGCAGGGTATCCGGGCAGTGCGACCGGCTGGTTCTTGCCTTCCTGGGCGGCGAGATCCACGTCGTAGAACTCCCGGGCGGCGGCGTTCGCGCGCTCGGCGTCGGGGAACTGGAAGACCATCGTGGTGGCGGTGAACTGGTTGGCGGCTTGCTTGGACGGCCAGCCGCTCGAGCTGTTGATGGTGCTGTCCTTGGACGTGCCGTTGGACTCGAAGCCGTAGAGCATCTTGTGCTTCTTGGCGATATCGGACAGCACGGTGCTGTCACCGAGCTCGGAGGGCAGGACGCCGGGCATGACCGTGCCGCCGCGCTTGCCGAAGGTCATCCGCGGGTCGATCTCGCCGGAGTGGATCACGTAGTCGGCGATCCGCATCCCGGCGACCTCGTCCATCTCGTAGAACGGCGGGACCGGGTCGGCGTCGTGGGCGTTGATCGGCTCGGTGGGGTAGGAACCGGTGTCGAGGGTGCGGATGTCGGTCTCGGCGGGCTGCGCGGTGCCGCCCACCGTGGAACCGCAGGCGGTGAGCACGGCGGTGAGGCCGACGGCGAGCAGCGCGGTCGCGGTGCGGGTGGAATTTCTCATCGGGCGTTCACCAACAGTGCGTACTGGGCGGATATCCGCTGCTGGGCGTCGAGTAGCTGGTGTGACCATACGTAGGCGGCATAGCGGTCGTAGGACACCGCGCAGTAGAAGCGGATCGCGAAGTACTCCCGGCCGATGTACTCCTTGCACTGGGCGAAGGGCAGGTTCTTCGGTGCCTCGGACCGGGTGAACCTGCGGGTGAGGCCACCGAGTTCGTCGCGGACGCGCTGGGCGCCCGCGACATCGCGGGCGCGGTAGACATCGGCGCCGTCGGTGGCGAACAGGTCGACACCCGCCTCGTCGATGGCAATGCCCATATCGACCGGGTCGGAGGTGAAGTGCCGGGCCGTGCGGCCTGCGTAGACGCCGGGCGGGTTGATCCAGGAATCCTCGCGCGGGCGCGGCAAGGTGCGCCCCAGCATGCCGTCGCGGTCGCGTTGCAGGGTCAGCAGCTGGTCGCTAGGGGTCGGGGTGAACTTCTGCAGCTCCGGGACCAGGGTGTCGAGGCTCTTGCGGGTGAGGTCGAGCAGGGCCTGCTTGTCGACCTTCTCGAGATGGATCTTGAGGTAGTCGTAGAGCCAGGTGTAGACGACCAGGTGACCGGTGGCGAACCAGGAGCCGATCGACTGCTGATCGGGCTGCCAGTGCGCTTTGGCGGCCGGGTAGCCGGGGATCTCGATCGGCTGGTTGCCGGGGGCGTAGCCGAAGTCCAGGCGTTCCAGCTCGGTCGCGGCGGTGGCCGCCTTCTGCTCGTCGGGGAAGATCATCACGGCATTGACCATGTCGATGCCGCGGTTGTCGGGCTCGGTCTGCGCGGAGCTGACGAACCCGCCGATGAACTCCGGCGCGGCCTCGGCGAACCGGTCGACGGCCATGATCTTGCCCAGCGCCGCCTCCGGATCGAGGAACACCGAGGCGATCGTGGGATTGGTGTGCACGAATCGGGGATCGATATCGGCAGGCGTCGGGACGAAGTCACCGAGGCGCTCGGCCTCGATGAACCGGCCCTGGTCCAGGTTGGCGACCACGCCGACCTCGCGCGGCTGGGTCGCGTAGTTGCCGGTGTCCAGGGTCGCCAGATCGACCGCAGGGTCCACCGCGGCCGCAGCGTCGGGCTCGGCGGCGTCGCACCCGGCGATGGTGGCCGAGACGAGCGCGGCCGACAGCAGGGCACCCACGGCCCTGGCCGGAATTCGGAATCCCACGTCGATGTCCCTCCCCGGAATCGGTCGTCCGCGGCATCGTACGTCACGAGCCCGACACATGGGAGGCCCGCTACCTGCTGTTCGACGTCACAGGCTGTTCGCGAGCAGCGCGTATTGGGCGGAGATCTTCTGCCGGACGTCGGCCTCGTTCTCGGCGCCGACGATGCCGAGATAGCGCTTGTACGGGACGTAGCAGCGGTAGTCGTAGGGGTCGTCGTCCTCGTCCGAAGCGTGTAGGACGAGGCATTTCGCACCGGGGATGTCATTCGGGGCGGGCAGCGAGTCGTACTGGTCGGAGGACTCGATCAGACCCCGCAGGAGGGCCTCGGAACCGGCCTGGTCGCGGGTGCGGGTGATGGACCCGCCGTCCACCACGGCGACGCGGTCGGCACCGGTGGACTCGAACAGCTGCCTGCGGGCGGTCTGGTCGTCGGCGCGGTTGACCAGATGCGCCGGGTCGTAGACGCCGAAGATGTACTGGTCGGGCCGCAGGCCGCGCCGGTCGGTGACCACCGCGCGGGCGAGCAGCCGGTCCGGGTCGACGGGCAGCTCGGCGAGCTTGTCGGCCGCGGTCGGGGTGAATGTCGCGAGCTGGGCGAGTTGGGCGTCCAGGGCGCGATCGACCCAGGAGGCGAGGTCGGCCGCGTCGGCGCGGGGGCGCTGGATGAACAGCGAGATCACGAACTGATCGTGCGCGTGGAAGGCGCCGATCGTGGGCACACCGGGCCGCCAATGCAGGTAGGCCGCCGGATACCTGGTCGAGGTGAGTTTGCGGTTGTCGGGGGAGAAGGCCAGGTCGACGTCCTCGAGTTCGCGCGCGGCGAGGGTGGCGGAGGTGGCATCGGGGAACCGCAGCACGAACGCGGTGACGGCGGTGGCGTCGGCGCCGGGGCGTTTGGAGTCGGCCGGATCGACCTTGTCGGCGCCGAGCGCGACATAGCCGGTCACGTATTTGCGTTTCTCCAGTACGGGTTTGGAGACATTGGCGACGAAATCCAGTGCGCGGGTGACATCGCCGACGACACCGCCGCCGCGGCCGTAGGCCAGCGACGGATCGATCAGCACCGAGGGCGCGACGGCCGCGGACATCCGCATGCCTTCCACCAGTGCGCCTTTCGATCCGGCGGTGCCGTCGTAGGTGTGCCGGTCGACGGCGTAGTCGCCGGTCTCCAGGCCGCGCACGTCGGCTTCCCCCGGCACCGCGGTGCCGCTGACCGCGCACCCGGTGAGAGCGGTCGCGATCACGGCGCAGCACAGGGCCGCCGCCATTCGGATCCTGGTCGAGTAGATCATCACAGCGCCCCTTGCTGTCCTCCCGCGATACCAGTGAATTTACCGGAGGAATACCGCCCAGGGCGACCGATCCGTAGGGCTTTGCCATAGTCTGGATGGCATGGCGACGACCCTGCTGTGTGGTTCCGGTGGAGGCCGATACCTGTGAAGGATCGGCAGGTCGAAGTGGTGCCCGGAAGTCATGCGGTCGCGCGGGTCGCGGGCGCGGTGATCGTGGTGGCGCACCGGGGGCAGGGCAGACCAGGGCCGGGCGATACCGCGGGGCTCGCCCTCGAATCGCTGGCCGAGCTGGTCCGCGCCGCCGCTGACGAGGCGCCCGGCGGGCCGGGATCGGTGATCGCGCGCGAGTCGACCCGCTGGCTGATGAAGTACGCCGAGCAGATCTCGCCGGGCGTCCCGATCGATTTCGGGGTGCTCTCGGCCGCCGACAACGGCGGTGTCGCGATCTTCCTGCACGGTGCGGTGACGGCGGTGCTGGCCGACGAGCACGGTCTGGAGCATTACCGGGGCAGTGACGCGGCGTTCACCGTCGACCGGGTGGCCTCGGAACCGGCCAGGGGCGTCGCGCTGTTCGCCGACGACGCCAAGGGCCGGATCCCGGACCTGCCGCCGGAGCGGGGCATCGGCTGGCTGGTCGAGGGCATCGCGCAGGCCGGTGGGGCCGTGGTGTGGTCCAACGATGTGCGCAGCCGGGTGCGGACCGCCGAACCGGCCGGCGCCACCCGTCGCCCGCCGCCGCCGACCGCGCGGATCGACCGGGAACCGCCTGCGCCGCACCAGGGTTCGCGGCCGGCCGAGCAGCCCGCGACCGGGATGCAGCCGGCCACCTCGATGATGGACGCGGTCACCAGCGCCACCGGGCCGGATCATTCGACCGTCGACCCGCACGGCGTCGAGACCCGGCAGGCGGGCACCAATCCCGCGCCGGAACCCGACCCAGCCCTGCAACGCAGGCTCGAGGCCACCGCGCGTTCGACGGTGCTCGCGGTGAAGGTGATGGGATTCAAGTGCGCGCGTGCGCATCCCAGCGATCCGCGCTCGGCGTTCTGCACAGTCTGCGGCATGCCGGTCGACCAGACCCAGGCGCTGTCGGAGGTCGTTCGCCCCCCGCTGGGCATGCTCGTCCTCGACGACGGCATGACCTTCCTGCTCGCCGCCGACGCGGTGCTCGGTCGCGACCCGGAGAATTCCGAGGCCGCCCAGCGCGGGCTCATCCCGCTGCGCGTCGACGACACCTCCGGCGGCATGTCGCGCGCGCACGCCGAAGTGCACCTGGTGAATTGGGACGCGCAACTGGTGGATCGCGGATCGACCAACGGCACCCGCTCCCGCCTGCCCGGCTACCGCGACTGGATCCGCCTCACCCCGAACCAGCCGCTGGTGCTGGTCCCGGGCACCGAGGTGATGATCGGCAACCGAGTCCTGCGCTACGAACCCGCCGCCCCACCACCGTTCGGCTAGCTGTAACGGGAGAGGCAGGTGGTTTCGCCGTTGAGGACGCCCGCGCGGAAGGCGTCGACGCGGGAGAAGCCGCTGGGGACGGTGTTGCCTTCGGCGTCGCTGGCGGCCAGGCCGTCGGTGAGCAGGCCGGAGACGGCTTCGTCGAGGTCACCCGCGGACAGCTGGATGTCGCCCTGGCTGACCGGGCGGTCGGAGCGGGCGAGCTGCCCGGTGACCACCCCGGACAGGCAGGCCGCGCGCAGACCGGTTTTCGCGCCGGTCAGCTCCTGGCCCTGATCGCGCTGCACGGCCAGGGTGTAGCGGGAGATGAACACGACGTAGCCGTTGTAGTCGCCGCTGACCTTCACCGGGAGCGGGCCGTCGTCCTCGGTGTCGACCGATCCGCGCGCGGCCAGGCCGGCGACGTCGGTGGCGATGAGGTTGTCGGCGGGGCAGTAGGTGACCGGTTCGGTGTCGGCACCGTCGGCGCAGTCGATCTCGGCGCCGGAGAATCCGTAGGTGGGATTCTCCTCGACCGGCAGGATCGCCTGCAGCGCCTTGCTCAACTCGACGAGATTCTCCTTGGAGATGGGGTATTCGCCGCGGCCGGTGTCGCCGGAGAAGCTCTGCGGCAGGTTACCGCGCCGCTGTTCGATCTCCTCGGTGTCGATGCCCTTGCAGCCGTGCGGGCCGTCGGTGAACCCGACCTGCACGGCGGTGACGCGCTCGAAGGCCGAGCCGTGCACGCTCTCCGGGTCGTCGGGGTCGCTGTCGCGGATCGAAACCGTCGCGGCGAGTACCGAATTGAGGCCGTCGGAGGTGTTGATGGTGAAGTGGTTCGACTTGTCCTCGGCGACGTGGCGGATGAACGCGCCGGCGAAGCAGTCGGCCTGCTGTTCCTTGACCAGCACCGGGGTCTTCTTGGTGACCAGGCCGGCCATGGTCTGGATGGCGTGCCCGTACTCGTGGGCCAGCACCATCACCACCGACATCTTGCCGAAGGTCTCGCTCATGGTGGGCAGCAGCATCGCGCGGTCCCAGCCGATGGAGTTGTCGCTACGGCAGTACGCGGCGTTGACCAGGTGGTAGGTGGTCTCCTTGCAGAATTCGACGGCCTGGCTGCGCGGGGCGCGCGCGTTCCAGGAGATCAGCTTCTGCACCGGATCGAAGGTCTGGTCGGGGAACTCGGTGGCGAAGACGGACTGCCAGTAGGTCTGGATGTCGGCGATCGCGTTGAGGGCTAGGTGATCCATCTCACCGTCGTCGCCGTTGGTGGCGGTGAGGTCGGTGTCGGCGACGCCGGGGCGCGGGCCGTTGGGGCCGCCGGTGGTCGGCAATCCGGCCACCTGGAAGGGGTCGTCGTAGATCGATACGGCGTGGCCGTCGACCGCGCGGGTGCAGCCCACGCTCAACAGCGCGCATAGCACGGCGCTGATCGCAACGAACACTTGGCCTTTCGACATTACTCCCCCTGGTCGGCCGGATCCCGGTGCAGGTCGATCACCGGATCGGTACTCGAGCCGTCTCGGGGGCACCGCCGATGTCCGGGCGATGGCATAGTATCCGCTCCATGTCTTCACCGGGGGCGCAGACCATCACCGTGCGCCATGATGGAACCGAACGAGTCTTCGAAGCGAGCCAGCAGATCACCATGGGCCGCGCGCCCGAGGTGACGCTGTTCGTCGACAGTCCACTGGTCTCGCGCGTGCACGCCATTCTGCGTTTCCAGAACGGCGCCTGGATACTCGCCGACAACGGCAGTACCAACGGCGTGTTCGTCGACGCGCGCAGGCTGAACCAGCCCGTATCGATCGACCGGCCGACCCAGGTGCGCCTGGGCGACGCGATCACCGGCCCGCTGCTGCACCTGGTCCCGGCCGCGCTGGGGTCGCGGCACGCGGCCACCATGGTCGCGCCGCCGTCGCAGCCGCAGCAACATCCCCACCCGCCGCAGCGCCCCCAGTTCCCGCCGCCGTCGCGGCCGAATCCGCAGGTCCAGCAGCAGCCGCAACGTCCGCAACATGTCCCGAACCAGCAGCGTCCCGCGCAGCCGATGGCGCCGCAGGACAACATCAACATGACCCGCCGCGCCGACTCCTCGATGCTGCCGCCGGTCCGCAAGTCGGCCTCGACCGAGCCGGTCGCGCGCGGTGACCGGATCCCGCCCGGCGGCCTGAGCATCGGCCGTACCTCCGACAACCAGATCGTGGTCAACGATCCGCTGGCCTCGCGCCATCACGCCCGCCTCGGTTCCTCCCCGGAGGGCCTGGTCATCGAGGACCTCGGTTCGGCCAACGGCACCTTCGTCAACGGTCACCGCCAGCAGCGCACCGTGCTGCGCGAGCGCGACATCGTCACCATCGGCAATATCGACTTCGTCGTCACCCAGGGCGCGCTGACGCACCGGCAGAAGCCGGTCGCCGAGCTCGGCCTGACGGTGCACGGGGTCGGGTTCACCGTCGAGGGCAACAAGCAGCTGCTCGTCGATGTCAACATGCAGGCGGGTCGCGGCACGCTCACCGCGCTGATCGGTCCGTCGGGCGCGGGCAAGTCGACGCTGTCCAAGCTCATCGCGGGCAACACCCAGCCCTCCGGTGGTGTGGTCACCTTCGAGGGCCGCAATCTGCACGCCGAGTACGAGGCGTTGCGTTCCCGTATCGGCATGGTCCCGCAGGACGATGTGCTGCACCGTCAGCTGACCGTGCGCCAGGCCCTCGGCTTCGCCGCCGAACTGCGGCTGCCGCCCGACACCACCAAGGCCGACCGCCAGCAGGTGATCGACGGTGTGCTGCGCGAACTCTCACTCACCCAGCACGCCGACACCCGCGTCGACCGGCTCTCCGGTGGTCAGCGCAAGCGCGCGTCGGTGGCGATGGAGCTGCTCACCGGTCCGTCGCTGCTGATCCTCGACGAGCCCACCTCGGGCCTCGACCCGGCGCTGGACCGTCAGGTCATGCAGATGCTGCGCGAACTGGCCGACGCCGGTCGCGTGGTGATCGTGGTGACCCACTCGGTCGCCTGCCTGGACATGTGCGACCAGGTGGTGCTGCTGGCCCCCGGCGGCAAGACCGCCTTCGCCGGCAATCCCGGCGGCGTCGGAGCCGCGCTGGGCACCACCGACTGGGCCGAGATCTTCGCCAATGTCGCGGCCAACCCGGATCAGGCCTTCGCGGCCTATCGATCCAGGCAGGCGGCCGTCCCGCCACCGCCACCCCCGGCGCCGCAGCAGCGCGGCAGCCAGGGCGCGCCGCCGCAGTCCAGCGGAATGCGCCAGTTCAGCACGCTGGCGCGCAGGCAGCTGCGGCTGATCTTCGCCGACCGCGGCTACCTGGTGTTCCTGGTGGTGCTGCCGTTCATCCTCGGCGCGCTGTCGCTGGTGGTACCCGGTAGCGACGGTTTCACCGAAGCTCCGCTGGTCGCCCAGCCCGACGGATCGTTCGCCCGCGCCAGTGGTGGCGAGGCGCAGCAGCTGCTGGTCGTGCTCATTCTCGGCGCCTGCTTCATGGGTGCCACGCTGACCGTGCGTGACCTGGTCGGCGAGCGGTCGATCTTCTATCGCGAGCGCGCGGTCGGCCTGCTGCCGTGGGCGTATCTGATGGCCAAGATCGCGGTGTTCAGCGTGACCGCGTTCCTGCAGTCGGCGGTGCTGATCGGGATCACCTTCATCGGCAAGAAGCCGCCGGGTTCGGGGGCGTTGATCCCCAACGGCAGCATCGAGCTGTATCTCGACATCGCGCTGACCGCGGTGTGCTGTGTGGTGTTCGGTCTGCTGATGTCGGCGCTGGCCAAGTCCAACGAGCAGGTCATGCCGATGCTCGTGGTGATGATCATGGTGCAGCTGGTGATGGCAGGCGGCCTGATCCCGGTGACCGACCGGGTCGGCCTCGAACAGGTGTCGTACCTGTTCCCCTCGCGCTGGGGTTACGCGGCGGGCGCGTCGACGGTGGATCTGACCGAGCTGGTGATCGGCGCCCAGGACGACCCGTTGTGGGCGCACTCGGCGGGGATCTGGGTACTGAACATCGTGCTGCTGATCGTGATCACGGCGATCCTCGCGGTGATCACCTGGACGCGCCTGCGGTTGAAGAAGTCGCAGGCATGATCGGTCAGCCAAGCCCGGACGAGCGCAGCATGATCCGGCAGGTCAGGACCATATCGGTGGGCACGGTGCGCGCGTCGTCCGTCGACCGGGCACACTTGAGCCTGTGACCGTTCGAGTTGGGGCCCTGCATCTGGGGTGGGATGTGGTGTCCGTCGCCGCGGGTGGTGGGGACACGCCGATCCGCCCGGTTCAGGTCGAGGGCACCTATACCCCGCCTGCCTACCTGCTCGCCGACGCGGCGGGCAGGCTGCACACCGCCGGTGTCGACCGGCAGCGACCCGACCTGGGGATGGCGATCGCCGATGTGCGCGACATCCTCGGGCATCCGCAGATCGTGATCGCCGGGGCGACCTGGCCCGCCGAACTGGTGTTCCGGGCCAGGCTCTACAACCCGCTGGCCGCGATCGGCAAGTACCTGCGCGGCAAGCCGCAGCTGGTCGCGCTGCCGTATCCGGACAGCTGGCCCGACGAGAAGGTGGAGGTGTACGCGGCGCTGGTCGAGCAGCTCGACGTGGTCGTGGAACCGCTGCCGGAGAGCGTCGCGCTGTCGGGGTATGTGCGGGCGCTGGGGCTGGTCTCGCCGCCGAGTGAGCGGCACCGCACCGGCGTCGGCGCCACCGGGGTGTACTCCGACGGCCGCACGCTGCTGGTGGTCGCGGTGCACGGCGACGACGAACAGCCCACCGAGTCGGTGGAGGTCGCGGTCAGCGCCGAGGCGCTGCGCGATGCACGCTCGGCCGACAATGTGGTGATCGAGGCGATGGCCGCGGCCCGCTCGATCGGCGCCGACACCTCGACGGTGCTGCTGGCGGGCAATGTCTGTTTCAACGACGCCCTGCGCCTGGCCTTCCAGAACCATCTCGGCCAGCGTCTGCACGTGGCCGACCATCCGATGCACGCGCTGGTGCTCGGCGCCTCGCATCTGCTGGTCACCGAGCCCGCCTTCGACGAGGACGACTACGAGGAACCCCAGCACCCCGGCGCTGCCTATGCCGCGCAGGTGGGCTGGGGCGCGCAGCCGAGCGCACCACCCGCGGCCCAGCCGCCGGGACCGGCCGGTTTCGTCGCGGGCCCGCCCGCCCAGGCCTCCGGCCGGCACGCCCTCGACAGCGACTCCGACGCGGACGGTCGCGGCAAGCTGCTCGGCAAGGTGAAGAAGGGCTTCTTCGGCGCACCGGCCATCGCGGGCGCGCTCGCGCTGGCCGCGACCGGCTGGCAGGCCGACGCCGTGGTCGCCGCCGACCCGGTCAACTGCGCGTTCACCCCGTACGCGAACACGGTCCCGCCCGCGGGCATCGAGACCGCGCGCGGCGGCCTGGTCGACGACCGGGCCTGCGTCACCCCCGGCATCGACACCCTGCGCTACCTGATCCCGGGCACCGCGGGCGCGACCGATCCGGGCCCGCCGGTGGTCATCTAGCGCCGGTGCCCGATTGTGGGTCGGTCATGCCCGGCTGGTATCGTGGCTCGCTGGCGTGTGGAACGCCGAACCGTTCGCGGATCGGAGTCTCCTCGATGTCCCGGGTCTCCACCGGCCGCCGGGACAGTCTCGACCCACACCCGTGGCCGGCAACACCGACGACAGACAGGGAACGACTGTGCCTACGTACAGCCCCAAGGCGGGTGACGTGACCCGTAAGTGGTACGTCATCGACGCCACTGACGTAGTCCTCGGCCGTCTTGCCGTGCAGGCCGCTGGCCTGCTGCGCGGCAAGGGCAAGCCGACCTACGCCCCGCACGTCGATGGTGGCGACTTCGTCATCATCATCAACGCGGACAAGGTTGCCATCTCCGGCAACAAGAAGCAGGACAAGCTCATCCACCACCACAGCGGACACCCGGGCGGCCTCAAGTCGCGCACTGTCGGCGAGGTGTTGGCGACCCGTCCCGATCGTCTCGTGGAGAAGGCCGTCAAGGGCATGATCCCGAAGAACAAGCTGGGCAACGCGATCGCGGGCAAGCTGAAGGTCTACGCAGGCCCGAACCACCCCCACGCCGCGCAGCAGCCGGTTCCGTTCGAGATCAAGCAGGTGGCCCAGTGACCGCTCCTGAAGAGTTCACCAACGAAGAGTTCGACGCGGTCGACGAGACCGTGGTCGAGGTCGTCGAAGACGGCGAAGGCTACGAGGCCGAGTACGTCGAAGAGACCGAGTTCGCGCCGATCGTGATCGATCGCCCGGTGCAGACCGTCGGCCGCCGTAAGGAAGCCGTCGTTCGCGTGCGCCTGGTGCCCGGTTCGGGCAACTTCGAGCTCAACGGCCGCTCCATCGAGGACTACTTCCCGAACAAGGTGCACCAGCAGCTCGTGAAGTCCCCGCTGGTCACCGTCGAGCGGGTCGAGTCCTTCGACATCTACGCTCGCCTGGTCGGTGGCGGCCCGTCGGGTCAGGCAGGCGCGCTGCGTCTGGCCATCGCCCGCGCGCTGATCGAGGTCACCCCGGAGGATCGCCCCGCGCTCAAGCGTGCCGGCTTCCTGACGCGTGACCCGCGTGCCACCGAGCGTAAGAAGTACGGTCTGAAGAAGGCCCGTAAGGCGCCTCAGTACTCGAAGCGCTGATTTACGCACTGCCGGCCACCATGGTTCGCATACGCTATGTATGCTCCCCGCGACAGCGGGGATGAGCCCGGTCGGCGGAGCACGTGTGCGAGAGCAGGCTGCCAGCACCGCTGGTCGCCTGCTCTCGTGCTGTATCGGGGACCTACTACCAGTAGAGGGTTTTATGGGACGGCTGTTCGGCACCGACGGTGTTCGTGGACTCGCCAACGAATCGTTGAGCCCGGAACTGGCGATGCGGGTCGCGGGCGCGGCCGCGCAGGTGCTCTCGCGCGGGAAGAAGCGCGCGGTCGCGGTCGTCGGCCGGGATCCGCGAGCCAGCGGCGAGATGCTGGAAGCCGCGGTGACCGCGGGCCTGACCTCGGCTGGTGTCGACGTCCTCTCGGTGGGTGTGCTGCCCACCCCGGCGGTGGCCTACCTGACCGGCCTCTACGACGCGTGCTTCGGCGTGATGATCTCCGCCTCGCACAATCCGATGCCCGACAACGGGATCAAGATCTTCGCCGCGGGCGGGCACAAGCTCGACGACGCGGTGGAACAGCGGATCGAAGCCCTCATCACCGAGGGTGTGACCGTGCGCCCGACCGGCGCGGGCATCGGCCGCGTGCGCGGCGACTACACCGTCGAGGGCACCCACGAACGCTATGTCGAGCACCTGCTCGAATCCACCGGCCAGGACCTGACCGGTCTCACCGTCGTCGTCGACTGCGCGCACGGCGCGGCCGCCGAGGTGGCCCCGCAGGTCTACCGGGAGGCGGGCGCGACGGTGATCGCGATCAACGCCGAACCCACCGGCCTCAACATCAACGACGGCTGCGGCTCGACCCACCTGGACACGGTGCGGCGCGCGGTCCGCGAACACGGCGCCGACCTGGGCATCGCCCTCGACGGTGACGCCGACCGCTGCCTGGCGGTCGACGCCGCGGGCGAGGTCGTCGACGGTGACGCCATCATGGCCGTGCTGGCGCTGGCCATGCGCGAGTCCGACGAGCTCGTCGGCGACACCCTGGTCGCGACCGTGATGAGCAACCTCGGCCTGCACATCGCCATGCGCGCGGCCGGGATCACCGTCCTCACCGCCGCCGTCGGCGACCGCTACGTGCTCGAGGAGCTACGGCGCGGCGGTTACAGCCTCGGCGGCGAACAGTCCGGGCACGTGGTGTTCCCGCGCTACGGCACCACCGGCGACGGTGTGCTGACCGGGCTGCGGCTGATGGCGCGGATGGCCCAGACCAAGCGCACCCTGGCCGAGCTGGCCGCGGTGATGTCCACGGTGCCGCAGGTGCTGGTGAATGTGCCGGTCAGCGACAAGGCCGCCGTCGCGGCCGCGCCCGAGGTGCGTGACGCGGTCGCCGAGGCGGAGCGGATTCTCGGCGAGACCGGCCGGGTCCTGTTGCGGCCCAGCGGAACCGAGCAGCTGGTGCGGGTGATGGTGGAGGCCACCGATCCGGCGCAGGCGCGTCAGCTGGCCGACGATCTGGCCAAGCGGGTCGCCGCGGTCTAGTTCCGTTCGGCTGGCGTGAACGTGCAATCCGGCGCGTCGCAATCGGTAAAACGACTGGGCGCGGCCGTTTTGCACGCTGACGCCGGCCCCGCCGCGGCGGACCAGTGGCGTGTCCCGTCCAGCCCATCTACTATCGGCATACGCCATCAGGACCTGTGTGCCCCGTGGCGCGTGTGCTGCTAGGCGCAGGCGGATGATTTGGCGCGCAGCACTATTCGAAGGGGGGCCGGGTCATGCTGCCTGCGCACAACTACCGTGATCAGTACTACGAGTACGGTGAGCCCGACCAGCCGCATCGTTGTGGCGGCGCTTGCGGGCGGCCCGGCTGCCGCGAAGCCCCGCAGGGGTACCGGGAAGTGCCGCAGGGATATTCGCACACCGTGCCGATCCGCGACGAGGGCTATGGTCAGCCCGAGCGGGCCACGCCGGGGCCGCAGCGAACCCCTTTCACCGTGCCCCGAGTGCCGCGCTCGCGGTCGCTGATCACGGTCACCGCAGTACTGACGGCGACCGCCCTGGCCGGACTGATCGGCGCCGAACTGGGGTCGGACATCGATCTGTTCGGCGCGGCGGAATCAGCCGTGGTTCGGACGTTCTGACGACCGCCGCCGGGAGCTGTGCGGCGCCCACGTCGCCGGCCGAGTCCGCCGCGGCTCGCGCTGCCGGAACGGCGCAACGGCCACGCTGAGCGGATATTGTCAGAATTGACCGGCGACGAAACCGCTGAACAGCACCAGGAACCCGCCGATCTCACCGGCGATCAGCCCGTACATCGCCAGTCGCAGCACACCCGGGATCTCGCCGGCGAACTGGTTGGTGGTGTCGCGGCGGGCGCCGTGCAGTACGTAGCTGGCGATCGCGCCGACGAAAAACGCCAGCACCACCAGATCGGCGATCAGGTTCACCGCCGTCGGCCAGGCGCTGAGCTCGGTGAACACCGCGAGCAGCACCCCGGCGAAGGAATACAGCAGCGCCGCGCGGTGCGCGATGTCGACGTAGATGTGCGCCGCACCGTCGGGTGAGGTGCGGATGCCGTGGTATTTCCACGCCCCGAGCAGCAGCGCGCTCAGGAAGATCAGCCCGGTGATCAGCAGGGTCAGGCGGGTGTCGATTCCCAGGTCCATCGTGGCACTACCCTTCGGTGAGCGTGCCCGCCGCCATGTGCCAGCGGCGGGTCGCGCGAACAGAATCCAGCATGCGGCGGTCGTGCGTCACCAGAATCAAGGTGCCGGTGAAGGATTCGACGGCCTGCTCGAGTTGCTCGATGGCGGGCAGGTCGAGATGGTTGGTCGGCTCGTCGAGGACCAGCAGGTTCACCCCGCGCGCCTGCAGCAGCGCCAGCGCGGCCCTGGTGCGTTCGCCGGGCGAGAGCGTGTCGCAGGGGCGGGTCACGTGCGGGCCGCGCAGACCGAACTTGGCGAGCAGGGTGCGCACGTCGGCGTCGGGCCAGTCGGGCATCGCGGCACCGAAGGTGACGGCGAGCGCCGCCGGGCCGCGGAACAGCCCGCGCGCCTGGTCGACCTCACCGATCCGCACCCCCGAACCCAGTGCGGCGGTCCCGGAATCCGGGGCGATCTTGCCCAGCAGCAAGCCGAGCAATGTGGATTTGCCCGAACCGTTGGCACCGGTGAGCACGATCCGGTCGGCCCAGTCGATCTGGGTGGTGACCGGGCCGAGGGTGAACTCGCCGCGGCGCACCACCGCGTTCGCGGCCGTGGCCACCACCGCGCCGCTGCGTGGGGCGGTGGCGATCTCCATCCGCAGCTCCCACTCCTTGCGCGGCTCCTCGACCACGTCCAGGCGTTCGATCCGGCGCTGCGTCTGCCGGGCCTTGGCGGCCTGCTTCTCGGTGGACTCGGCACGGGTCTTGCGGCCCATCTTGTCCGAGTCGCCCTTGCCCTTGCGGCGGGCGTTGCGCACACCGTGCTCGAGCCAGTTGCGCTGCATCTGCGCGCGCGCCTCCAAACCCGCCTTGGTGTCGGCGAATTCGTCATAGGCCTCGCGGGCGTGTCTGCGGGCGATCTCCCGCTCCGCCAGATACGCCTCGTAGCCACCGTCGTAGAGCCCCACCTGCTGCTGGGCCAGATCCAGTTCCAGCACCTGATTCACGGTGCGCGCCAGGAACTCCCGGTCGTGGCTGATCACCATCAGCGGCACCCGCACGCCCGTGACGAAGCGCTCCAGCCGGTCCAGGCCGTCCAGGTCGAGGTCGTTGGTCGGCTCGTCGAGCAGCAGGATGTCGAAGCGCGACAACAACACCGAGGCCAGCCCCGCCCGCGCCGCCTGCCCGCCGGACAGCCCGGTCATCGGCGTGGCCAGGCCGCCGGCCAGACCGTCGGTGAGGCCGAGGTCGGCCGCCACCTCCTCGGCCCGCTGATCCAGATCGGCGCCACCGAGGGCCAGCCAGTGCTCCAGCGCGGGGGAGTAGTCGTCGTCCCCGCCCTCGCCGAGACGCTCGGCGGCCGCGTCCATCACCCGCTGCGCCTGCGCGACTCCGGTTCGGCGCGCGAGGAACTCGAGCACCGTCTCACCCTCGATCCGCTCCGGTTCCTGCGCCAGATAGCCGACCGTCGCGTCCGGCGGGCTCAGCGTGATCGTGCCCGCCCCCGGCGCGCGCTCGGCCAGCATCCGCAGCAGCGTCGACTTGCCCGCGCCGTTCACCCCGACCAGCCCGATCACATCACCGGGGGCGAGGGTGAAATCGAGGTCGGCGAACAGGGTCCGCTCGGCATGGCCCGCGGACAGGCCGGTCGCTTGCAATGTCGTGCTCACCTCGACAATTCTGCCCGTCTCGGGGTCGGACCCTGAGGCCGGGCCCAGCGGAAATCAGGGTGCGTCTCAGTCCTGCCACCGATGCGGCGACCAGCCCCCGCTCGGCACAGTGGAGTCATCACTTGCCCGACAGGAAGGCACCGACCATGACCGCCCCCGCCCGCCGCTTCACCCGTTCGACCAGCGACTCCTGGATCGCAGGCGTCTGCGGTGGGATCGCGGAATACTTCGGCTGGAACCCCACCATCGTCCGCCTCCTCTTCGTCCTCTCCTGCCTCCTCCCCGGCCCCCAGTTCCTGCTCTACCTGGTCCTGTGGGTGATGATGCCGAAGAAGTAAGCCCCGACCGCCCCACCAGCCGCTCGCGGATGACAATATGGAGGCCAACCCGCCGCTGTCATCCGCGAGTTTTCCGTTGGAGGAGGAGTCATGGTCACCTCGGGCGACATCCCCGGCCTCGGCCTACCCGATATCGACGCCCACTCGCCGCTGAGCGAACTCGGCGCCGTGGAACTGCACAGCCCGGCCCAGGACCTCGACGGCGACGGCATCGTCGACTCCTACACCGACACCACCCCCGACTCGACGAACGTCTGGTCCGACTACGACCACGACGGCTTCGCCGACCACGTCACCGTGGTCGAGGGCGACGGTGACTACGCGGCCTGGGAGTACCACCGCCATCCCGACGGGACCTCGGAGTGGCGGCGAACCGATCAGGGGAATCTGGGCGAGTAGCGCCGACCGTCACCGCTGTGATCGAATCCGAGCACAGCGATATTCGTGGCGCGATGATGGGAACCGATCCGGCATCTCGTGCGTCCAAGAAGACAGGTGGTCTTCTCGGCGGTGGAGGACCGCGACGGGATCGGCGAACGGAGGGGACAGGCGATGGGGTATGCGAACACGCTCGGCGTGCAGACCGGTGAGCTCGGGCAACTGGGCAACGACCTGAACATATCGGGCAGCACGGTGGCCAACTCGGTGAAACGGATCACCGACAACTCGTTCGGCGCCGGTGATGCCGGCCGCAACTACGCGAACGAGGGCAAGGCGATCGGGGCGGGGCTCGAGGTCGCGATCGCGTGGTTGAACAACTGGAGCTCCGCGACCAAGGCGATCGGCGACGGGGTCGGGGCGGCCTCGCTGGCCTATTCGAACACCGACAAAGAGAACGCGGCGAAGACCGCCAATGCCGCGGCGGCCGTGTAGTGAGTGAGCGCATGCACAACGTGAGCGGAGTCCGCTGATGGCCGGAGCGTCGACGCCGACCCTGCACGGCACCAACGCCGATGCGCTGCTGACCGGGGGCTCGCCCGGATTGCAGTACTTCATCCAACTGATTCCGCGGTACGAGAAAGCTTTCGGAAGCTGTAGCGAGACAAAAGATTCCATCTGCGCCAAGTACGACGAGCAGCGCGGGATGAATCTGGACAAGCTGGCCAATACCACCGAAGCGCTGTACGCCGCGCTCCAGACGACCGACGCCGAACTGGCTGTCCAGCAAGGCCTTTCGGCGAAGATGTCGCAGGTGTGGAGCAGTGGTCAGGGTGCCGAGGCTGCCTCGACGATGCTCGGGCAGCAGTTGACGCTGGCCGCCGAGGATCGGACCAAGTTGCATACCGCGGTGACGGCGTTCGCCACTGCGACAGTGCATTTGCGTGACGCGGTGTCGAAGAAGGCCGATCACGTCAAGGCGCTGGTCACTGGTACGCAGGTCAAGGTCGGCGGTAAGACTGTCGAGGAGATCGATGAGCTGATCGAGGCTTGCGATCTGATGACCATGGGGAACGTCGCGAAGTTTGCTGTGGCGGGGGCGCTCACCGGCGGTGTCGGCGGCATTGCCTTCGGTACCTACTCCCAGTACCAGAAACAGCAGGCCGAGGAGTGGCTGAAGAACACCTTCAAGCCTGATTTCGACGGCAAACTCGCCAACTATCTCTCGACCTGTACGAACACCGACACCACCGTCAAACAGGCCTATGTGGCGCTGAAGAACGCGGTGGAGGCGCTCGACAGCGACCCGTATCCGCGGCCGGCGGGCACGGTGACCAGCGACCCCAAGGGTGACGGGGACGGTGACGGTGATGGCGACGGTGGCGGCGACGGGGACGGCGGCGGTGGTGGCGACGACGACACCAACCCGGCCACCACGGACCCGGAAACGCCCACCACCGATGACGACGACAAAGATGACGACGACAAAGACGACGATGACGATGACGACGACACGCTGAGCGACCTCATCACCACGGCGGCCGAGACCGCCGAGGAACTGATCACCTCCGCCGCCAGTCTGCTCAGCGAGAACATGGACACCATCACCTCCACCATCACCGACGGCATCGAGAATGCCGTCGACCAGGTGGAATCGCTGCTCGACGCCGACGGCGACGGCCAGATCGATGCGGTGGCGGCTGTGCAGAACGCGACGGCGGAGTTCGATGTCGCCGGCAACAACGTCACAATCGAAATGGGCGAGGACGGCAACCTGAAGATGGTCGTCACCGGCGCAGACGGTCAGCCGCAGGAATACGGCGTGACGATCGGCGCCGATGGTCAGCCGGTGATCACCACCACTGAGGGCGAGACGCCGACCACCGACACCACGACCGACGCGGAATCCTCCGACGGCACCAGCGAGGCGGGAACGCCGAACAGTGCTGCCGGTACCGGCACGCCCGCCGCGTCCTCGGCGATGCCCAGCGTGCCCACCGGCACCAAGGGTGGCGAGGACGGCGAGCACCGTCCGCAGAACCTGCAGACCGATCCGCCGCAGGAGCCGGTCGACACCGGTGCCGAACTGGCCGAGGCGGGCCCGCTGTGATCGCCCACCCCCGCGTCGAGGAGACCCGCTCATGAATGTCTTGCTGGAGCTCGAGCAGATCTTCGCCGAACACGACCGCCGGGCCTCGCTCCTGGCGATCGAACTCGACGAGATCAACGCCGCTACCGCCGAACGCGACCGCCGGCACGAGGAGGAGACCGCCCCGGAGCTGGCCCGCTTACTCGCCGAGGCCGAGGCGGAGGCCGAGCAGGCGCGGCTCGTGGCCGATCAGGAAGCGGCCGAAAAAGCCCGCCTGGAAGCCGAGGCACAGGAGCAACGCGACGCCATCGCCCGCGCCGCCGCCGCTCGCCGTTCCCACAATGTCGTCTCGCCCTACGACGATGACGACGACGATCCGGAATCGGAGTACTACCGCCGCAAAAGCTGGCTGGTCTGAGCTCGGGCGAGCGGTCCAGGAACCCAGAGACCGGCCGCCGTCGAGGACGCACTATGAGCGAGGCTTTGCGGCTGCTCACCTCGGCGGCGACTCCGGACCCCGAGTTCGGCGATGACCTGGTAGCTGTGCGTGATGCGGTGGGTTCTGAGAATTCGGGTCCGCTTCGACTTCGGGCTGGCGGAAGGGAGCCTTCCATTGAGCAGCGCGATTCCGCAGTGGATGTATCCACCGCGCGATAGCGGCTGGGAAGCCGATGATCTCGATCTGCTGCCCCCGGAAGCCCCCCACCACACCGAGCTGCTCGATGGAGCGCTGATCTTCAACCTGTCCCCTCGGCGGAGCTGGCACGACCGGGTAATCCGTAGGCTCACTGCCGCGTTGGAACAGGTGGTGCCGTCGGAGCGGACGGTCGAAGCGCAGATGACTATCAAGCTCAACAACCGGAGCAGGCCGGAGCCGGACATCATTGTCGCGCGCGTGCCCTATTCGCCGGACCGCGCCCGCTTCTTCCCGGCGGAAGTCGAGCTTGTTGTCGAGATCGTCTCGGCGGAGTCCGAAGATCGAGATCGACGCTACAAGCCCCGCCTTTACGCTGAGGCCGGTCTCCGGCATTTGTGGCGGATCGAGGACGAAGCCGGCAAGCCCGTGGTGCACACCTACGAGCTCGACGATACGACCGGTGTCTACGTGGCCACCGGCGTGCATCGCGATCGGTTGACGGTTTCCGTGCCGATCGTGCTCGACATTCGACTCGCCGATCTCGCGCACTGACCGGTCGATCGGCCGGATTCAGCCGCGGATGAGTTTGGCTACCGTTCCGATCGAGAGTTTCGGGGCTTCGACCTCGATCTCGGCGGTCGGGTCGATGACCGCGGTGTGGGGGAGGTCGGCTTCGGGGTCGGCGAAGGGGGCGTAGGTCTTGTCGGCGAGGAGGGTGGTGAGGAGGTAGCCGGTGAGTAGGGCGCGGGTGGTTTTCTCGGTTTTGTGTTCGTAGCGGCCTGCGCCGAGGGCGGCGAAGAGGCGGCGGCCTTCGACGATGCCGTTGTGTGCGGCGCCGTCGATACGGCGCAGCAGCGACGGGCCCGACCAGGCCGCGGCGAGGGCGCGGGCGTCGGAACTGAGCGAGTCCAGATCGTCGCCGGTGATGATGAGGCCGGGCGTGTCGAGGTCGGGGGCGATGTTCTGCGCGGCGGGGGAGGTCGGGGCGGGGAAGAGTGCGGCGACCGCGGCGACACGCCGCTGAGCTGCGGCGATGACCGCCGCGCCGGCGCCCATGCCGTGGCCGGCGAGCGCGAGGCGGTCGGGGTGCACGCTGATGGTGCCGTCACCGAGGCGGACCTTGCTGACGATGTCGAGCGTGGTGAGCAGGTCGGTGCCCAGGTCCAGGTGTGACGGGATCGGGCCGCGTTCGGTGTCGGGCGCGGCGACGACGAAACCCCACGACGCGACATGCTCGAGCAGGCTCTTGTAGTTCTCGGCGCTGGTCAGCCAGCCGTGCGCGAAGGCGACAGCGGGCAGGTTGGACCCCGATTCGGGCGTGTACACCACACCCGGCTGGCCCGCGATCCCCAGATTTCCGCGCAGCACCCGGTGGGGGCCGCGCGCGGACAGGGTGCTCAGGAGCGACTTAGCAGACACTGACACGGCGAGAAGGGTATCCGATCAGTAGGGTGGAGAACCATGTGCGGAATCGTGGGCTACGTGGGGTACCGGGATGCGCTCGGCGTTGTCGTCGACGCGTTGCGACGCATGGAGTATCGCGGATACGACTCGGCGGGGGTGGCGATCCTCGACGGGAACGGCGCGATCGCGGTCGAACGCAAGGCCGGGCGACTGGCCAATCTGGAAGCCGAACTGGACGAGGCGGGCGCCGCGCGGTTCGCGGGGACCAGTGGCATGGGCCACACCCGGTGGGCGACGCACGGCGCGCCGACCGACCGCAACGCTCACCCGCACCGTGATGTCAGCGGCAAGCTGGCCGTGGTCCACAACGGCATCATCGAGAACTTCGCGCCGCTGCGCCGCGAGCTGGAGAACTCCGGGGTCGAGCTGCTCAGCGACACCGACACCGAGGTGGCGGTGCATCTGGTCGCGCGCGCCTACGCCGAGGGCCCCACCGCCGGTGACTTCACCGCCAGCGCGCTCGCCGTGCTGCGGCGCCTGGAGGGCGCGTTCACGCTGGTGTTCACCCACGCCGATCATCCGGACACGATCGTGGCGGCGCGCCGGTCGACGCCGCTGGTCGTCGGTGTGGGCGAGGGCGAGATGTTCATCGCCTCCGATGTCACCGCGTTCATCGAGCACACCCGCGAGGCGGTCGAGCTCGGGCAGGACCAGGCTGTGGTGATCACCAAGGACAGCTACCAGGTCACCGATTTCGCCGGCGAGACCGAGGGCGTGGTCAGCCGGCCGTTCACCATCGACTGGGACCTCGCCGCCGCCGAGAAGGGCGGCCACGACTACTTCATGCTCAAGGAGATCGAGGAGCAGCCGACCGCGGTCGCCGACACCCTGATCGGGCATTTCGTCATCGACGAGCACGGTGGGCGGGTCGTGCTGGACGAGCAGCGCCTCGCCGATCAGGAGCTGCGCGAGTTCGACAAGGTGTTCGTCGTCGCGTGCGGCAGTTCCTATCACGCCGGCCTGCTGGCCAAGTACGCGATCGAGCACTGGACCCGGGTGCCGGTGGAGGTCGAGCTCGCCAGCGAGTTCCGCTACCGCGACCCGGTGCTGGACCGTTCGACGCTGGTGGTGGCCATCTCGCAGTCCGGCGAGACCGCCGACACGCTGGAGGCGGTGCGCCACGCCAAGGAGCAGAAGGCGCGCGTGCTGGCCATCTGCAACACCAACGGCGCGCAGATCCCGCGCGAATCCGACGCGGTGATCTACACCCGCACCGGACCCGAGATCGGCGTCGCCTCGACCAAGGCGTTCCTGGCGCAGGTGGCGGCCAACTATCTGGTCGGTCTGGCGCTGGCCCAGGCGCGCGGCACCAAGTACCCCGACGAGGTCGCCCGGGAATTCGCCGAGCTCGAGGGCATGCCGAAGCTGATCGCGCGGGTGCTGGAGACGGCGCCGCAGGTGCGCGCCATCGCCCGCGACCTCGCACACGTGCCGACGGTGCTGTTCCTGGGTCGCCACGTCGGCTACCCTGTGGCGCTGGAGGGCGCGCTCAAGCTCAAGGAACTCGCCTACATGCACGCCGAGGGTTTCGCGGCGGGCGAGCTCAAGCACGGTCCGATCGCGTTGATCGAGGAGGGCCTGCCGGTCATCGTGGTGATGCCGTCGCCGAAGGGCCGCGCGGTGCTGCACTCGAAGCTGCTGAGCAATATCCGCGAAATCCAGGCCCGCGGCGCCCGCACCATCGTCATCGCCGAAGAGGGCGACGACACCGTGCGCCCCTTCGCCGACGACCTGATCGAGATCCCCGCCGCCCCCACCCTGTTCCAGCCGCTGCTCTCGACGGTGCCGCTGCAGGTGTTCGCCGCCGAGATCGCCCAGGCCCGCGGCTACGACGTCGACAAGCCCCGCAACCTGGCCAAGTCGGTCACAGTCGAGTAGGCGGCTTCGCCGCACTGACCTCGGCCCGCGGCCGGTTAGACTGCGGGTCGAGATCGGCGTTGCGCGAGTGGGAGGACCGTCGGGGTGGGGGTTGGGAACGACGTCGCGTCCTTTGCTGGGTACACCATCGAAAGTGTGCTCGGGCAAGGCGGAATGGGCACGGTGTATCTGGCCCGCCATCCGCGATTGCCGCGGCGGGTGGCGCTGAAACTGCTCAACCGGGAGGTCTCGGCCGACACCGAGATCCGGCGGCGGTTCGAGCAGGAGGGCGATGTGGTCGCCCGGCTGGATCATCCGGGCATCGTCGGCGTCTACGACCGCGGAACCACCGACGGGCACCTGTGGATCGCCATGCAGTACATCCAGGGCAGTGATGTCGCGAAGCTGGATCCGGGTGCGATCACCGTCGAACGGGCGATGCAGATCATCACCCAGACCGCGGCCGCGCTCGACCACGCGCACGCGCACGGGGTGCTGCACCGGGATGTGAAACCCGCCAATATCCTGCTGGCACAGCAGGAATCGGGGCGAGCCGAACGCGCGGTGCTCACCGATTTCGGGATCGCCCGGCTGGTCGATTCCAGCACCCAGCTCACCGCTACCGGCACCTTCTCCGCGACCCTGGCCTATGCCTCGCCGGAGCAGCTGTCGGCCGAGGTGGTGGACCATCGGTCGGATCAGTACTCGCTGGCCTGCACCCTGTTCACGCTGCTGGCGAACCGGACGCCGTTCGAGAACAGCAATCCGGGGCAGGTCGTCGCGGGTCATCTGAGTCTGCCGGTGCCGCGACTGAGTGCGTTGCGGGCCGATCTGCCGCCGGCTCTCGATGATGTCTTCGCGCGGGCGCTGGCCAAATATCGGGACGACCGATTCGGTAGCTGTGCGGATTTCGCCGATGCCGCGGCCGCGGCGTTGCGGGGTGTGGCGCCGGCTCATCCTCGGTCGGCGCCGACGGTCTTCCGTCAGGAACCGGAATCGGGGTTTCCGCAGCCGCATTCGTCACCGCCGCAACCGCACTACCCGCCGCCACCACAGCAGCACCTGTACCGGCCGGGTGGTCTCGCACCGGCCCCCCACCTGCCCGCCCCGCGTCGGACCTCATGGGCGCTGCGGATCCTCGCCGGGGCGGGAGTGATGCTGGTGGCCGCGATCGTGCTCGGGTATGTGCAGCGCGATGCGCTCATCGAGGGGATCAGTGGCTGGGATGACAACCACCAGGACATCGCCGAGGCCTTCCCGGAACTGTTTCCGTCCTCGACGATGCGCGCGGGCTGGCTCGGCACCGACTGCTACGGCTCGTCCTACCAGGACGGCAAGGTCTACGGAATCCGCTGCGACGAAAAGGATTCCGGAATCGAATTCCAGGTCAAGAAGTACAGCAGCGAGGCGGAAGCGACCGCCGCGGTGGCCTTGTTCGTCGAGGACCGGTCGGGCGACCAGGTCGTCACGCATCCCGAGCTGTCGACGCAGGTGACGGTCAGCATGGAGCCGGCGACCGGGCTGGCCGCGGACGCCACGGTCTTCACTCGATTCCCCGGCGATCCGCAGCGGGCGAACCTCGTCTTCGAGCTGAAATGGAACAACCACAGCGCCCAAGAGACCTACCAGCAGCGCTGGCCGCAGGCCCCGCTCGGAAAGGGATGAGTACAGGGATGGTTCAGCTCGGTACCGGCGCGTCCTTCGCGGGCTATGCCGTCGACGGTGTGCTCGGTCAGGGCGGTATGGGCACGGTCTACCTGGTCCAGCATCCGCGGCTGCCGATGCAGGTCGCGCTCAAGCTGCTCGTCCCGAGCGCGTCGGTCGATCAGGAAGCACGGCTGCGATTCGAGCAGGAGGCGCAGGTGATCGCGCAGCTCGAGCATCCGAATATCGTCGACATCTACGACACCGGCACCGATGACGGCCACCTGTGGATCGCCATGCAATACGTGCGCGGCGGGGATGCCGGGCAGCTCGCCATGCCGACCGTGGACCCGGCGCGGGTACTGACCGTGCTCGGTCAGGTCGCCGACGCGCTGGACTACGCGCACTCACGTGGCGTCCTGCATCGCGATGTGAAACCCGCGAATATCCTGCTGGCCGGGTCGGAAGCGGGCCGGGCGGAACGGGCTGTGCTCACCGACTTCGGTATCGCGCGGCTGGCCGCCGGAGACGCGGGGCTCACCGTGGCGGGTTCGTTCGCGGCGACGATCGCCTACGCGGCGCCGGAACAGCTGTCCGGCAACACCGTCGATCACCGGGTGGATCAGTATTCGCTCGCCTGCACTCTGGTCATGCTGCTGACGGGTGCGCTGCCGTTCGACTACACGAACGCGGGCCAGGTGATCGCGGCGCATCTCACCAAGCCGCCGCCACGGGTGAGCGAGGTGCGCACCGATCTGCCCGTGGCGCTCGACGACGTCGTCGCCCGCGCCATGGCCAAGGTGCCGGAGCAACGCTACAGCAGTTGCGGTGAGTTCATCGCGGCAGCGCGGACGGCGTTGGCCGCGCAGCCGGATCCGCGCCGGTTCGCGGCAACGATGGTGGCCCAACAGGGTGGGGCGGCTGGTCAGCCGGGCGCGATGTCAGGGTCGCCTGGTGGCGGACAGCACCTCGGACCTGCTCACCAAGGTGCGTGGGCGCCACACACACCCGGTCCTCCGTATCCAGCGGTGGGTGGGGCGCCGCGGCGGCGTGGCGGACGGGTGTGGATCACGGTGACGGCGGTGCTCGCGGTCGTGGCCGGAATCGCGGTCGCGGGAATCGCGTTCGGGACCGACGCGATCGCGAACCTGGACACCAAGGCCTGGGGGACCCGGAATCAGGCGGTCGCCGATCTGTTTCCGGAGCTGGTGTCGCAGCGCGAATACGGCAGCGGCTGGCGTGACCTCGACTGTATCGCCAAGATTCCCACCTCTGCGCCGGGCAACGTGCCCTCCGAGATCTTCTTCGACAACGGCATCGGCTGTGAAGACAAGGCCGGCGACCATCATGTGTTCGTACTGGACTTCGATACCCCGCAGCGCGCGAAGGCATATCTGGACGCGCTCGCCGAGTCGAGCAACGCGCACGTGAGCTGGTCCGAGCCACACCAGGATTCGACGGCACCGCTGTCGATCATCTATTCGACCAGCTCCTACGGCGGCGAACTGTACAGCGGATTCCCCGACGATCCCGCGCGCGCCCGGTACGTCGTCGTCTTCAACAAGTCGATCCCCGGCGTGACCGGTGAATCCGTGCGCGACGATATGTGGCGCGAGGCTCCGCTCGGCGGTTCGTGAACCCCGCTCACTCCACCGTGATGGTGCCGCGCATATCCGGGTGCAGGGTGCACAGGTAGCGGTAGGTGCCGGGTTGGGTGAAGGTGTAGGACCATTCGCCCTTCTTGATGATGGGGCTGTTGATACCCATTGCCTTGTCGCCGATGCCCTGGACGTTGTGCGGGGCCTTGTCGTCGAACTCCCATGTGACGGTTTCGCCGACCTTGATGGTGGCGTCGGCGGGGGAGAACGACATGTCGGAGACGTCGACGGTGAGGGCGGTCGGGCCGTCGTAGGTCTGCGTGGTGGTGGTGTTCACCGGGCGGGGCGTGCGGGTCGGCTTCCCGGCGTCGTCGGAGTCGCCGGAGCAGCCGGCGGTGAACAGGGTTGCGGTCACGAGCAGGCCGGTGAGAACCCGGACGGACGCGGCGCGGTGACGAACCATCGACATGGTTCTGGAGCGTAGTCTGCGAACGATCGCGGGCTGGGCGTGGCCCGTGCGGGCGGGACGGAGGCGACGATGTCGGATCGGCGTGGCTATTTCACCGCCGACGCGGTGCGGGCGGCGGAAGCGGAGCTGTTCACGCGGGTGCCAGCGGGAATGCCGATGCGGCGGGCGGCCTATGGGTTGGCGACGGTGGTTGCGGGGGAATTGCGTGCGCGGACCGGTGGGGTCGCGGGCCGTGCGGTGGGCTTGCTGGTCGGCTCGGGCGACAACGGTGGGGACGCGCTGTGGGCCGGTTCCTTTCTCCGCCGGCGTGGGGTGGCCGTGGTGGCGGTGCTGCTGAATCCGGAACGGGCGCATCGGGACGGGCTCGCGGCTCTGCGGGCGGCCGGTGGCCGGGTCGTGGATGGGCGCGCTGCCGTGGACGTGGTGATCGGGCGGCTCGACGGGGTGGATCTGGTGCTCGACGGGATCGTCGGTATCTCCGGTCACGGGCCGCTGCGTCCGGGTGCGGCGGAAATCGTCGCGGGCATCGATGTCCCGATCGTCGCGGTCGATCTGCCCAGTGGCGTCGATCCCGATACCGGGGCCGTCGACGGGCCCGCGGTGCGCGCGGAGGTGACGGTGGCCTTCGGCGCCTACAAGCCCGTGCATGTGCTCGCTGCGCCGTGGTGTGGGCGAATTGTGTTGGTGCCCATCGGGTTGGAGCTACCGGAGCCCGAGCTGGTGCAGTGGGAACCGGCGGCGATCGGCGCGGGCTGGCCGGTGCCGGGGGCGGCCGACGACAAGTACAGCCAGGGCGTGGTCGGTGTGTGCGCGGGGAGCGCGAAGTATCCGGGGGCCGGGGTGTTGTGCGCGGGGGCGGCGGTGGCCGCCACCTCAGGGCTGGTGCGGTATGTGGGCGACGACGATGAGGTGCTGGCGCGGTTCCCGGAAGTGGTTGTCAGCCGGAATGTTTCGGAGGCGGGGCGGGTGCAGGCGTGGGTGTTCGGGCCGGGTGCGGGGACCGACGGCGCCGCCCGGGACCGGCTGGCCGAGGTTCTCGCCACCGACCTGCCGGTGCTCGTCGACGCGGACGGGCTGACGATGCTCGCCGAGGAACCGGGGCTGGTGCGGGGACGGACGGCGGCGACGGTGCTCACACCGCATGCCGGGGAGTTCGCGCGGCTGATGGGCTCGGCTCCCGGCGACGATCGGGTGGCGGCGGTCCGGCGGCTGGCCGACGACTGGCAGCTGACGGTGCTGCTGAAGGGGCGCGCGACGATCATCGCGGCCCCGGGCGTGGCGACCGCCGTCAACGAAGCGGGTGGGTCGTGGGCGGCGACGGCCGGAGCGGGCGATGTGCTGTCCGGAATCCTGGGCGCGCTGCTGGCGGCGGGGCGACCGCCGGAGTGGGCGGCCGCGGCGGCGGCCAGGGTGCACGCGCTCGCGGCGAACCTGGCCGCCTACGACGAACAGCCCGCCGCGGCGCCCATCTCGGCGTCACCGCTGCTGGGACACATCCGGGCGGCGGTGCGGGTGGTCCGGGAGATGAGCCAGCCGTGATCAGCCCTTCGGGAACGGCTTGTTCTTGTATTCCCCTGCGGTGTACAGGCTCACCCCGACCAGGCAGCGATCACGCTCCCGGATGGCGAAATTCAGTGCGCCCCAAGGCTGCTGGGAGGTCCACAGATACCGTTCCTCGAGGGAATGGCCGCTCGGCGCCGCCGTCATCTCGACATCGCCGTAGTGCGCCTTCACCTCATCGAGCCCCACACACGGCTCAGCGCCGATATCGAGGCTGGAGAACACCCAGTCGCCGTTGTCCCGGCTGAAATTGGTGACATTGGGCAGCTCGAGGCCATCGGTGACGGTCGTCGGGCCCGAGTCGTGCCGTCCGGTGCCCTCGAAGCGGGTGCCGAGCAGCGTGTTGAGTTTGTCGTTGGTCAATGGCGCCTGTGCCGCGACGGCACTGATCAGCTGCCAGAGATCGGTCGGTCGATCGGTCATGGTCGTCCCCTCCCGGGAGTTGTCCGCGCGTTCGTCGTCGCCGGCTGCGCAGGCGGTGGTCAGCAGGATCAGTGACAGGGCCGCGAGCACCCAGTGCGTCGCCCGCCTCATCGGCACTGCTGGGTGTAGTACTCGCGGTAGGTCATGTTCGGCGCGGTCGACGGGCGCAGATTGTCACCATAGGTCTGGCCGATCTGATAGATCGCCTTCTGGTAGCCCTCCGGCGAGCCGGTGGTCTTCATGTAGTCGGTGAAACTCTGTTCCCACAGCGGACCGGTGGTGTCGGTGTACCCGGCGACCCCGATATCGGCGCCACCGTTGGCGGTGATCTCACGCTGGACGACCATGTTGTTCAGCGTCGCCGCGCCTTCGTTGGTGAGTCGCGCGTTCACGCAATCCTCGACGGTCGCACCGCTGAGGCTTCCGTTGTAGGTGGCGTGCCCGGCCTCGTGCGCGAGTGTCTGCACGAGGGCCTGCGGGTTGTCCTTCAGATTGCCGTCCAGCACGATCGACTTGTTGTCACCGTTGTACTGGGTGTAACTGCCTGCTCCCGGCTCACCGAAGGTGATGTTCACACCGTTCTTGGAGAGATAGTCGAGCTGGGATTTCAGTGTCGGCGACTTCTCGATCAGCGCGGCGGCGTCGGCCCCGTACTTGTCCTGCAACGACGAGGACGGGCTCGGCGCGGTCTCGGTGAGAATGCCGGGATCGCCCTCGGGCAGACCGGAGAACGCCTTCTCGATCGCCGCCTCGACCGACGACGCCGCCGTGCGCGCGTTCTCCAGTGCCTGCTTGGTCGCCGTCGTCGACGCGTCGGCGTCGACCTGCAACGCACCCGCCGCCATCGTGTACGACGCCGCGTCCGGCAGTTGCGACAGCAGCGTCTGATGGGTGCTGGTCGAAATCTTGACGGTGCCGTCGTCGTCGACCTCGTAGCCGTTGGCCTCGGCCTGCCGCACTGCGTTCGCCACCGCCGTCTTCGCCGCGTCCAGGGTGCTCGCCCCCGACTGCGCGGCCGACGCGCCGTCCTGCAACGCGGCGATGAATGTCTTGGTGCTGGTGCGGATCTGCTCGTGCTTGGTCCGCATCGCCTCCGCGGCGCTGCCGGTCCAGAAGTCCCGGCTGGAGTCGACCGCGCGGTACTCGGTGTCGTCGAAGGTCGTCAGTTTCTGTGCCTGCGCCGACCACGCGTCGCCCAGGGCGTTCAAGGTCGTCGGCTGCCAGGCGAGGACCTGTGTCTTGGTGAGGTTGCCGAGTGTCGCCTTCGCGACCGCCTCGGACTCGTCGGTTCCGAGCGTGCTCATGCCAGTGCCGCCTGCTGGGTGTCGATCGCACCCGCGTTCTGCGTGTCCTTCGCCTGGAATTCCGTCACCGCGGTCGAGGTCGCCGTCGACAGCGCCTCGTAGTCGGTGACCAGTGTCTTCGCCGCCGTGGCGACCTTCGCGATCGCCGCGGTCACCGCGTCCGGGACCTTCGTCCCGTCCAGGGTCACCGACGCGCTACCGGTGTCCGCGCCGAACACCGCGGCCATCTCCGACTCGGCTTTGCCGAGCGTGGTCGCGAGCTCCGTGGTCCGTGTCGGATCGAGATCCAAATCCGAAGTGCCAGCCATGATTCCCCATTTCCCCAGAGGTCCCTTCGGCGGCAACGCTAATGGTGGCGACCGGCCCGCGCAATGGGAACCGGCGTCGTCCTGGCAGGATCAGGGGTTGTGAATGCGCAAGTGGAGACGGTTATCGACCTGGATGCCATTGCCCACAACGTGCGGGTGCTGCGCGAGTACGCGCGGGGCGCGGCGGTGATGGTGGTGGTCAAGGCCGACGGCTACAACCATGGCGCGGTGGCGGTGGCGCGGGCCGCGCTGGGGGCGGGGGCCGCCGAACTGGGGGTGACCACGGTCGCCGAGGCGCTGACCCTGCGGGCGGCGGGGATCACTGCGCCGATTCTGTGCTGGCTCAACACCATCGACGCCGATTTCGGCGCGGCGATCACAGCCGATGTCGAGATCGGGGTGTCCTCGCTGACACAACTGCGGGCGGTCGAGCGGGCCGCGCAGACGGTGGGGCGTACCGGGGTCGTCAGTCTCAAGGTCGATACCGGACTCAATCGCAACGGGGTGTCGGCCGCGGAGTATCCGCAGGTCCTGGCCGCGCTGCGAGCGATGGTGGAGCAGGGCACGCTGCGGTTGCGGGGCATCTTCTCCCATCTCGCGCACGCCGACGAACCCGGTCATCCGATGATCGACGAGCAGCGCGAACGCTTCGTCACCGCGATCGCGCAGGCCAAGGAACAGGGCCTCGAACCCGAGCAGGCGCACATCGCGAACTCGGCGGCCACGCTGACCAGGCCCGATCTGCATTTCGATCTGGTCCGCCCCGGCATCTCGGTCTACGGGCTCTCGCCGATCCCGGAACTCGGTGACTTCGGACTGCGGCCCGCGATGACCTTGCAGGCGCAGGTCACCCTGGTCAAGCGGGTGGCGGCGGGGGAGGGTGTGTCGTACGGGCATCGGTGGATCGCCCCGCGCGACACCACCGTCGCGCTGGTGCCCGCCGGCTACGCCGACGGGGTGTTCCGGTCGCTGAGTGGGCGTTTCGAGGTGTGGTTGGGCGGTGCCCGGCACCGTAATGTCGGTCGGGTGTGTATGGACCAGTTCATGGTTGACCTCGGCGACAACCCCGCTGACGTGCGCGCGGGCGACACGGCGGTGCTGTTCGGCGGCGGCGCGGGTCATCCGCACGCCCTCGACTGGGCCAGGGCGCTGGACACCATCGACTACGAGGTGGTGTGCGCCCCCCGAGGGCGGGCCGTGCGTCGCTATGTCGGGACCGGCGCGTGAGCCGGGGCTCGGCGATACGGCGCGGCGGACTGGCCACCGCGGGCCTGATCGGCGTGCTCGCGGTCGCGCACACGCTGCGCCGGATCGGGGCGCGGGTGCGCTGGCCCGCCGAACGTGACGAATACCGCGACGAGAACTTCGCCCTGATCGACTCCGACGAGCCGGGCGTGGTGCTCGCCGACGACGGGGTGTCGCTGGCCACCCGCACCTACGGCGACGACTCGGCCACCGCCACGATCGTGTTCGTGCACGGCTTCTGCAACAGCATGGAGTCCTTCCACTTCCAGCGCCGTGACCTGGCCGAGCGGTACGGGCCGCGGATCCGCATGGTGTTCTTCGACCAGCGCGGACACGGCCGCTCCGGCGCCCCGAGCACCGAGAGCTGCACGGTCGCCCAGCTCGGCCGCGATGTCGCGACGGTGCTGCGCGAATGCGCGCCGAACGGCCCAGTCGTGCTGGTCGGGCATTCACTCGGCGGCATGGCGGTGCTGGCCGCGGCGGCGCAGTTCCCCGAACTGTTCGCCGCGCGGGTGGTCGGGGTGGGGCTGTTCTGTACCGCGGCTTCGGAGGTGACCTCGACCGGGATACCGCAGCTGCTGCGTCATCCGGCGGTCGACGGGTTCCGGATCGCGGCGCGCACCGCGCCCACCCTGGTGCAGGTGAGCCGGACCGCGAGCAAGCAGCTGATCACCCCGATCCTGCACGTCACCTCGTTCCACGGCCCGGTGAGCCCGACGCTGTCGCGGTTCACCACGATGATGATCGACCGGACCCCGGTGGCGACCATCGAGAAGTTCCTGAAAGCGATTGAACTGCACGACGAATCGCCCGCCTTGCCCACGCTGGCCGGGCTGCCGGTGCTGGTGCTGGGCGGCGCGCACGATCTGGTGATCCCGTTCCGCAACTCCCGGGTGCTGGCCTCGGCGCTGGCAGGCAGCGAGCTGGTGCGGGTGCGTGAGGCCGCGCACATGCCACACCTGCAGTTCCCCGAGGTGACCCTGGACGCACTGGAGCGGCTGCTGACGAACGCGGGCGTGCTCGGCGCGCGCGGGGAGGAGGCCGTCGGTGGCTGACCCGAAGCAGCGCGTCCTGGCCACGGTCGAGGACACCGAAGCCTTCGGCCGGGAGCTGGCCCGCACCCTCCGCGAGGGCGACCTGGTCGTTCTCGACGGACCGCTCGGCGCCGGGAAAACCGCGTTGACCAGGGGAATCGCCGCCGGCCTCGGCGTGGCAGGCCGGGTCAGCTCGCCCACGTTCATCATCGCCCGCGCGCACAAGGCCGGGCAGCGTCCCGACGGTTCGCCGGGGGTGGCGATGGTGCACGTCGACGCCTACCGCCTGGCCGGTGACCTCGACGAGCTCGATGCCCTCGACCTCGACACCGACCTGCACCACGCGGTCGTCGTCGTGGAATGGGGCCGGGGCGTGGTCGAGCATCTGTCCGAGCGGCATCTGCGGGTGCAACTCGCCCGCGAGCCGGAATCCGATGTGCGCACGGCCATCTGGGAATGGATCGAATAACCGGCCGGCCGGCGTGGCCAGGTGCGCGCCGGGCGCCGATACCACCCGGTATTGTTGAGACAATCATGCTCGTACTAGCCGTCGACACCGCGACACCCGCCGTTACAGCGGGATTGGTGCACCTGTCACCTGCCGCCGACGCGGACTCCCGGCCCGCCGTGGCGACGCTCGCTGCCCGCGTGAAGGTCGACGCCCGTGCCCACGCCGAGGTCCTCACCCCGCAGATCCTGGAATGCCTGACCGAGGCCGGGGTGCGCCGCGCCGAGCTGGACGCGGTCGTCGTCGGCATCGGGCCAGGCCCGTTCACCGGGCTCCGGGTCGGGATGGCCACCGCGGCCGCCTTCGGGGACGCGCTCGGCCTGCCGGTGCACGGGGTGTGCAGCCTCGACGCCATCGCCGTGGTCGCCGCCGCCGAGCAGCGCGACCCGGGCGAGCTGCTGGTGGTCACCGACGCGCGCAGGCGCGAGGTGTACTGGGCGCGGTACCTGGACGGGGCGCGCGTGGCCGGGCCCGAGGTGTGCAAGCCGGTCGAGGTGCCGGTGCTCGACGCCGCCGCGGTCGCCGGGTCGGCCGCGCACGTGGACTACTTCGATCTGCCGGTGCTGCCCGCCGAGACGCCGTCGCCGGCGGGCCTGGTCACCGTCGCCGCGGCGGCGCTGCTGGCCGGTACCGCGCCCGAGGCGCTGGTGCCGCTGTATCTGCGCAGGCCCGACGCGGTGGAGAACAGCTTCCGCACCCTCGACCGGACCGGGGCGTGACCGCCGTGTCCGATTTCCGGATCCAGCCGATGACGGTGCACGACATCGATCGGTGCGTCGAACTCGAGCACCTGCTGTTCCCCGAGGATGATCCGTGGCAGGCGGTGTCGTTCCGGTCCGAACTGGCCGGCGCGCACAACCGCTACATCACCGCGCGCGACGAGCACGGCGCGATGGTCGGCTACGCGGGGATCGCGCTGCTCGGTGACGCCGCCCATCCCGAGGCCGAGGTCCACACCATCGGCGTCGATCCGCTGTGCCATCGCGGCGGCATCGGCACCCTGCTGCTGGAGGCGCTGCTGGCGACCGCGGCCGAACGCGGCGGGCCGGTGTTCCTCGAGGTGCGCACCGACAACGCGCCCGCCATCGCGCTCTATGCCAAGCACGGCTTCCACATCATCGGGCTGCGCAAGAACTACTATCACCCGAGCGGTGCCGACGCGTACACGATGCGCCGTCCCGAGCTCACCGCCGCGGCCGACGAATGGGCCGCGCGCGGCAGGCAGGACGAGGTGCTGTCGTGAGCGCCGGGCAGGCCGGATCGGCAGTCAACGGCAAGTGGAACGAGGCGTCGGCGTGATCGTCATGGGGATCGAGAGTTCGTGCGACGAAACGGGAGTCGGCGTCGTCCGGCGCAACCCGGACGGCTCGCTGGACCTGCTCGCCGACGAGGTCGCCTCGAGCGTCGACCAGCACGCCCGCTTCGGTGGCGTGGTACCCGAGATCGCCTCGCGCGCGCATCTGGAGGCGATCGTGCCCGCCATGCGCCGCGCGCTGGCCGCCGCCGGGATCAGCAAGCCGGACGCGCTCGCGGTCACCATCGGGCCCGGTCTGGCCGGTGCGCTGCTGGTCGGGGTGGCGGCGGCCAAGGCGTACGCGGCGGCCTGGGACGTGCCGTTCTACGCGCTCAATCATCTGGGCGGGCACGTCGCGGTCGACACACTCGAGCACGGTCCGCTGCCGCCCGCGGTGGCGCTGCTGGTCTCCGGCGGGCACACCCATCTGTTGCAAGTCACCGAGCTCGGCGCGCCGATCACCGAACTGGGCAGCACTGTCGACGACGCCGCTGGCGAGGCCTTCGACAAGGTCGCCCGGCTGCTCGGCCTCGGCTACCCCGGCGGGCCCGCCCTGGACGCGGCCGCCAATGACGGTGACCCGCGCGCGATCGCTTTCCCGCGCGGCATGACCGGCCCCCGCGACGCGCGCTACGACTTCTCCTTCTCCGGCCTCAAGACCGCGGTCGCCCGCTACGTCGAGGCCGCGCAGCGCCAGGGCGTCACACCCGAGCAGCTGCCGATTCCCGATATCGCCGCGTCCTTCCAGGAGGCGGTGGCCGATGTGCTCACCATGAAGGCGGTGCGCGCGGCCACCGATATCGGGGTGGACACGATTGTGCTCGGGGGCGGCGCCACGGCCAACTCGCGGATCCGTTCGCTGGCCGAAGAGCGCTGCGCGGCAGCCGGATTGACCCTGCGCGTGCCGAAGCCGCGGTTGTGCACCGACAACGGCGTGATGATCGCGGCGCTCGGCGCGCACGTGATCGCGGCGGGCGCCGAACCGGCCGCGCTGACGGTGGCGACCGACCCGGGTCTGCCGGTATCGGTCAGCGCGCTGCGCGGCTAGCCGACCGGCTGCAGGATCGGTTCGTCTTCCGGCAGGATCTCCGGGGTGATCGGCACGAGCGCGTTGGCCGGTGCCTGGCCGCGGCCACCCGAGCCGCTGTCGATGCGGCCGAGCGGGGGCTCCGGGTAGGGGATCGACGGCAGATTGGGATCGGGGCGCAGCGTGGGCGCGGTGCTCGACGGCGAGCCGGGGGAGGCCGGTGCGGTCGTCGGCACAGGCGCCGTCGTGGTCGGGGCGGCCGTGGTGGGCACCGGCATTTCGGTGGTCGGTGGCACCAGCGTGACGCCGGTGCTCTCGTGGGGCTGGGGTGTGGGCGCCGGAACGGGCACCGCGGATAACGAAGGCTGACGCACCGTGCTGCTGGTGCCCGCGGGCGTCACGTCGGTGGACTCCGGAGTGATGGCCTGTACGCCGTAACCGATCACCAGCCCGACCACCACGACCGCGCCGGCCAGCGTGCCGACCACCTTGGTCACCGTGCCGCTCGGCACGTCGGTCAGCGTGGCGGCCTGTAAGGCCGAGGGTAACGCCGAGGGGGCGGCCGCGTCGGCGACCAGCGCGGCGCCCTTGGCGATCACGGCCTCCGGATCGGGGACCGTCAGCACCGGCATGTCCAGGCGGGCGGCGAGGGTGTCGAGCACGGCGGGGATATTGGCGCAGCCGCCGATCACCACGACCGCCTCGGGGTTCTTGGGCGCGCGGCTGAACACCGAGGAGGAGAACAGCGCGATATTGCGCAGCAGCCCGCCGATGAGCTCCTCGAAGTCGGAGCGGGTGAGCTTGAGCGGTTGTCCGGCAACGTGATCGATGGTGACCGCGGGCGCGATCGAGAGGTGTTCCTTGGCCGCGCGGCCGCGGTTGGTCAGGGTGGCGCGATTGGGGCGGGCACCGCGGCGGGCGTAGTGCAGGTCGACGAGGTGGTGGTAGATCAGCTCGTCGATGGCGTTGCCGGACAGCGTCGGGGTGCGCTCGCTGTGCAGCACCGAGCCGTCGCCGTAGTCGGCCACGGTGACGCTGAGCCCGGTCGCGCCGAGGTCGACCACCGCCACGGTGGCGTAGCGGTCGAGTAACCCGGTCTCGCGTAAGTAGGACAGCGCGGCGGTGCCCTCCGGGACCAGGCGCAGATCGCGGCGGCGGGTGGTGGCCGCCCGGATCGCTTGCGCCTGTTCCTTGTTGCGGTAGGCGACGGCGACGCTGGTCGGCGGGCGGGTGCGCGTCGACTCGGTGCGGCGGTGCGCGCCGGTGGAGTAGCGCCCGAGCGGTTCGCCGATCAGTCCGGCGGTCTCGGAGACCGGTAACTGGGTGGTCATCAACTCGATCGAGGACGACACGAGATCGCCGAGATCGGAGTGTGCGGCATCGGCGGAGACGACGCGGTAGTCGAAGTGCTGCTCGCCGGACGGTCCGGTGGCGACGAGTGCGGAGCACACCACCTCGTTACCGGCGGAGATGCCGAGGGATGTTCGCATGTTCACCTCCCTTCGAGCGGATGGTTCCGCGGTGGCCGACCATCTCGAATGGAACGATATGCATACTCTGTCACAGCCTGTTATGCGAACGTTACAGATTGTTGCAAGCGATGTGAAGATCACTGGCGAGTGTGGGCGTGTCGAGAATGCGACATTGGCAGAACCCGACCTTGAGCGCTGGCACTCTCGCGTATAGAGTGCTAGTCGGCACTGTGTAGCTGTACTTGTGCCAGTCGACTACTGGGCAGGGGTCCCGGCACCCGCGACGACGGGGCTGATGCGCAGAGTCGCAAGCCTGACCGAAACCCGGTCCGGGACACCAGTTCCGGACGACCGAATTTCCCCTGAAAGTGGAGGGCTCAACGTGGCGAGCGTGAACATCAAGCCGCTCGAGGACAAGATCCTCGTCCAGGCCAACGAGGCCGAGACGACGACGGCCTCCGGCCTGGTCATCCCGGACACGGCCAAGGAGAAGCCGCAGGAGGGCACCGTCATCGCCGTCGGCGAGGGCCGGATCACCGACAAGGGTGACCGCATCCCCGTCGACGTCAAGGAAGGCGACGTCGTCATCTACAGCAAGTACGGCGGCACCGAGATCAAGTACCAGGGTGGGGAGTACCTCATCCTCTCGGCGCGCGACATCCTGGCCGTCGTCACCAAGTAGGCCTACGCCGCACCAGCATTTCCGCCCCGGCGTCGTTGAACCGACCCGGGGCGGAGTGCGTTCAAGACAGGAGCTGAATCCTCTATGCCCAAGCAGATCGAGTTCGACGAGAAGGCTCGCCGGGCTCTGGAGCGCGGCGTCGACAAGCTGGCCGACGCCGTCAAGGTGACCCTCGGCCCCCGCGGCCGCCACGTGGTGCTGGCCAAGGCCTTCGGCGGCCCGACCGTGACCAACGACGGTGTCACCATCGCGCGTGACATCGACCTCGAAGATCCCTTCGAGAACCTCGGCGCCCAGCTCGTCAAGAGCGTCGCCACCAAGACCAACGACGTCGCGGGCGACGGCACCACCACCGCGACCGTGCTGGCCCAGGCGCTGGTGCGCGGCGGCCTGAAGAACGTCGCCGCCGGTGCCAACCCGATCTCCCTCGGCCAGGGCATCGCGCTGGCCGCCGACAAGGTGTCGGAGGTGCTGCTGGCCGCGGCCACCCCGGTCTCCGGCGAGCAGGCCATCGCCCAGGTCGCCACCGTGTCCTCGCGTGATGCGGAAATCGGCGAGATGGTCGGCAAGGCGCTCACCACCGTCGGCAAGGACGGCGTCGTGACCGTCGAGGAGTCCTCGACCACGCAGACCGAACTCGTCATCACCGAGGGCGTGCAGTTCGACAAGGGCTACCTCTCGCCCTACTTCGTCACCGACCCGGAGACCCAGCAGGCCGTCCTCGAAGACGCCTACATCCTGCTGCACCGCGACAAGATCAGCTCGCTGCCCGATCTGCTGCCGCTGCTGGAGAAGATCGCCGAGTCCGGCAAGGCCGTGCTGATCATCGCCGAGGACGTCGAGGGCGAGGCCCTGTCGACCCTGGTGGTCAACTCCATCCGCAAGACGATCAAGGCCGTCGCGGTCAAGGCGCCGTTCTTCGGCGACCGCCGCAAGGCGTTCCTCGACGATCTGGCCGTGGTCACCGGTGGCACCGTGATCAACCCGGATCTGGGCGTCACGCTGCGTGAGGCGACCATCGAGCAGCTCGGTCAGGCGCGTCGCGCCGTCGTCACCAAGGACGAGACCGTGCTCATCGACGGCGCGGGCACCGACGCCGACGTCGCCGCGCGCAGCGCACAGCTGCGTCGCGAGATCGAGGCCACCGACTCCGACTGGGACCGCGAGAAGCTCGAGGAGCGCCTGGCGAAGCTGGCCGGCGGCGTCGCGGTGATCAAGGTCGGCGCGGCCACCGAGACCGCGCTCAAGGAGCGCAAGTACCGCGTCGACGACGCGGTGGCGGCGGCCAAGGCCGCGGTCGAGGAGGGCATCGTGCCCGGCGGCGGTTCGGCGCTGGTGCAGGCCGCGACCGCGCTGGTCGAGCTGCGCGACTCGCTGACCGGTGACCAGGCCGTCGGCGTCGAGGTGGTCCGCAAGGGCCTCGAGGCGCCGCTGTTCTGGATCGCCACCAACGCGGGCCTCGACGGCGCCGTGGTGGTCAGCAAGGTGGCCGAGGGCAAGGACGGCTTCAACGCCGCCACCCTCACCTACGGCGACCTGCTCACCGACGGTGTCGTCGACCCGGTCAAGGTGACCCGCTCCGCCGTGGTGAACGCCGCCTCGGTCGCGCGGATGATCCTCACCACCGAGAGCGCCATCGTGGACAAGCCGGTCGAAGAGGCCGATGACCACGGCCACCACGGCCACGCCCACTAGGTGAAACTACGAAGGCCCCCTGATCGCCTCGGCGATCTGGGGGCCTTTCGTTGCGCCTAGCTGGCTACCGGAGGTTCTTCGGCGGCTAACGCGGCAAGCAGGCGGGTGCGCAGGGACGGGGGCGGTGGAGCGGCGGTGAGTTCGGCGAGCAGCGCGAGGGTGCCGCGGGTGTCGCGGACCTCGCGCAGGAACTCGGTACAGAGTGCCGGGTCGTCGGTATCGATGATGGTCTGGATCGCGTGATGGTCTTCGTCGTCGATCAATCCGAGCGCGACGGTGTGCGCGAGATCGATCTGGGCTTCGTTCATCTCACGTCACCCCCAAACTTTTCTTCAGTCGTGTCAATCCGTCCCGAATCCGGGACTTAACGGTCGGTAACCCTATGCCGAGGTATTGGGCTACCTCCGCGTAGGTCCGCCCGCCGTAGTAGGCGAGCGAGATCGCCTCGCGTTGGGTCTCGGTCAAAGTCGAGAGCCCGCGCTGGACGGCCTGTTGTTCGAGTCTGCGTTCCACCTCCTCGGTGACCTCGTCGAATTCGTTGCCGAGCACCCGGATCCCGTAGGCGACCTCGCGCTGGGTGTGGGCTTGCTCGGCGCGAACCCGGTCGACCGCCCGCCGGTGTGCCAGCGTCATCAGCCAGGTCACCGCCGACCCCTTCGCGGGGTCGAAACTCGTCGCGGTGCGCCAGATCTGGAGATAGACCTCCTGCGTCGTCTCCTCGGCGTACCCGGGGTCGTGGAGCACCCGCAGGATCAGGCCGAAGACGCGGGCCGAGGTCCGGTCGTACAGTTCGGCAAAGGCTTGCTGGTCGGCAAGACCGCATCGTTCCAGCAGTGCAGCTAGCTCGACTCCTTCGGCCGCGCGTGCGGTAATCGCAGAATCCACGCTCGGTGGGAAGGCTTCGCTTCGGAACCCATTCTGTGTCATCGGTCACGAATGTAGCCCGCGGCTATGACCTCCCTTCGCCCGGGGGTGCTTTGAACGCGTGCCAGCTGTTTGCTAGAGATTCGGCACGCCACGCCGGGCGGATGGGAGTTGATTTGCCGAAGTATCTATACGGCCATGCGACGCCGGTTGCGGCGCGCGTGCATCTCGCGTTCGGTCTCCGACATCCCGCCCCAGATGCCGTACGGCTCGCTCACCTTGAGTGCGTGCGTGCGGCACTGCATCAGCACCGGGCAGGCCCGGCAGATCTCCTTGGCGCGCATCTCGCGCGCGGTGCGGGCGCGGCCGCGTTCGCCGTCGGGATGGAAGAAGACGGCGGAGTCCTGGCCGCGGCACGAGCCACGCATCTGCCAATCCCAGACGTCGGCGTTCGGGCCGGGAAGGTGGGTGGGCATGGGCATGGTGAACTCCTTGTGGTGCGAGCTCGTCAGCGTTGTCGAGCGAGTGGTGCGGCAGGTCTCGATGCCACCTCGGCGGTGGCCGGCTCGACGGTGCCTGACGGTGTCACCGGTGCGGGTCGCTGCAATTTCGCGCGGCGCCTACCGTGACGGTGAGCTACGTTAGGTGCACGCGGGAATTTCCGTCAATAGTTCGGCGCATTGCTTTCACAAATCGCCAACGCTGAAATTTAACCTGCACACTGTTTACATTTCACACTCGGTCCGTCCATACTGTTCGGTTGGCTATGGATCGAGCGCGTCGCGCCGCATGAGCCGTTCGCTGTTTTCCCAGGTCGCGCCGGTCAGGGGTGGGTTCGCGGCGCCGGGCCAGGCCGGCCGACGGTGTCGCGGGTCACATCGGGCCCGGCGGGCGGCCACCGGGCACATGGCCGAATCGGGGCGTCGAGGTTAATTGCGCGGAACGCATGTGAATTCGAGACTTTGCGGTAGCGGCGGGGACCGGCGGAGATTTACCTGATGGCAACATCGCACCGCGAAAGAAAAGCTGACGGGTAGCTGATCCATGGCCGTCGCGGCATATCACGGCAACGCCGGGGAACCGGTGGCCGCTACAGTCTCGGCGTGCAGACAACGGCTTCACCCGGGGATATCGGATCCGAAATACTCGCTGCGACAGCCTTCGGGCCGACGCCCGGCCGCGGCGCTGCGGAGTTGCCGGAGCCCGCCGACCCCCGTGCCCGCTGGCATCGCGCCGTCGCCCTCGGCGCCCAGGGCCACTACGCCGCCGCCCGTGCCGACCTGCGCGCACTCGCCCGCACCCGCCTCGATCCCGGCCTGCGCTCGCTCGTCGGGAGCACCGGTGGCTCGCTGTTGCGCCAGCTCGGTGGACACGCCGCGGCCGCCGCCTACGACGGCCGCGCGGCGACCCTCGCCCGCGCCGCCGCAGGCACCGCCCGTGCCGAGGCACTGGCCGACGCCTACACCGGCCTCGCCGCCGACGCCCTCGGCACCGGCCGCCTCGCGTTGGCGCACCGCCTGCTCGGCCGGGTCGAACCGCTGCTCGACACCGCGCCACCGCGCGCCAGGGTGCGGTGGCACTGGGTGCGCGCCGAGACCGCGCTCGCCGGCGGCGCCGCCGCTCCCGCGCTGCGCGATGCCCGCACGGCCGCCGACCTCGCCGCGGCACTGCCCTCGGTGCGGCACCGGGTGAAATCGGCGCTGCTGGTCGCCGCGGCCACCGCCGCGTCGGGGGAGCGCGCCGCGGCAGCGGAACTGGCCGCGCTGGTCGACGCCGACTGCCGCGAACACGGTCTGCTGCCGCTGCGCTGGGCCACCGCGATGCTGCGCGCAGGCGTCGCCGAACCGGGCGCGGCGGGCCGCGCCGCGACCGAAGCCGCTGATCATGCGGCACGAATCCGGGAGCTGGGTGGGGATTTCATCCTGCTGACTCACTGATCCGCCGCCGGTGATCTTCCTGAGAGCTCACGCAGAAGGGTGCAGGGTGGCTGGCGAGTGATCGAAGGGTCGCTATTGTTAGTTCCGTTCCGCCACTTCGGTGGAAGCTCGGTCACATCTGACCGCGCCACTCGTAACGCCAGGAAAATCTCTGACGATGACGCATATGGGCGAAGAGTTGGACCTCGCCGTCGCTGCGGCTGCGCAGGGCGACAGGGCCGCTTTAGCTCGGGTACTGGAACTGGTCCGGCCGTTGGTAGTCCGCTACTGCCGTGCCCGGATCGGTGCCGCGGAGCGCGGACAGCTCTCCGCGGATGATGTTGCGCAAGAGGTCTGTCTGGCTGTGATGACCGCCCTGCCCCGATATCAGGATCAGGGTCGGCCCTTCATGGCCTTCGTGTACGGGATCGCTTCGCACAAGGTCGCCGACGCCCATCGCAACGCTGCCCGTAACAAGGCGGAGGCGATGGCCGAAGTACCAGATGTCATATCCACCGACCAAGGACCGGAGCAGCGAGCTCTCGACTCGGAGACGAGCAGGCAGATGAACACTCTGCTGGCGACACTCCCCGAGAAACATCGGGAAATCCTGATCCTGCGCTTGGTCATGGGTCTGTCGGCAGAAGAAACCGCAGTCGCCGTGGGCAGCACGGCGGGGGCGATACGAGTAGCCCAGCACAGGGCACTCGCGAAACTGAAGTCACAAGTGGCGAGGGCAGGTGAAATGTATGGCTAGGGATGGCGAGCGCGGTCGAGGCGACCGGAAGGTTTGGCGTGGGTCGCACGACAGCGGTCCCTCTGCCGTCGAGGATGCCGGTGATTCCAGTCCGGTCGACATTGCGGCGGTGCGCAGCGACGATGCGCTGATCGACGCGATCGCCAGCGACGGAACGGTTCGTACCGACAGCCCCGAAGAGTTCCAGCTGGCGTCGCTGCTCGCGGATTGGCGAGCCGACCTGTTGGCCGAGCCGATGCCGGCGGGCCCCGATCTGGATACCGTCTTCGCTGCGGTCAACCAGGAGATCGGCGCCCGGCAGGTTCGCGTCGGAGCATCCTCGCGCGGAGGCCTGCGGCTGGTGCGCCCCCTGCTGGCTTCGGCCGCGGCGCTGGCCGTGGTCTTCGGCGGCATCACTGCGTTCTCCTACAACGCCGCCCCCGGCGATCCGCTGTGGCGGGTCAAGGAGGTCGTGTTCAGCGAACAGGCCCAGTCGACAGTCGTGCAGTACGCCGACGACGACCTGCTCGCCGCGCAGAACCTGCTCGACTCGGGTGATCCGGAGCAGGCTCGCGCCCGCTTGGAGCAGGCATCGGCCACCGCGGTCCAGGTCGACGACAAAGCCAAGCGTGACGATTTGCTCGCCCGCTGGAACCTGTTGCGCGAGCAGCTGGTCAAGCTCGCACCGGAGATCGGCGCGCAGCTGTCGCCGACGATGCCGTCGACGCCCGGTGGGCAGCCGACTACCCCCGCGCAGCCGGCGCAACCGCAGCCCTCGCCGAATCCGGCCACCACGGCTCCGCTCGCGCCGACCGAACCGGGGACCGACCCTGGCACCGGTTCCGGCGCGACCGATCCGAGTGAACCACCGACGATCCTGCTGACCCCCGGCCCGGAGACCAAGCCGGTCACTCCGCCGGTCGAGCCGTCGGAACCGCCGGTGACCACCCCGCCGACGACACCGCCGCCGGTCACGGTCGAGCCGACAGTGCCGACCGCGCCGCCGACGACCGTCGTCGAGCCGCCGGTCACCGTGCCGACCGCGGCACCGACGACGATTGTTCCGCAACCGCCGACGGTGCCGCCCACACTGCCGACACCGCCCGCGCTGACGATCCTGCCGCTGCCGCCGTCGGTACCGGTTTCCTGATCGCCCCCCCCTCGACAGCGAAGGCCCCGAACCAGTGGTTCGGGGCCTTCGTCGTGTTCGGGTGCCCGCCGGATCGTCCCCCGCGCACGCGTGACCGGAGCGGGGGAACGAAGCCGTGCGGTGGCTCAGTTGTCGAAGCCGTCGAATCCGTCGCCGTGGAACGCCTCGTTCATCGAGGCGTCCGCGTAGCCGCGGCAGTAGTCCCACGTGACATACGCCTCGGGGGTCGGATCGTAGGCCGGTTCGTGGGGACGGACGGTGCCGTCGACCAGTAGCTGCAGCAGGTTCGCCCGTAGCATGTCCCAGTCGTGGTAGTGATCTTGCCGACAATCCTCACAGCTGACGACGAGGCCGCGGATCCCGCGATGGGCCAGCAGGGCTTCGTAGACGGCGAGGTCGGCGAGATCTTCCTCGACCGCGAGGCGCTCATGAGGATCCAGCGGCTCACCGGGCTCGATCGCATCGAGCGCGGCAGACGGGTCGGAGGGGTCTCCGGCGAAGGGATCCGGCGGCAGGCCAGGTGGTAGATGGTCACGCACATCCCCACGGTACGCAGTACTTGGTGGTCTGCGCCAGCGATGCACCGGGCAAGTTTTGCGGAAGGGCTCACTTCGCGTCCGGGATTGCCCGCCGGATACCATGGAATGCAGGCGTCGGCGAGCTTGTTCTCACCGACCATCAATCTTTTCCGCTCAGCATCGGCGCATCGCAGCTTTCGGCGTACGTTGCTACCGACGACCAGGAGGGGTCGATCCGAATGAGTAATCCCGTGTCGGGCGAACGAATCGCGGTGCGCCCTCCTACGGGTGGCGACGATCCGACCAAGATCGCCATGCTCGGCCTCACGTTCGACGACGTGCTGTTGCTGCCTGCCGCCTCGGATCTCATCCCCAGCTCCGTCGAGACCTCCAGCAGGCTCACCAGGGAGATCACCCTGCGTACACCGCTGGTGAGCTCGGCCATGGACACCGTCACCGAGGCGCGCATGGCCATCGCCATGGCGCGGGCGGGCGGCATGGGTGTGCTGCACCGCAACCTCGCGGCCGCCGATCAGGCCGCCCAGGTGGAGACCGTCAAGCGTTCCGAGGCGGGCATGGTGACCGACCCGGTCACCTGTCGCCCCACCGACACCCTCGCCGAGGTCGACGCGATGTGCGCGCGCTTCCGCATCTCGGGTCTGCCCGTGGTGGACGAGACCGGCTCGCTGGTGGGCATCATCACCAACCGGGACATGCGCTTCGAGGTCGACCAGGAACGTCGCGTCGACGAGGTGATGACCAAGGCGCCGCTGATCACCGCCCAGGAGGGCGTCACCGCCGAGGCCGCGCTCGGCCTGCTGCGCCGCCACAAGATCGAGAAGCTGCCCATCGTCGACGGCAACGGCCGCCTGCGCGGGCTGATCACGGTCAAGGACTTCGTCAAGACCGACCAGTACCCCAACGCCACCAAGGACCGCGACGGCCGCCTGCTGGTCGGCGCCGCGATCGGCGTCGGCGAGGACTCCTGGTCGCGCGCGATGACGCTGGCCGACGCCGGGGTCGACGTGCTGATCGTCGACACCGCGCACGGGCACCAGTCGCAGGTGCTGCAGATGGTGTCCAAGGTCAAGGCCGAGGTCGGCGACCGCATCCAGATCGTCGGCGGCAATGTCGCGACCCGCGCGGGTGCGGCCGCGCTGGTCGAGGCGGGCGTGGACGCTGTCAAGGTGGGTGTCGGTCCCGGCTCCATCTGCACCACCCGCGTGGTCGCCGGTGTCGGCGCCCCGCAGATCACCGCGATTCTCGAGGCCGTGGCCGCGTGCAAGCCGGCCGGTGTGCCGGTGATCGCCGACGGTGGCGTGCAGTACTCCGGTGACGTCGCCAAGGCCATCGCCGCCGGCGCCTCCACCGTGATGCTCGGCTCGCTGCTGGCCGGCACCGCCGAGGCCCCCGGCGACCTGATCCTGGTCAACGGCAAGCAGTTCAAGAGCTACCGCGGCATGGGCTCCCTCGGCGCCATGCAGGGCCGCGGCCAGGCCAAGTCCTACTCCAAGGACCGCTACTTCCAGGACGACGTGCTCGCCGAGGACAAGCTGGTCCCCGAGGGCATCGAAGGGCGCGTGCCGTTCCGCGGCCCGGTCAACCAGGTGATCCACCAGCTCGTCGGCGGCCTGCGCGCCGCCATGGGCTACACCGGCTCGCAGAACATCGAGCACCTGCAGAACGCCCAGTTCGTGCAGATCACCGCCGCGGGCCTCAAGGAGAGCCACCCGCACGACATCACCATGACCGTCGAGGCCCCGAACTACACCGGCCGCGGCTGAGTACAATAGATGCGTTTGTGCGCCGGGAGGTACGCTCCCGGCGCACGAGGGCAATGCAGGCTGGCTCCGAGTCCGCCACCGATCGCATTCCCAGCCCGCACACCCCGACCTCGAGGAGGGGTCGCCGCGCAGCGGCGGCCCGTGCGGGGCCGCGAACTCGAGCGCGCCAGCGCTCCAACAACACAGGAGCAACTGTGCGTGACATGGTCGAAATCGGTATGGGCAGGGTCGCTCGGCGGACCTATGAGCTCGATGACGTCGATATCGTGCCTTCGCGGCGGACTCGTTCGTCCAAGCAGGTTTCGCTGGCGTGGCAGCTCGACGCCTACCGTTTCGAGATCCCGGTGCTCGCGCATCCCACCGACGCGCTGGTCTCGCCCGAGTTCGCGATCGAGCTGGGTCGCCGCGGTGGCCTCGGGGTGATCAACGGTGAGGGGCTGTGGGCGCGGCACGCCGACGTGCAGGCCAAGATCGACCAGCTCCTCGATCTGGTCGACAAGGGGGGTTACGAGAAGGCCATCTCGCTGCTGCAGGAACTGCACGCCGCGCCGATGCAACCCGACCTGTTGGCCGCGGCGGTCGCGCAGGTGCGTGCGGCCGGTGTCACCACCGCGGTGCGGGTGAGCCCGCAGAACGCGCGTGCCCTGACCCCCGCGCTGGTGCAGGCCGGCGTGGATCTGCTGGTGGTGCAGGGCACCATCATCTCCGCTGAGCACGTCGGCGACGGTGAGCCGCTCAACCTCAAGACCTTCATCGCCGAACTGGATGTGCCGGTCGTGGCCGGTGGCGTCAGCGATCACCGCACCGCGCTGCACCTGATGCGCACCGGCGCCGCGGGCGTCATCGTCGGCTACGGCTCGTTCCCGGGCGCGACCACCACCGGTGAGGTGCTCGGCATCGGGGTGCCGATGGCCACCGCCATCGCCGACGCCGCCGCCGCACGCCGCGACTACCTCGACGAGACCGGCGGGCGTTACGTGCACGTCATCGCCGATGGTGATGTCGCCACCTCCGGCCAGCTGGCCAAGGCCATCGCCTGCGGCGCCGACGCCGTGATGCTCGGTGTGCCGCTGTCGGTCTCGGCCGAGGCGCCCGGACGCGGCTGGTACTGGCCCTCGGCCACCGCGCACCCCTCGGTGCCGCGTGGCTCGTTCCTGCCGGTCGACGAGTCCTGGCTCGACGGCCCCGACGGCGTCGTCGCCCGCCCGAATCTGGAGCGCGTGCTCTACGGCCCCTCCGACGACCCGTTCGGCTCGCTGAACCTGGTCGGCGGCCTGCGCCGGTCGATGGCCAAGGCCGGCTACTCCGACCTCAAGGAATTCCAGAAGGTCGGGCTCAGCGTCCGCTAACGCGCCGGGGTCAGCGAGACCCGGTCCCGCAGGAACCGGGCGATCGCGGTATTGACCGGTTCCGGGTGGGTCATCGTCACGGCCAGGCGGGCGCCGTCGATCTCCACGAAGGTGGAGGCGGTCAGCCCGTCGGCCAGGGTGCGTGCCCGGTCACCGGCGATGCCGCTGTGCGTGGCGTGGATGATCAGCGCGGGACAGGTGATCTCGCGCAGCCGTTCGAGCACCGAATCGCGTCCGAGCAGGCAGCCGACGGCGGCGTCGAGGCCGTTGTGCGCGTCGCCGGCCCAGCGGCGGGTCCAGATGTCGCGGTACCAGTCGTCGTCGCCGATCAGCCAGTCCGCCAGCCGGCCCGCGGCTTCCTCGCGCGAACCGCGGTCGTGCCATTCGTCGAGGAAGCGCTGGGTGGCGCGGGACTGTTCGCGGGTGGGGCCGTGCGCCTCGGTGCTGATCAGGATGAGCGCGGCGACCCGTTCGGGGGCGACCAGCGCGGTACGCAGCGCGGTGAAACCGCCCTGGGCGGTGCCGCCGACGACGGCGCGTTCGACGCCGAGGGAGTCCAGCACGGTGAGCGCGTCGCGCGCGGCGGTCCAGTACGTGAACGGCAGCCGCTGATCCTTGGTGCGGCCGTGCCCACGCGCGTCCCAGGCCACGATGCGGAATTCGGGGGCGAGCGCGGCCTGCTGCGAGGCGAACATCGTGCGGTCCATGAAGAACTCGTGGGCCAGCAACACCACCGGCCCCGTGCCACCGCTGTCCTCGTAGTAGATGTCGGCATCGATCGCGCGGGCGAATGGCACGTGCACGAGGATAGCCAGCCCCACCGACATGCGCGCAAGGAATGGGTCGGGAGCTGTGCCCGCTGCTTGCCCGCTGTGCGGCGTCATTAAACTGTGGCGGTGGCAGAAACTCAGAGACCGGTCCTCGTCGTCGACTTCGGCGCGCAGTACGCCCAGCTGATCGCCCGCCGGGTGCGCGAGGCCCGGGTGTTCTCCGAGGTCATTCCGCACACCATGACGGTGGAGGAGATCGCCGAGAAGCAGCCGCTGGCCGTGATCCTGTCCGGCGGCCCGTCGAGCGTGTACGCCGAGGGCGCACCGCAACTCGACGCGCGGCTGTTCGAAATCGACGTGCCCGTGTTCGGTATCTGCTACGGCTTCCAGGCGATGGCGCAGGCACTCGGCGGCACCGTCGCGCACACCGGCACCCGCGAGTACGGCCGCACCGAACTCAATATCGACGGCGGTGTGCTGCACGGCGGCCTGCCGACCATCCAGCCGGTCTGGATGAGTCACGGTGACGCCGTCACCGACGCCCCCGCCGGCTTCGAGGTCACCGGCACCACCGCCGGTGCACCGGTCGCCGCGTTCGAGGACCGGGCGCGCCGCCTGGCCGGTGTCCAGTACCACCCCGAGGTGCTGCACTCCCCGCACGGCCAGCAGGTGCTCAGCCGCTTCCTGCACGACCTGGCCGGCATTCCGGCGCAGTGGACGCCCGCCAATATCGCCGAGTCGCTGATCGCCGGTGTGCGTGAGCAGATCGGTGACGGGCACGCGATCTGCGGCCTGTCCGGCGGTGTCGACTCCGCGGTCGCCGCTGCGCTGGTGCAGCGCGCCATCGGTGACCGGCTGACCTGCGTCTTCGTCGACCATGGTCTGCTGCGTGCCGGTGAGCGCGAACAGGTGCAGCAGGACTTCGTCGCCGCGACCGGCGCCAAACTGGTGACCGTCGACGCGGTGGACAAGTTCCTCGGCGAACTGAAGGGCGTCTCCGATCCCGAGGAGAAGCGCAAGATCATCGGCCGCGAGTTCATCCGCTCCTTCGAGGACGCGGTCGGCGGCATCGTGCTCGAGCAGGGCGACGGCACCGCGCCGAAGGTCGAGTATCTGGTGCAGGGCACCCTCTACCCGGATGTGGTCGAATCCGGTGGCGGTACCGGCACGGCCAACATCAAGAGCCACCACAATGTCGGCGGCCTGCCCGACGACCTCGAGTTCGACCTGGTCGAGCCGCTGCGCCTGCTGTTCAAGGACGAGGTCCGCGCGGTCGGCCGCGAACTGGGCCTGCCCGAGGAAATCGTCGCCCGCCAGCCGTTCCCCGGCCCCGGCCTGGCCATCCGCATCGTCGGCGAGGTGACCGCCGACCGCCTGGACCTGCTGCGCCAGGCCGACGCCATCGCCCGCGAGGAACTCACCGCCGCCGATCTGGACAAGCAGATCTGGCAGTGCCCGGTGGTGCTGCTGGCCGATGTCCGCTCGGTCGGCGTGCAGGGCGACGGCCGCACCTACGGTCACCCGATCGTGCTGCGCCCGGTCTCCAGCGAGGACGCGATGACCGCGGACTGGACCCGCCTGCCCTACGAGGTGCTCGAACGCATCTCCACCCGCATCACCAACGAGGTCGCCGAGGTCAACCGGGTCGTGCTCGATGTGACGAGCAAGCCGCCGGGCACCATCGAGTGGGAATGAGCAACTGAGAATGGCCCGTCATCGCGACGGGCCATTCTCAGTCGACAGGTGCGTTCAGTGCCGTTTGCGGCGGGGTGAGAGCACCAGTAGCAGGCCGATGACGCTGGCGGCGATCATCACGCCCCAGCCGACCGGCAAGACGCCGCTGTCGGGAGTGGGTGCGCCGAGCAGCGCCCAGATGCTGACGGCCAGGGCGATCAGGCCGGTCCAGAGCAGGGAGAAGGCCGGACGGCGTTCGGTATCGGTCGAGTCAGCCACGGTTCACCTCCGCACTGCCCATCCGCACATCGACCTTCAGGTCGAGAACCGGTGCGTCCGGGGTCTTCGGCCCGGTCAGCCCTTCGACGCAGCCGGCGGCGTCACCGGCGCGGACCTCGCAGGTCGTGCGCACCGTCATCGACTCCGGCAGCAGCACGATCGCCTCACCCATGTTCACCGAGACCTCGACGGCCCGGTTCTCGGTGAGGGTCATGCCGCGCAGATCCAGTGTGCCCGAACCCATGTTGACCGCGTAGCTCGGTTCGAGCTCGGTGACCGAGGTGGGCGCCCAGGTGCGTTCACCCATGGTGGCGCCGTCGAATTCGATCGGCCCGATCAGCGAGGCCAGCAGCACGAACCCGGCCAGCGGCGCGGTCAGCACCAGCAGCCCGTATCCGCGCCGTAGGAACGCACCCGCGATCAGCCCGAGCCCGACCACGGCCAGCGCGATGGCGGCGATGCGCGCCGGAGTCATCCACTCGAGCCCGGAGGCCGCGGCGGCACCGGCGAGGGCGGCGGCCAGGATGGCCAGGCCGATGGTGACCGGGGTCAGCCGCGAGCGCGGACGTTTCGGCGCGGGTGGTGGTGGGGGTGCCACCGGTGCGTAGCGCGGGGCGGCTTCGGGGAGTTCCCAGGCCAGCGGGGCCACTGCCAGGGGGTCCCAGCCCTGGGGGACCTGGGCGGCGAGACGTGGGCCGCGGGGGTCCTTGTGCAGGACCGCTGTCGCGCCACCGTCGGGCGGGCCCGGGTCGATGTCCGGCCGGCCGGCCGGCTCCGGTGAATTCGCTTCCGGCTTATCGAGATCGACTGCGGAAGTCGACTCGACCGGTGCTACGGGACGGGCAGGCTGCGCGGGAGTTGCTGTGGCATTCGGCGAACTGTCCGCGACGGCGCGCGTTGCCGCCGAGTCATCGGATGCGTCACGCCGGACCGCTTCCGCCGCAGGGGAATCGGTGGCCGGGTCGGCGGTGATCGGGCCGGTCGTCCCGGACGTGAACGGTTCGACTTCCTCGGTACCGGCCGGTCCCACTGCCGGAGAGGGCGATTCGGTCGTGACCGGCGCGGATGGTGAAGCGGTGTCCGTGGCGGTCTCGATGGTTGCCGAATCAGCGGAGGCGCTGGTGGTTTCGGTGGGTCCGGCGGAATCAGGGGACGTGCTGGTGTCTTTGTGCAGGACGATCGTCTCGGTGCTGTCCACGCGGAGCAAGGGGGTGGATTCGGCTGTGTCCGTGCGGGTTTCCTCGCGCGGCAGGACGGTTGTCGCGGGATCGGGGACGTAGGCGTCGGGCAGCTTCGTGTACGGCGTGTACATCCCGGTCGACACGTCGGCACGGTAGGGGTAGGCGCCGACCGGGGAACCGGTGGGGTACCCGGCGGCGGGGTAGCCGGCCTGCGGGGGGATGCGGTAGGCGTCGAAGCCGGCGGGGAGTTCGGGATGACGCAGGTAGAGCATCCACCAGCCCGCGAGCATCAGCCCCATGCTGAGCACCCCGGAACCGCCCATCCCGAGCCCGATCGGGCCCATGGTCGACACCGCGATGGCCAAGGCGACGATCAGCACGATCGTCTTGGTCTGCGAGTGCGAGCTGCGGGCGTGATCGGACAGCGTCTGCGCGGCCGACGCCTCGTTACCCGCCGAGCTCAATACCAGCCAGGCCAGCAGGTACAGCACGATGCCCGCGCCACCGAAGATCGTCGAGACGACGAACGCCACGCGCAACAGCACCGGGTCCACCCCGTACCGCAGCCCGAACCCGGCCGCCACGCCGGCGATCGGCCCCTGCCGTGGCAGCCGGACGGGCCGCGTGTGCCACATCTGCTGGATCTGGTCACCGAAGCTCGTTCTGGTCATGTTCTCCATGGTGTGCCCGCACGGGTCGTTCGCACATCGGGGGGAACCCTGAGAATTGCCCGGTTCTCAGGCGCAGGGTGGGCGGTAGTCGACATTCGGCACCTGACCGCGCCACACGGCCTGGGTGAGCTGGCCGCCGGTGCGCGCGCAGATCCGCTCGGCCACCCGCTCGGCGTCGAGATCCCAGAAGCCGATCTGCCCGTCGTCGGAGACGAGCACCAGTTGGTCGCCCCGGGGATGCAGAGTCGCGCCGCGACTGAATCTGTCAGCCGGTCCGATTGCCCCGCCGAGGCCGCGCGGAGCCGGTGGATCGGTGAGGTCCCACAGCGCGGTCGTGCCGTCGTAGCCCGAGATGGCGAGCTTGGTGCCGTCGGCGGTGGCCGACACCGTGGAAAACGGTGCGATCTCGGTGCGCTTCGAGTCGAGTAGCGGGATGAAAGCATCGGCTGTGGCGGTGTCCCACAGGCCGATCTCACCGGACCGGACGCTCACGAGGGTCCGGTTGTCGGGCAGGAACATCGACGGTCGGAAGATCTCGTTGCCGGTGAGATCGGACTGGGTGGCCAGGCGCGGGTGCGCCGGGTCCGCCAAGGTCCAGATCTGGCGGATATAGCGCGACTGCCCGCCGTCGTGGTGTTCGTAGAACAGCAGTTCGGCCCGGCTGCCGTCGGGGCTGAGCGTGCCGGAGTAGACCGCGCCGATGGGCGCGGTGATCGGGGGACCGAGCGGGGTTGTCGTGCGGTCGGTGATGCCCAAGACCTGCACCGACTTCTCGTTGATGACCAGTATCCGGTCGCCGGCGACCAGCGAATACCAGGCGTCCTTCCCGGTCGGCCAGGACGGCAGTGGCCGGGGTGCGCGCGCATCGGTGAGGTCGAACACGAGACGTTGACCGGCGGACCGATCGTGCACCGACAGCGTGCGGCCGTCGGCGCTGAGCGCGGGTGTCGTGCGATCGGGCTCACCGGCGATCGTGGTCAGCCGGACCGGATTCGGGCCGGTGGTATCCCAGACCACGACATCACCGGTGACCGTCAACATCGCCATCCGGTCGCCGCGCCGATCGAAGGTCGGCCTGGTCCCGCCGCGCGCCATGTCCACTGTCGTGCGCGGGGTCGACCAGCCGCGCAGCAGCCCGTCGGTGCTGCCCGCGAACAGCAAGGGTTCGGCGCCGGGCAGAAACAGCAGTGCGGTGGGACCGCCGAGGCACGGCGAGAGCTGGTCGACCGGGCACGCGGTCGGGCTCGTCGACATCGCCGGTCCGGCGGGACGGGGCCGGTCCGGCTCGATGATGTTCCACCACTGCACAGCGCTGTCGGATCCGACGGCGAGCAGGTTGCCGTCGCCGGAGAAGGCGAGCGCGGACACCAGCTCGTCGTCCACCCGGATCGGCGCGTCGTGTACTCGTGGGTGTGCGGGATCGCTGATCTGCCAGAGCTGGACCCGGCTCGACGGCGTGGCGGCGGTCTTCAGCACGCCGCTGCTCGCCACGGCCATCCGGGTCCCGTCCGGGCTGAACGCGAACTCGTGCAGGAAATCGCCCGGCGCCACGGATATCGGCGGGCCGATCGGGTGTGCGTTCGTCCGGTCCTGGATCTTCCACAACTGCACGGTGTCGGATAGGTCCGGGTTCGTGGTCCCGGTACCGATCGCCATCATCGCGCCACGCGGGGCGAACTCGACGCTGTGGAAGTCATCGCCCAGCGCGGTGGTGAACGCGCGCCGTGGCCGGCGCCGATCGCTGATATCCCAGAGCGTGAGTTCCGCCCCGCCCGTCACGGCCAGGAGTGTTCCGGTCGGATCGACGGCGATCGTCCGGTACTCACCGGTGTCGATGGTGTGCAACAGCCGAGGGGACTGCGGACTGGCGAGGTCCCAGAGCTGGACACCGTTCGTACCGTAGGTGACGGCGTCGGAACTGCCTGGGATGAAGATCAGCTCACCGGCGTGAAGCTGGTCGGTGGCGGGCATTCGCTGCGGCCGGGTGGGATCCTCGATATTCCAGAAGGCTGTTTCGCCCTGTTCGTTGATCGTGGCGAGGAGATGGTCGGCCGGGCGGTGGGCGATCCGCCGGACGCGGGAGCTGTGCGCGGCCACGGTGACGGCGAGCGGCAGCTCCTGGCTGTTCAGCAGCTGGGTTTCGGTCGCGTCGTCGGGTCGCATCCGGTACGCCGCCAGCAGCAGCTGCGCCGCCAGCGACGGATCGACGTCGCGGTTGCGCTGCGCGGCCGCCACCAGTTCGATGTAGTCCCGGTCGGCCGTGCGCTGATCGGCCAGCCTGCTCCGATCGACCGCGACGACACCCGTGCCCAGCAAGGCCACCACCACCGCCGCCACCCCGATCCGCCAGCGCCCGCCGATCCGCGCGGCCCGCTGCGAGGCACGCAGGAAGGCGTCCACGCGCGGGCTCAGGGCGGTGTCGCGAGTGTGTTCGCGGGCGTTGTCGAGCCGGGTGCCGCGATAGAGCAGGGCCGAATCCTGCTCGGCCGCCGCCCATTCGGACGCATCGCGTTCCAGCCGTTGCCGGACCAGGTGACCGACGCGGTCGGTCTCGATCCAGCCGCGCAGCCGGGGCCAGGCGGTGAGGACGATCTCGTGGGCGAACTGCACCGAGTCCGCGTCCAGGGCGAGCAGCCGGGCGGCGGCGAGGATCTCCAGCACCTCGGCGGTGGCCTCGGGATCACCGCTGTGGGCGAGCAGGTCGGCGCGGTCGACGATGCGCCGGGTGTCGCGGGAGTCCTCGCCGACGGTGACCAGCGCGCCGAGCAGTTCGTGGGCGGCGTCCTGCTGGGCCGGGGTGAGCTCGCTCCAGGCCAGCTCGGCGGTCTCGGCGACCGAGCCCGCCACGCCGCCGGCCTTGCGGTACCCGGCGACAGTGAGCTTGCGGCCCTCGCGCTGCTGCCAGGTCGCGGCCATCACGTGCGAGAGCAGCGGCAGGGCGCCGGGGTCGTAGCCGTCGGTGCTGCTGTGGCCGCCGAGCCCGCGCAGCTCGGTGAGCACGAGTTCTTCCATGCCCTGTTCGAGGGTGAGGCCCGCGGCGGCGGCAGGCCCGGTGATGGCCCGCGAGATCTCGTCCATCGACATCGGGCCGAGCAGATAGTTGTTGCGCTGCAAGCTGTCCCGCAGCACCGGATGGTGCAGGCAGCGTTCGTAGAAGTCGGCGCGCAGGGCCACGACGACGGTCAGCGGGCGCTCGGGGCGGGTGGTGAGTTCGGCGAGCGTGGCCAGGAAGGCGGCGCGTTCGGCGTCGTCGGGGCAGAGCGTGAACAGTTCCTCGAACTGGTCGACGAGCAGCACACGCGGATCGTCGGCGAGTGCGGTCGTGAGCGCGGCGGCCGGTGTCGCGCCGGGGGTCATCGCGGCGGTGCGCAGGTCGAGCGCGGGGCGCAGGCCGGCCGCCAGCAGCGAGGACTTGCCCGCGCCCGAGGCGCCGATCAGCACCACGATGCCGGTGGTGGCGCGAACGAGGTCGACGAATTCGGCGGTGGCCTGTTCGCGGCCGAAGAACAGCGCCCGCTCCTCGGCGCGGAAGGCGCGCAGACCGGGGAAGGGGCAGGTGTCGCCGTCGCCGGCCTGCGCGGTCCAGGTCACCGACTCCTGCCAGAGCCGTTGCCATTCGTGCGGGTCGGCGAGCCTGCGTGGCAGTTCACGCTGGGCCTTCTTCGCCAGTTCGGCCAGCGTCAGCACCACTGGGAGCAGGGATTCGAAGCGAGCGGGCACGTTGCGGCCGGCTTTCCAGTCGCTGATCCGCTGGGCCGAGGGCGTACTCGCCTGGGTGCCGCGCATGCGCCGCTCGGTGAGCGCGGCGACGCGCCGCAAGGTCGGATTACCCGCTGCGACATAGAGTTCGGCGAACCGCTGGGCGAAAAGCGCGCGCGGCGAAGAACTCTCCGGATCGGTGATGGTCAAGGAACCCCCCGTTCGGTGAAAACGACCGGGGGTAATGATATTTGGTCGATCGGGACCCGGCACTCGGCCGGGTCCCGAATCGGCTCACAGGAACATGGTGTCGCCGAAGATCGAGTTGGTCGCGGTCACCGATCCGGAGGTGGCGGTGACGGTCGCCCACGAGTAGATGTTGAGCGGTCCGGCGCAGTTGCCCACCATCAGATGGAAGTCCCGGTTCACCAGGTAGGTGGTGCCCGGGTCCAGCGCCCGGCTGCCGACATCGATCTTCTTGATCTCGCCCGGCGCCATCGACAGGTTCAGATCCATGCCGGCCGAGATCGACGGGCCGACGTCCACGGACGCGTCGGGCCCCGACGAACCGAATCCGATCGAGCCCCCGGCGTCGACCGAGATCCCGCCGCCGAGATCGACGGTCAGGGTCAGATCCACCGCGCAGGCCACGAAGTACCCGGAGGTGAGATCGCCGGTCGCGCCCCCTGGCGCGGTGACGTAGGCGGTGTTGTCGAGGAACACCTCCCGATTGGTCGGCATGGCGTTGAGCGCGGGCACCTGCCGGTAGGACTGGTCGGTGTGCCCGATGGTCAGTTCGAAGCCGGCGGGCCCGTGGTAGGTGGACTCGTGCGGCGCCATCGGTGTCGCCGAGGCCATCGGCGTGATCCCCAGAGTGCTCAGCGCGATCGCGGCGGTCCCCAGCACGGTGGTGGTGATGTTCATTGGTGTTCCTCCCCGAAGTGTCGGCCGTGTTTTCCGGCCCGACATCAAGGTAGGAATTCCGGCTGCGACCCGGATGCCGCCGGACGCGGCGGAAGGCTGGGAATCGCAGGTGAGAGCGCTGTGCCCGGTTTTCCGGTCCGGCCGTGGTGGACCGCCGTTCCGGTCGTCCGGCGGCTCGATGAAAATCGCAGGTGGAGAGGGGTTTTCGTCCGGACCGGACACCCGTCGGGCCAGGTCGGCGCCGGTGGGTTCGCGAAGGCGCCCCGGCGGGCCGCCGGTGCGGTCGGGAAGCCGCCGGTGTGACCGCGGTCCCCCGAGTCGCGACAGCGGCGAGATCAGGGAGATTCCCGATGCCGGGAGATCGCGCAGCGTGCCAGTATCGAGAGTATGGATCCGTCTGTTCCCGCCCGCGACGCCACCCAGGGGTACCCTCACGGGTACCGCAGTGCCCCCGGGAACAACGCGCACGCCGCGCCGAGCGGTCCGCCACCCACCGCGCCGAGCGGTCCGCGACCCACCGCGCCGCCGACCGGACCGGGTGCGGCGAGCGCGCCACGATTCGGTGGCAATCGCCGGCTCAACTGGGCGCCCGCACTGATGGGCCGCGCCGCCGACAGTGCGCAGCGCGCCTCGGGCGGACAGGTGGTCTATGGCGCCCCGCAGCCCTACCTGGCGCAGCCGTCCCCGCGCGCCGCGGCGGGATATCGATTCGCGCCCGGCCACCAGCAGTTCCCCGGTGCGCAGGGCTACGGCGTGCCACGCGGGTATCGCCCCGGCATGCTGCCGGTACCCGGTCCCGCGCCGGTCGAGCGGCCGGTGCCCGAGCTGCCGCGGTTGGTGCGGCGCACCGGTGGCCGGGTGGTCGGTGGGGTGGCCGGGGGACTGGCCGATCATCTCGGCGTCGACGTGCTCAAAGTACGGATCGCGTTCGTGTTGCTGTCCGCGCTGGTCGGCGCCGGTCTGGTGGCCTATGGGCTGCTGTGGATCTTCACCCCCGCCGGCGCCGACGCGGTCAAGCCGACCGGCGACGAGCGCAGGCAGGCGATCGGCCTGGCACTCCTCGGCCTCGGCCTCACCGCGACGGTGTCGTGGCTGTTCCAGGGCACCGCGGCGCGGGTGATCGCGCCGATCGTGGTGGTCGCGATCGGCGCGGCACTGGTGTGGCGCGAATACGACGCGGCGGCGCCGGGCCCGCGCGCCCTGTTCGGGATACCCGCGCGGCCCTCGGTGGTGACCTGGTCGCGGATCGTGGCCGGGGCGACGCTGATCGTGGTCGGGCTGGGCGTGGTGGTGCTGGCCCGGATCGACCTGAGTTCGCTCGGTTCGGCGCTGATCGCGGTCGCGGTCACCCTGATCGGCGCGGGCCTGCTGACGGTGCCGCTGTGGCTGCGCATGGTGCGCGCGCTCAACGCCGAACGCGGCGCCCGCATCCGCAACGAGGAACGCGAGGAGATCGCCTCGCACCTGCACGACTCGGTGCTGCAGACCCTCGCGCTGATCCAGCGTCAGGCCGAGGACCCCCAAGAGGTGCTGCGCCTGGCCCGCAGCCAGGAACGCGAACTGCGCAAATGGCTCTTCGACGACACCGCGCCCGCCCAGTCCAGCCTGGCCGCGGCGCTGCGCACCATCGCCGGTGAGGTGGAGGACCAGCACGGTGTGAAGGTCACCCCGGTCACCGTCGGCGATGTCACGATGGACCCCGGTGACACCGGCGCCGGCCTGCCCAAGGAACACTTCACCGCCCTGCTGGGCGCCGCCCGGGAAGCTCTGGTCAATGCCGCCAAACACGCTGGCGTCCCGGAGATCGACCTGTTCGCCGAGACCGAACCGCATCAGGTGAGCGTATTCGTCCGCGACCGCGGCAACGGTTTCGACGTGAGCGCGGTCCCCGAGGACCGCCGCGGCCTGGCCAAATCCATCCGCGCCAGGATCGAACGCCGTGGCGGCACCGCCGAGATCGACTCGACCATCGGCCGCGGCACCGAGGTCCGCATCGTGCTACCCCGCTCTGACTCGGGCACCACCGACACACCCGACGATCGCACCACCTCCGTCGACCCGGCCGCCGCTGATCAGGTGGTTGTGCGACCGTCGGGTGACGCGTGATCTGTTCTGCGTCGACATCTCGCTGGGCCCGCGGATACGGCTGTCACCATGCCACCATGCGCGGCGTCCCGGCGACACCGCAGGCGGATTCGCCGGACCGGTCGCGCGCGGGGTTCGCAGGGTGCACACGTGGAACAGCGGGTCGTCGGTCCGCCGCACCGGTCGCGCGCGGGAGGTCATGATCGGTGTCGGTGTGGTACCGATGAGGGCAAGTCGCTGGGTGAGGAGAGCCGGTAGTGAGTGTTCGGGTGTTTCTGGTCGATGATCACGCGGTGTTCCGGTCGGGGGTGCGCGCGGAGCTGAGCCGGGAGACCGATATGGAGATCGTCGGCGAGGCGGGCGCGGTGGCCGAGGCGGTCGCCGGGATCGATGCCGCGCGACCCGATGTGGTGCTGCTCGATGTGCACATGCCCGACGGTGGCGGGGTGGCGGTGCTGTCCGGAATCGCCGAGGGGCCGGTGTGTTTGGCGCTGAGCGTCTCCGACGCGGCCGAGGACGTGATCGCGGTGATCAGGGCGGGCGCGCGCGGGTATGTCACCAAGACCATCTCCGGGACCGAACTCGCCGACGGCATCCGCCGGGTGGCCGGCGGTGACGCGGTGTTCAGCCCGCGCCTGGCCGGTTTCGTGCTGGACTCGTTCACCGGCCGCTCCCCGGTCCCCGAGCCGCCACTCGATCCCGAACTGGACTCGCTCACCCCGCGCGAACTGGAGGTACTGCGCCTGCTCGCGCGCGGCTACACCTACCGCGAGATCGCCGAGACCTTGTTCATCTCGGTGAAGACCGTGGAAACCCACGCCTCCAACGTGCTCCGCAAAACCCAGCAGTCCAACCGCAATGCCCTGACCCGCTGGGCCCATCGCCGCCGGATCGAGTGATCACATCACCGCGATGATGATCGCGATGAGGATGACCAGGCCGATGAGGATGCCGGCACCGATGGCCAGGGGGGCGCCGTCGGGGAGGTTGTCGACGAAGCTGCCGGTGTGCTGGCGGGGTGCGGCGGGCGCGGCCGCGGCCGGCATGGGGGTGCGCTGAGGGCGGGGGAGGGGGGCTGAGTGCGGGCTGCGCAGGCCGCTGGCGGAGTTGCGGGCGGCCCAGGACGGGATGGTGCCGTCCTCGGTGCGCAGCGGGGCGCCGAGAATGTAGGCGCCGGTGCCGGGTCCGAAAGCGGCGGTGAGGATTTCGTCGCGGGCCTCGGCCATGGTCGGGCGTCGCTGGGGAGCGGGCTCGAGCATGTGCAGCAGAGCCTGGGTGAGGATGCCGCTGCGCGTGGGCGGAATGATCTGGCCCATCGCGGCCCGGGTGACGACATCGTTCTCGTCGTCGTCGAAACCGAACGGCGGCTGACCCTCCAGCATGGTGTAGAGGGTGGCGCCCAGGGAGAACACGTCGCTGGCCTCGGTGGGCTGGGCGCCACGCGCGATCTCGGGCGGGAGGTAGGCGGGGGTGCCGGTGATCATGCCGTCTGGTTCGTCGCTCGGGGCGTCGCCTGCACCACGGGAGATACCGAAGTCGCTGAGCTTGGCCAGCCCGACGCTGTTGCCGCGGTCGGCGACCAGGATGTTGCCCGGCTTGATGTCACGGTGCACGATGCCCGCGGCATGCGCGGCGGCCAGCGCGTCGGCCACCTGCGCGCCGATCTGGGCGACCTCGACCGCGGGCAGCGTGTCGACCAGCGCGAGCGCCTTGGCCACACTGCGCGAGGGTAAATGCTCCATGACCAGCCAGGGTTCGCCCGCTTCGAGCACCACGTCGTGGACGGCGATGGCGTGCACATGTGAGAGCTTGGCGGCGACCCGGCCCTCGTGCACGATGCTGGCGCGGATCCGCTCGGCCTCGGCCTCGCTGAGCCCGGCCGTGGACAGCACCTGCTTGATCGCGACATCGCGGTTGAGCAACCGATCGGTCGCGAGCCAGACCGCGCCCATGCCACCCCCACCCAGTTTGGACTGCAGGCGGTAGCGGCCCGCGACCAGGTAGTCGGGGCCGATATGGGGGCGAGCACGTTCGGTCACGGGTGCGAGGGTAGCCGAATATGCCGCTGACTGGCCGGTATCTCTACTCGCGGGTATAAGGGCACCCCGCTGTGGACACGTCAGGGGGTGGGTGCCACTCTGGTCGCCATCGAACGTATATTCGAATATGATCGATAGCTGGAACGGTGCTGAGAGTGTGGTGCTGAGCGGTACTCCGCTCGCGGGTCCATCGTGGAAGTAGGTGGTGTTGATGGGTTCGCGGGAGTACTCGCCCGATCGCGAGCGCACGCTCGACGACCTGCGCAGGCGCATGGCCGCGGTCCCGGGCCGCGGGGAGTCCGCGACCGCACACACCCCGCGTGACCAGGCATTACGTCGCGATCTGCTGCCGGTGCCCGCGCCGCTGGCCGATCTGCTGCCCGACGGCGGCCTGCCGAAAGGCGCGGTCGTCGCCTATTCCGGCGCGCACTCCCTGCTGACCGGGCTGCTCGCCGCGGTGACCGGGGCAGGCGGTCACGCGGTGGTCGTCGGCCTGCCCCGGCTGGGTTTGCTGGCCGCCGCCGAAATGGGTGCGCAGCTGTCCCGCCTGGCGGTGATCCCCGACCCGGGCCCCGACCCCGCCGAAGTCGCCGCCGTCCTGCTCGACGGCCTGGACCTGGTGGTCCTCGGCCTCGACGGGCGCGCCGTCCCGCCCGCCCGCTGCCGGGTACTGGCCGCGCGCGCCCGCAATCGCGGTGCCACCCTGGTCGTCGCGGGCGGGAACTGGACCGACCCGGCCCTGCGCCTGGATTCCCGCGTCACCGGCTATCGCGGCCTCGGTGCGGGCCGCGGCCGCCTGCGCTCGGTCTGCCTCGACGTCCGCGTCAGCGCCAAAGCGGGCCCGGCTCGGCACGGCCGCATGGATCTGTGCGCGCTGGCCGACCGCACCGAATGGCGGACCCGCGAGACCGCCACGCGCGCCACCGAAGTCACCGCATTACGTGAAGCGGTGTCATGACCATCGGCGCGCCGTCCGGGTTACCGCCATGGGTCTGAGCCGACCTTCGATTCCGCGCGGTGAGCGCCGATCTGCGCGTCGCCCTGTGCGGCTTCGGCGGTGTCCGCGCGGTGGGCGAGGCCGCGCTTCGTTACCGAACATGCTGGGGTGGCGGTATTTTCGGTGGGTGTCGTCGTGATGCGGGCCGATCGGGTGCTGGCGCTGTGGTGCCCCGACTGGCCCGCGGTGGCGGCCGCCGCGGTGGCGAAGGTCGCCGCGGACCGGCCGATCGCGGTGCTGCGGGGGAACCGGGTGGTGGCGTGTTCGGCCATCGCCCGCGCCGACGGGGTGCGGCGCGGGATGCGGCGGCGTGACGCGCAGAGCTGCTGCCCGGAACTCGTTGTCGTACCGGATGATCCAGACCGTGATGCGCGGCTGTTCGAGCCGGTGGTCGAGGTCGTCGACGCGACGGTGCCGGGTGTGGAGGTGTTGCGGCCGGGCCTCGTCGTGCTCGGGGCACGCGGTGCCGCACGGTATTTCGGGTCCGAGGAGGCGGCGGCGGAGCGGTTGATCGACGCCGTCGCGGCGGTGGGTGCCGAGGCGCAGATCGGGATCGCCGACGCGGTGTCCACGGCGGTGATCGCGGCGCGGCGCGGAGCGCTCGTGGCACCGGGGGAGGGCGCGCGCTATCTGGCCGCGCTGCCGGTGGCCGAGCTCGCGAGCGAGCCGAGCCTAGCCGCGCCCGAACGCGCCGAACTGGTCGACCTGTTGCGCCGCTTGGGGTTACGCCGGATCGGCGATTTCGCGCGCCTGTCACCCGCCGAGGTGGCCTCGCGTTTCGGCGCCGACGCCGTGCTCGCGCACCGTACCGCGCGGGCCCTGCCGGAGCGTCCGCCCTCGGCGCGCCCGCCCGCCCCGGAACTGACCGTCGAACTGGTCTGCGATCCACCCGTCGACCGGGTCGACGCGGCCGCCTTCGCCGGCAGGCAACTCGCCACCCGCCTGCACACCGCCCTCACCGCGGCCGGGGTGGCCTGCACCCGGCTCGCGGTGACCGCGCGCACCGAGGCGGGCGAGGAGCTGACCAGGATCTGGCGCTGCGCCCGCCCGCTCACCCCGCCCGACACCGCCGACCGGGTGCGCTGGCAGCTCGACGGCTGGCTCACCCACCGCGCCCGCCCCACCGCGCCCATCGCCACACTCACCCTGGAACCGGTCGAGGTGGTCGCCGCGGGTGCCCTGCAACTGGGGCTGTGGGGCGGTGAGGGCGAGGAGACCGAGCGGGCCCGCCGCGCCCTGGTCCGGGTGCAGGGGCTGCTCGGCGGCGAGGCGGTGCGCATCGGTGTCCTCAGCGGCGGCCGCGGCCCCGCCGAACGCGTCACCACGATCGCGCTCGGCGACGAACTCACCCCCGCCACCGATCCGGCCCACCCCTGGCCCGGCCGCCTCCCCGAGCCGGCGCCCACCCTGCTCCTGCTGCATCGCCCGACTGTGTACCTGACCGACGCCGACGGCCTCGCCGTCCTGGTCACCGACCGCGGCCTGTTCACCGCCGACCCCGCCCGCCTGCGCTGGGGCAGCAAGGAATGGGCGCTGCTCGGCTGGGCCGGACCGTGGCCGGTCGCCGAACGCTGGTGGTCGGCCAACCCGGCCACTCCCGCCGTCCGCGCCCAGATCCAGCTGGACGCGGCCCCCACCGAGATCCGCGCGGTCCTGCTGGTCTACGACGCCACCGACTGGCACGCGGAAGGCGTCTACGAGTAGGTGTGTCCGCCACCACTGCGGGCCCGGCCCTAGAGTGAAACGACCGTCCAGGATCGGCTGGACCCGGTCGCGGAAGGAGCCGTCATGAACCCGTTCGAGGGGATGTCGTGTACCGCGGCGGCCGTCGACCTGCCGATGGCGGGGACGGCGGCGCATGTCACCGGATGGTTGTGCATCGAGCATCCCGGCGCCTGGGGGCGCGACGTGCTCGCCGATCAGGTCCTCGGCCCGGAGATCACCGCCGAACTGGCCGCACGCAGCGTGGCGGCCCACGTGCGCCCGACGCTGATCCGGCGCCCCGGCCGCAACGAGTTCACCGGTACCCGCACGGTGCTGCTGGCCAGTTCGCGACCCGAGGGCCCGTGGTGCGAGCGGTTCGAGATCACCGACCTGCGTCAGCTCTTCGACATCGACCTGCACCTGGTGCACGGTCCAGCACCGGGAATCGGTGCGCGCGTGGACGATCCGGTCGTGCTGGTCTGCGCCCACGGCAAACGCGACCAGTGCTGTGCCCGGCTCGGCAGGCCGATCGCGGCGAGCTTGTCCGCCGATCGCCCCGGCCGGGTCTGGGAGGCCTCACACACCGGCGGTCACCGTTTCGCTCCCGCCGCCGTCGTGCTGCCGACCGCGCTCACCTACGGCCGCGTCGACGCGACCACCGCCGAGCAGATGCTCACCGCCGCCGAAGCGGGCCGGGTCTCGACCGTCGGCTTCCGTGGCCGCGGCTGCCATCCGCCCATCGGCCAGCTCGCCGAAGTGGCTGTGCGCGAACGTGTCACCGCCGCCATCGACGACCTCACCGTCGAACTGGAGCCCACCTCCACCCACGATCCCACCCTCGCCGGCGCCGCCGTGGTCACCCACCGCGACGGCCGCCGCTGGCGCGTCACCGCCCACACCGTCGCCGCCCCACCCCGCCAGGCCAGCTGCAACGCCGCCGCCAAGCCGACGGTCTACCTGGAAGCAGCGACCGTGGAGGAACTGATCCCGATCGCTGGTTAGCTGATCGTTAGGAGTACGTTCTAGCGTACATAGCGGAAAGTACGATTTAGCGTACAATCGCCGATGTCGCATATAACGTACATACGTTCAAGGGCTGGAGCTCATGAGACCTGTCACGTTCTACAGTTCACCCCAACTCGGTTCGGTCGTGCGTGCGGAACGTGAGTCGCGATCGCTTGCTCAGGCGGAGCTCGCCGAACAGGCTGGAGTCACCCGGCAGTGGCTCGTACGCTTGGAAACCGGACGACTTACGAACCCCACGTTGCAGAACGTGCTGCGTGTTCTCGACTCGCTGGGTCTCGACCTCACTGTCGGGCCACGTGCAAGTCGGAACGAACCTGATCTCGGTCACCTCATGGGGCGGTTGTGAAGGAGCTTATCGCCTACCTCGACGGTGTACGTACCGGCACCTTCACTCAGGACAACCACGGTGCAATCACATTCCGCTATGACGATGATGTAGATCCGCTCGCCACCCCCATGTCGATTGCGATGCCGGTGGTGCCTGGTGCAAAGTATCGAAATCAGATTGCGCGCCCGTTCCTGCCTCTCGTACCGGGGAAATCGAGTTCGTAGACCTCGATGCGCTTGTTGCTGAAGTCATTGCTGATGCTTCCGAATGGATGCGCGGCCGTGATGATATCCGCTGGAGTCTCGCCGGCGCTCAGCCGAAAATCGCCCTGTATCGTGACGATCAGGGGCGATGGGGGCTCCCGTTGGACTCGACGCCGACGACGCATATTCTGAAGCCTGCGGCAACCGGTAGCGGTCACGATCTCAATGAGTTCGTCACGATGCGCGCTGCCCAGCATCTCGGATTGGACGTAGCCGAGCACGCGATCCTTCTCACCGATCGTGGGGATCATGTCTTTGTCGGACGCCGGTATGACCGAGTGATGATCAACGGCAGGTTGAGTCGACTCCATCAGGAAGACTTCGCACAGGCGCTCAGTGTTGATCCCGCCGCAAAGTATCAAGCCGACGGCGGGCCTGGAGTCTCGGACTTTGCTCGGCTGTTGGCAACGATGCCACCGCAAGCGCAGGACGACGCACGATTCGGTTTGTTCGAGGCTTTGATATTCACGGTGGCCGCAGTCAATACCGACGCTCACGCGAAGAACTACTCGATCATCCACTTCGGTCGGCAGATGCGCCTGGCGCCACTCTACGACCTCGGTAGCAATGTGCTCTATGACGGCCCGTCCACTGTGGTTTCGGCAGTCTCACTCGGAGGTGAACGCGCGATGGACCGAATCGGTTCATCGCACCTGATGAAGGTTGCGAAGATCCTGCGAGTCGATGCCGACCGGGCGGCGTCCAGTATCGAGCGCATTCGATCTGGTGTTGCCGAGGCGTTCCTGTCTGCGCGCGATGAAACCGACACGGACGCCGCCGGTCACGCATACCTTGCTCGCCTTACCGATGCGATCGCGACTCGCTCACGTGCGCGTGGCTGGTAGACCTGAGCTGTCTCACCAGTGCGTGCCGGGGACCCAGCGGGCGGCGCGGCGTAGGGCGGTGCCGGTGGCCTTGCGGGCGGCCGAGCGTGGTTTGGGGGTGCGGGGCGGGGTGGTGGGTGACGGTGTGTCCTCGGCCGATTCCCCTTTGGACGCAGGGGAATCCGGCAGGGCGCGGTAGTAGCGGTGCAGGACGCGGTCGCGGAGTTTGGGGGTGATGATGCCGCCGTATTCGGCGAGGGTGCCGAGGGGGACGTCGATGCGTTTGGGGCGTTCGGTGAGGGCGCGCACGATGGTGCCCGCGGCCCATTCGGGGGATTCGGAGGGGCCCTGGTCGCCGCTGGGGGCGATCATCGGGGTGCGTACCAGCGGCATGTGGATGGTGGTGAAACCGACACCGTCGGCGAGGGTTTCGATGGCGGCCACCTCGGCGAACTTGTCCAGCGCGGCCTTGCTGGCGAGGTAGGCGGCGAAGCGGGGCATCGCCATCTGCACGCCGGCGCTGGAGATGTTGACGATCTGCCCGAAGCCGCGCTCACGCATCTGCGGCAGCAGCGCGAGGGTCATCCGGACCGCGCCGAAGTAGTTGACCGCCATGGTGCGTTCGAAGTCGTGCATACGGTCGGTGGAGCGGTGGATGGCGCGGCGGATGGACCGGCCCGCGTTGTTGACCAGCATGTCGACGTGACCGTGCTGGTCGAGAATGGTCTTGACCGTCGTGTCGACCGATTCGGCGTCGGTGACATCGCACTGGTAGCCGTAGGCTCGTCCGCCCGCGTCGGTGATCTCGGCGACCACCTCGGCGAGTTCGTCGCCACGCCGGGCGAGCAGGAAGACGACAGCGCCCTTGCCGGCGACCGCGAGCGCAGCGGCCCGCCCGATGCCGGACGACGCGCCGGTGATGACGACATGCCTGCCGGTCAGCTCGCGCCGCCGCTTACGGCCCTGCGCGCCTGGAGAAACCTGGGACATCACTGCTCCTTTGCAGCTCGTTCCCACTAACTTACTCCAAAGTAAGTTCTGTGACCAGATCGAAAATTGCTCGAAAATATGTTCGAACGCCTCTCGTCAATCTTCGAACGTATGTGCGATACTGGTGTACATGGCGGACGATCGGATGGCGGATATCTATGCCGCGGTGCGGCTCGGCGGTTTTGATCAGGAGGCGGCGTGCGCGGCGCTGAGCAGGCTCTGGGACGAGGTGGGTGACGATGGCGACCCGTTGCATCGCTGTGTGATCGCCCATCACCTGGCCGATGTGCAGCAACTCCCCGAGGGGGCGCTGCTGTGGGATCAGCGGGCGCTGGCCGCGGTGTTCGGGCCGGGCATCCCGCTGGACGAGGGGCTGCGCGGGTTCCTGCCCTCGCTGTATCTGAACCTCGCCGACAGTCACCGCCGCGTCGGTGACTTCGAGATGGCGCGGATGCAGCTGGCCATCGCGCGCGGGCACCTCGATGTGCTCGCCAACGATGCCTACGGCGCGGTGATCCGCACGGGTCTGGGACATGTGGAGGCGGCGCTGGAAACGCGCTCGATGGAGCGCCTGCCGGTGAGTTGAGTCGAGAGGAGTGGGCGCGTGGGCTGGAGCAATGGCCCGCCGACCTGGTCGGAGCTGGAGCGGGTGCTCTCGGGCAGGCCGAGCGGGCGCCCGGCCGAGGACATGCATCCCGGCGACGGCGGCGACAGCCCGGCCTGGTCGCGCAAGCGGGGCGAATACCGTGCCGCCGCGCTCGACCGGCCGACCGGCCCGGCGGTGCCCTACGCCGAACTGCACGCCCACTCCGCCTACAGCTTCCTCGACGGCGCGAGCCAGCCCGAGGAACTGGTGGAGGAGGCGGTGCGGCTGGGCCTGGAAGCGCTGGCGCTCACCGACCACAACGGGTTCTACGGGACCGTCCGGTTCGCCGAGGCGGCCAGGGAATGGGGAATGCCAACGGTTTTCGGTGCCGAACTGTCACTGGGAACCGATGCGGAGGCGGCGCCGGGCCGAGGGGATGCGGTCCGGCGCCGTTCTGTTCCGCGCGGGGGAGTGCGGGTCGCGGCGGGAACCGAGCATCCCACCGGGCATCGGAACGCACCGGACTCCGTGCCGCGCACCGGGTTTCCCGATCCCGCCGGCCCGCATCTGCTGGTACTGGCGCGCGGCCAGGAGGGGTACCGGCGGCTGTCGCGGCAGATGGCCGACGCGCACATGGCGGCCGGCGCGAAGGGCATTCTGCGCTACGACCTCGACACCCTCACCGCGGCAGCGGACGGGCACTGGCACATCCTCACCGGCTGCCGCAAAGGCCACCTGCGCACCGCGCTGGACCAGGACCTGGCCGTCGGTGACACACACCTGCCGAAAGCCGAAGCGGCCCTGCGTGATCTGGCCGAACGCTTCGGCGCCGACCGGGTGAGCGTCGAGCTCACCCACCACGGCATCGCCACCGACGACGAACGCAATGCCTACCTGGTCGCGGTGGCCGACCGGGTCGGCATCCCGGTGCTGGCCACCACCGGCGCGCATTTCGCCGCGCCCGCCCAGCGTCGTCGCGCCATGGCGCTGGCCGCGATCCGGTCCAGGAGCAGTCTCGACGAGATGGCGGGCTGGCTGCCGTCCACCGGCGGCGCGCATCTGCGTTCGGGCGCGGAGATGGCGCGGCTGTTCGCCGAGTATCCGCGGGCGGTGTCGCATGCGGTGGAGCTGGCTCGCGAATGCGCGTTCGACCTGCGCCTGATCGCGCCGAAGCTGCCCCCGTTCGACGTGCCGGCCGGCCACGACGAGGACTCGTGGTTGCGTGATCTCGCGATGCGCGGCGCCGCCGCACGCTATGGCCCACCGGAGCGAAATCCCCAGGCGTACCGGCAGATCGAGCACGAGCTCGCGGTGATCAAGGAGATGTCGTTCCCCGGTTACTTCCTGGTGGTGCACGACATCGTCGGGTTCTGCAAGGACAATGACATCCTGTGCCAGGGCCGGGGCTCGGCCGCCAACTCCGCGGTCTGCTACGCCATCGGCATCACCAATGTCGACCCGGTGGCCAACAAGCTGCTCTTCGAGCGGTTCCTGTCCACCGAACGTGACGGGCCGCCCGATATCGATGTCGACATCGAATCCGATCGGCGCGAGGAGGCCATCCAGCACGTTTACACCAAATACGGCCGCGACTACGCCGCGCAGGTGGCCAATGTGATCACCTATCGCGGCAAGTCCGCGGTGCGCGATGCCGCACGGGCACTGGGCTTTTCGCCTGGACAGCAGGATGCCTGGAGCAAACAGGTCAGCCGCTGGTCGGGGGTGGCCGCCGAGACCGGCACCGACATCCCCGGCGCGGTACTCGAGCTGGCCGGCGAACTCGACGGTCTGCCAAGGCATCTGGGCATCCACTCCGGCGGCATGGTGATCTGCGACCGGCCCATCGCCGACGTGTGCCCGGTGGAATGGGCGCGGATGGCCGGGCGCAGCGTATTGCAGTGGGACAAGGACGATTGCGCCGCAGTGGGTTTGGTGAAGTTCGACCTGCTCGGCCTCGGCATGCTCTCGGCCCTGCACTACATGATCGACCTGGTCCGCGAGCACAAGGGCGAGACCGTCGAACTGCACGCGCTCGACCTCGCCGAACCGGCCGTCTACGAGATGTTGCAGCGCGCCGATTCGATCGGGGTGTTCCAGGTGGAGTCGCGCGCGCAGATGGCGACCCTGCCCCGGCTGAAACCACGCACCTTCTACGACCTGGTGGTCGAGGTCGCGCTGATCCGGCCGGGGCCCATCCAGGGCGGCTCGGTACACCCGTACATCCGCAGGCGCAACGGCCTGGAGAAGCCCGACTGCGACCATCCCGCCCTGGAGAACTCGCTCGCCCGCACCCTCGGCGTACCGCTGTTCCAGGAGCAGCTGATGCAGATGGCCATCGACGTGGCCGGTTTCAGCGCCGCCGAGGCCGACCAGCTGCGCCGCGCCATGGGCTCCAAACGGTCACCGGAGAAGATGGAACAGCTCAAAGACCGCCTCTACCAGGGCATGCGGGAGCTGCACGGCATCACCGGCGCGGTCGCCGACCGCATCTACGAGAAGCTCTACGCCTTCGCCAATTTCGGTTTCCCGGAAAGTCATTCGCAGAGCTTCGCCTCGATCGTGTTCTATTCGGCGTGGTTCAAACTGCACCATCCGGCCGCCTTCTGCGCCGGGCTGCTGCGGGCCCAGCCGATGGGGTTCTACTCGCCGCAGTCGCTGGTCGCCGACGCCCGCCGCCACGGGGTGCTCGTGCACGGCCCCGACATCAACGCCAGCCGCGCCGAACCCACCCTGGAGAACGCGGGCACCGAGGTCCGCCTCGGGTTGTCCGGCATCCGCCACCTCGGCGCCGACCTCGCTGAGCGCGTCATCACCGAACGCACCACCCACGGCCCCTTCACCTCGATGCTCGACCTCACCGCCCGCATCGAACTGTCCGTCGCTCAGGTCGAATCCCTCGCCACCGCAGGCGCTCTGGACAGGCTTGTCGGCGCCGACGACGCGGTGCGCGGTGCGCGGCGGGCGGCGCTGTGGGCGGCGGGCGCGGCGGCACGGGAGCGCGCGGACCTGCTGCCCGGCACCGGGCCGGTGACCGCGGCCCCCGCCCTGCCCGGCATGAGCGCACTCGAACTGGCCGCCGCCGATGTGTGGGCCACCGGCATCTCACCCGGCAGCTATCCCACCGAATTCCTGCGCGAGTACCTGCGTTCCCTCGGCGTCGTTCCGGCCGCCGACCTGCTGCTCGTCGAGGACGGCACCCGCATCCTGGTCGCCGGCGCCGTCACCCACCGGCAGCGTCCCGCCACCGCGGGCGGGGTCACCTTCCTCAATCTCGAGGACGAGACCGGCATGGTCAATGTGGTCTGCTCGGTCGGTCTGTGGAGCCGCTACCGCCGCCTCGCCCAGAGCGCCACCGCGTTGCTCGTGCGTGGCCGGATCCAGAATGCCGAGGGCGCGGCCAGCGTGGTCGCCGACCATCTCGAACACCTCGATCTGCGCATCGTGGCCCGCTCGCGCGACTTCCGCTGAGTTTCCGGTGGCGGTCGGCGGAAAACACTGGGTACCTTGGTAATCGGAGAACGTTCTTCGGGGGCGGATATGCGTCGACAGCAGACCGATCGTGGCACCGTGCTGGTGCCGGTGCGCACCAGGTTGTTCGTGCGGTTGGGCGAGGTCGTCGTCTCGTTGCCATCGATCGTGCTCAGTGGCTGGCTGCTCGTGGAGCTGTGGGCCCGGCTCGGGTACTGGACCACGATCGTCGTCGTGGTGTGGGTGCTGGCGAGCGCGGTGTACCTGTTTTTCGTCTGTTCCGCCGTCATCGGGGCCGCTGATCAGGCGAACCGGGCGGAGCCGGCCGAGCGCGAGCGACTGGCCGATGCCTGGGCGCTGGTCGCGGGCGACGACGCGGCTCGATACACGTTGTGGATCAAGGACTCCGACGAGGTGGGCGGGTATGCCGCACCGCTGCGCCACATCTGCGTCACCTGTCAGGCACTGGCGGTGACCTCCGACGGTGAACTGCGCGCGCTGCTCGCCCACGAGTGGGCCCACCACCTGCTGGTTCCGCCGCTGCTGCGCCGGTGGATCTCCTGTGTCCGAGGTCTTTTCGAAGTTCCGTTCGGACTGTGCATAAGCTTCGTCGCGGCCATCGTGCTGATCGTCGTGCGTGGTTGCGGGATGATCGGCAATCGGCTGTCGGGGTATCACCCGCCGCCGGCCGACCACTTCCGGATGGGTGCCACCGCGCCGACCGTGGCCTACCTGACCGTGGGATGGGCGCTGGTCACCGTCCTGACTCCGGCGCTCGGCTCGCCGGTGGCGGTGCTGGTCGCGCTGATCGTCCTGGCGCAGGAACCGGCGCGCGCACAGCTGTCCCAGCAGGTGGAGTTCCGCGCCGACCGCGTGGCGGTGGACCTCGGCTACGGCGCCGATATGCGCGCCTTCCTGCGCGCTTCGGGCGCGGCCTGGGAACACACCCATCCCGTGCACCCGTTGCCGGTGCGCCTGTTCGGTACCCACCCCACGGTGGCGCGGCGGGTGGCCACGATCGAGGCACGCGAACGCAAAATCTCCAGGCCATGACCGGCTCGAACCCACTACGCTGCGAACATGCGCAAGGTTGCCGTAGTGCTGATCGGGTTGCTCGGGCTGCTGTTGCTGGCCGGGTGCGGTGGTGGCGACGATGCCACCTCGGGTGGGGCACCCGCCCCGACCGTGTCGGGTCCCCGTGGCGCGGTCGCGCCCGGGTTCCGGGAGCAGGCACCCGCCGACGACAGCCCGGCACCGGATTCGACGCGCAAAGAGGTGATCACCGGCTCGGTCGACATCACCACCGACGACCCGATCGCCGGCGCGGCGACCATCACCGAGCAGGTGCGCGCGGTCGACGGCCGCATCGACAGCCGCACCGAACAGCCCGGCACCGACAAGCGCAATGCCCGCGCCGTGCTCAGCGTGCGGGTGCCCGCCGACAAGACCGACGCCTTCATCAGCGGGCTCGGCGGGGTCGGCCAGGTCACTCGGGTGAGCACCAACCGCGACGACGTCACCATGCAGTGGCAGGACCTCGACGCCCGCATCCGCGCCCTGCAAGCCTCCGTCGACCGGCTGCGCGCGCTCATGTCCGGCGCCACCAACACCGCCGATCTGATCGCCGCCGAGGAGGCGCTGTCGAGCAGGCAGGGCGAACTCGACAGCCTGACCGCGCAGAAACGCTCACTCGACGACCAGGTCGCCCTCTCGACCCTGACCATCACCCTCACCGCCGACGCCGACCGCGCACCCGGCGAGGCCGACAACTTCTGGGACGGCATCGTCGCCGGCTGGAACTCGCTGATCGACTGGCTGCAGGACGCGATCGTGTTCGCCGGCAAGGCACTGCCGTGGCTGGGTTTCCTCGCGGTGATCGGCGGCGTGCTCTGGGCACTGCTGCGGGTGCTCCGCCGTCGCCGCAGGCCGAGCGTGCACGCCGCCTCCGCCACGCCGACCTCGACACCCACCGGGCAGCAGGCAGAGACGAAAGCCGAAGCCTCCGAGCAGAATCCGACCACCGAGAGCGCGAAGGAGGCGAACGGTGCCGACGGTGCGGGCGACGATCAAACCCAACAGCCGTAAAGGCCCACTCGTCGAAACCGCCGACGACGGCACCCTCACCCTCTACGTGCGCGCCCCCGCAGTCGAAGGCAAGGCCAACAAGGCCGCCATCGAACTCCTCGCCACCCATTTCGGCGTAGCCAAGTCGGCGGTCCGCCTCACCGCCGGCACCACCTCACGCTTCAAACGCTTCGAGATCGACACCTGATCAGGCGTCGTCCGGAGTGATCAGTTCGACGCGAGGGAAGTAGGTGCGGAATCGGGCAGCGTCTCTGGTGAGCAGCCGGTAGCCCGAATACGCCGCGTGCGCTCCGATGTAGAAGTCCGGGAGTGGGCTGCGTTTCTCACCGCCACGCCGCCGATAGGCGACGAAAGCCTTGCTCGCCACGAACCCGGCCTGGAACGGCATGGGAAAACGTTCGAGGTCGGCCTCGGGAATGGCGTCGTCGAGGTCCTCGATGGTGTCGAAACCCCCGGCCACCTCGGCATAGATAATCGGATTGATGACCGTTGGCCCGGCATCTCGTGCTTCGGCCAGGGCGTCATCCGACCAATCCGCCCACTTCGGGTCGTCGGTGAGCACGTCGAGCAGGACACAGGAGTCCACCAGAGTGATGGGCGGGTCATGAGCCAGTCTCAGCGGACGACCGGAAGCACGCCCGCTAGTCGCCACGGAAGAGTTCCATGAGCTCGTCTGTGCTCATGGAAGTGGTCGCCCGGCCGCGCATATGCCCGGTGAGCCGCTTCCCACGGCGCTTCGCGCCCTCGCGGCGCACAATCTGCAATGCGTTGCCGACCTCGACGACCTCGACCTCGTCGCCTTCTTCGAAAGCGAATTTCCGTCGGAGCTCGGCCGGAATCGTGACCTGCCCCTTGCTGTTCAAGCGCACTACTCACCACCTTGTACTCGACACCCGCCGAAACGATACGTATCACACGCGATACGTATCTGATTGTACCGCGATGTCGGTTCAGACCGATCCGGGAAAGCCCAGCTGGCGCCATGCTTCGTAGACCGACACCGCCGCCGCGTTGGACAGGTTCATCGAGCGGCGGCCCGGCAGCATCGGTATCCGGACCTGCTCGGTGATCCGCGGATCGGCCAGTACCTCCGCGGGCAGACCGGTCGGTTCGGTACCGAACAGCAGCGCGTCGTTGTCGCGGTAGGCGATATCGGTGAAGCGGGTGGTGGCCGCGGTGGTGAAGGCGAAGACCCGGCCGGGGTCGATCGCCGCCCAGGCCGTCGCCAGGTCGGGATGGACCGTCACCACCGCGAGGTCGTGATAGTCGAGACCGGCGCGCCGCAGTTTCGCCTCCGACAGGTCGAAACCGAGCGGCTCGATCAGATGCAGCGCACAGCCGGTTCCCGCGGCCAGCCGGATCGCGTTGCCGGTATTGGGCGGTATCACGGGGTTGTGAAAGATCAGGTGCAGCACAGCCGATCACTCTGTCATGTGTCCGGCGTCCGGGTGGCGGCGGCGTCTGGAACAATCGGGGCGTGAACAAGGCGGAGACGACCGGTAAGCACCGGGTGGTGCGGCTGACCGCGTGGCAGCAGTACCTGCGCAGTCACCTGCCGATGACGGTGGTGACCGCGTTGATCGTGGTGGCTGTCGTGTTCGTCGCGGGGGATCGCTGGCGTCGCGGCGCGCTGATCTTCGGCAGTGCCGCGCTGGTGGCGGCCGCCTTCCGGCTGTGCCTGCCGACGGTGCAGGTGGGATTGCTCGCGGTGCGTAGCAAGCCGTTCGATGTCGCCGCGCTGGCCGCGCTGGGCAGCTCCATCGTCTTTCTGGCGGCCACGATCAACACCCTCGGCGTCAGCTGAAACGGGCAGTGCTAGTGCTGGACCGCGGTCAGCGGACGTGATCCCTGGGTGCCGTAGAGCTCGCGCGCTCGCGCCGGGGTGACGGTGTCGCGCAGGGCCGGCTCGCCTGCGGTGACGTGCTGGCGCAGGATCTGGCCGGTCATCGGCACCAGGTACGGTCCGGCCGCGGTCAGCAGTCGCAGGTTCCGCGCCGCCGCGACCTTGGCCACCAGGCGCGCGGGGATCGTGATGGCCCGGTCGACGAAACGCGGCCGATCGAACCGTCCGAGCTCGCGCATCCACTTCGGCAGCGTCGCGATCGAGGCCATGGCCAGCAACCGGCTGCCCACCGCGATCTCGACGCCACCGTTGGCGCGCGGGGTCCACAGCAGATAGTGCATACCGCGCACCGCCGCCTCGGTGACGCACAGTTTCGGCCGCATCCGCGCGAAGTAGGCGCGCACCTCCTCGCGGGAGCGCGGCACCTCCTCGGGACGGCAGGTCTGCAGTTCGGCGGCGATCGCGCACTCGGCCCAGTAGCGCTGCTCCTCGGCGGGGCTGAGCTTGCCGGGGCCGAACATCTCGTAGGCCTTGAGCACCGAATGCCAGCCGGTGACGTGGATCCACAGCTGCGTGTCGGGACTGTTGGCGCTGTATCGCTTGCCGCTGACCGGCTCGATCCCGGTCATCGGGGCGTGGATCCGCATCAGGTGCTCGGCGGCCTGGGTCGCGGTGCGCCCGTCGCCCACCGCGACCAGCAGGAAGTAGGACAGGGTGTGGTCCAGCCGCTTGGCCGGACTGTTGTAGATGCCCTGCGAGTCGGCCACGGCGGCGGTGAGGAACGGCTCGAAGTGTTCGAGGGTGACCGCGCGCTGGAATCCGATCAGCGCTGTCGGGGCGGCCCAGACCTTCCAGCTGGGGGAGCCGGGCCCGAAGAAGCCGTAGTCGTCCCGGCGCAGGGTGGTCAGGTCGAAGGTCATCGCATGCTCCTTTGCAGCGCGTGAATACAACGCAACCGTAGCAATGTGGCGCGGCGAATACAACGGGAGCGTAGGATTTGTTCCCGGGCGGAGATGTCAAGATGGAGCCATGGAGGTGATCGGCCGATGACGGCAACCAGGGCCGCCGACCGGCCACGCCGCCGTTACGCCCCGCGGCTGCCACCGCACGAGCGCCGCGCGCAACTGCTCGATGCCGCCTTCGCGGTGCTGAGCCGGATGGAACTGCACGAACTCAGCATGGAGGCCGTCGCGCAGGAGGCGGGGGTGGGCAAACCGGTGCTCTACACCGTGTTCAAGACCCGCGCCGAGCTCGTCGAGGCGCTGCTGGAACGGGAACGTGAGCGCGGCCTCGAACAGATCGCCGACACCCTGCCTGCGGATCTGGTCGGCACCGACCCGGTCGCCGCCGCCTCGGCGACGGTCGAGGCGTTCGTCGGTGTGGCACTGACGAATCCGACCCGCTGGCGGCTGATCCTGGCGACACCGGCCAGCGCGCCGGACGAATACCGTGCGGCCCTGCGCACTTCGCGCGCCGAGATCCTCGACCGCGCGCAAGCCCTGGTCCGGGTGGGCATCGCGATGTCACCGCGCTGGGCGTCGATGGACGCGGCGCTGCTGGCGAACTCGACCCTCACCGTCGCCGAGATGCTGGGCCGGCTCGCGGTGAGCGAGCCGGAACAGTATCCGCGCGAACGGCTTCAGGCCTATGTCCGCTCGATCCTCGCACTGGTCACGGGTGTGCCGGAAGGCTGAGCGGCTCAGCGGTTCTCGCGCGCCATCCGCATCGTCTCGGTGAGCAGCTTGGCGACGGCGGCGGCCTCGGTGAGGAAGCCGTCGTGGCCGTCGCGTGAGTGCACGATCTCCAGACCCGCGCAGCCGGGCAGATGCTCGGCCAGCTCGGCCTGCGTGTGCAAGGGGTACAGGCGATCGGAGTCGACGCCGCCGACCACACACGGCACCGGCGTCGAGGCGAGCGCCGCGGCGACCCCGCCGCGGCCACGGCCCACGTCGTAGCGGTTCATCGCCTCGCTGAGCAGCACATAGGTGGCCGGATCGAAACGCTGGCACAGCTTGTCGGCCTGGTGCTCGAGATAGCTCTGCACCGCGTAGCGCCCACCGGCCCACGGATCCTCGTCGCCCTGAGCGTGATTGGCGAAGCGGTGATCGAGTTCGCTCTCGGTGCGGTAGGTCAGGTGCGCGATGCGCCGGGCCAGGCCCATGCCGGTCATCGGCGCGCGGCCGGTGCCGTGATAGTTCCCGTCCTGCCAGTCCGGGTCGGCCTTGATGACGGCCATCTGGGTGGTCTGGAGCCCGATCTGATCGGCGGTGGCTCTGGCGCTGACGGCCAGCACCAGCGCGGCGCTGACCCGCTCGGGCCGTCCGATCATCCACTCCAGCGCCCGCATGCCGCCCATCGACCCGCCGACGACCGCGCCGAGGCGCTCGATCCCGAGCAGATCGAGCAGCTGCGCCTCGGCGGTCACCTGGTCACGGATGGTCACATCGGGAAAACGCGCTCCCCACGGCGTGCCGTCGGGGGCCGGGGTGGACGGGCCGGTACTGCCCTTGCAGCCGCCCAGCACATTGGTCGCGATCACACACCATTCGTCGGTGTCGATCGGCGCGCCGGGGCCGACCATGCCCTCCCACCAGCCCGGCGCGGGATTGTCCGGGCTGGCGATGACGGCGGAGTCGCCGGTGAGCGCGTGCTCGACCAGCACCACATTGTCCAGGGTGGGCGAGAGCTCGCCCCAGCGTTGCACCGCCAGCCGCACATCGGGGACGACGGCACCGTTCTCCAGCGACACGTCCCCGATGGCGACCACGCCGAGTCGCCCGTCCGGCGGTGGCAGCAGGGCCACTCCGGTTCCGGGACGGGCGATCGGCGATTCGGTGCTCACAGTCACGTCGTCGCCGCCGCGAAACCGGCGCGCAGATCGGCCAGGATGTCGTCGATGCCCTCGATCCCCACCGCGAGCCGCACCAGCCCCGGAGTGACGCCGGCGGCCAGCTGCTCTTCCGGCGTCAACTGCGAGTGCGTGGTCGAGGCCGGGTGAATCACGAGAGAACGCACATCACCGATGTTAGCGACATGGCTGTGGAGGCTGAGCGCGTCCACGAACTTCTTGCCCGCATCGACGCCACCGGCCAGCTCGAAGGCCACGATCGCGCCCGCGCCCTTGGGCGCCAGCTGCTTGATCCGCTGGTGCCACGGCGAGGACTCGAGCCCCGCGTAGTACACCTGCTCCACGCCCGGCTGCGCGGCCACGAACTGCGCCACCGCCTCGGCGTTGGCCACGTGCCGCTCGACGCGCAGGCTCAGCGTCTCGATGCCCTGGGCGATGAGGAAGGCGTTGAACGGCGAGACCGCCGCGCCCAGGTCACGCAGCAGTTGCACGCGCGCCTTGAGCGCGAACGCGGGCGCGCCCAGGTCGGCGAACACCGCGCCGTGGTAGCTGGGATCGGGCTCGGTGAAACCGGGGAAGCGCGCGTTGCCGTCGGCGTCGCGCACGGTCCAGTCGAAGGTGCCGCCGTCGACGATCACGCCCGCGACCGCCGCGCCGTGCCCGCCCAGGTACTTGGTGGCCGAGTGCACGACGATGTCGGCGCCGTGGGCAAGCGGCTGGATCAGGTACGGGGTCGCGACGGTGTTGTCGACGATCAGCGGGATGCCCGCCGTGTGCGCCACCTCGGCGATGCCGGGGATGTCGAACACGGCGCTGCTCGGGTTGGCGATGGTCTCGCCGTAGAAGGCCTTGGTGTTGGGCCGGATGGCGGCCTGCCACTGCGCCAGATCGTCGGGGTCGTCGACGAAGGAGACCTCGATGCCGAGCTTGGGCAGCGAGTAGTGGAACAGGTTGTAGGTGCCGCCGTAGAGGTGCGGGCTGGACACGATGTGGTCGCCGGCGCCGGCCAGGTTCAGGATCGCGAAGGTCTCCGCGGCCTGGCCCGAGGCCAGCAGCAGCGCCGCGACGCCGCCCTCGAGCGCGGCGACGCGCTGTTCCACCGCGTCCTGGGTGGGGTTCATGATCCGGGTGTAGATGTTGCCCGGTTCGGCGAGACCGAACAGCGCGGCGGCGTGGTCGGTGTCGCGGAAGGTGTAGGAGGTGGTCTGGTAGATCGGCAGTGCCCGCGCGTTGGTGCTCGCGTCGGGGGCCTGGCCCGCGTGGATCTGCTTGGTCTCGAAGGACCAGTTCTCGGGCAGGGCAGAGTCGGTCATGAATTGCTCCAGGATTGTTTGCCGGTGTCTCGCGTCAGCTGGGTCGGATCGACGGACAACAACACATGGGGGCCTCCTGCAATGCGCGCTTGCTCTCGACCTTCGAGAGCCCGGTCATCACCCGGAGCACCCCGCCGCAGCTGGAGGGTTGCCGACCAGCGAGCCGGGGCTTGGCGCTGGTACTCATGACCTTGCCGTCATGTTAACCGGCGATCTCATCCGTGCGGAAATTTCCCCCCATTTCATCGCCAACATCACTGGCCGGTCGGCGTGTTGCGCGCGTGCCGAATTTTAAAAACCGACCAATCTCTCGATATCTGAGGTTAGGCTGCCGCCGAACCTGAACGAGAGGGGTAACCGATGAGGGTCGGATCGACACTGTTTCTCGCACTCGCGCTGGTCGTGGCCGGTGCGGGTCCGGCAGTCGCGCAGTGCACGGAACCGCCGGGCGACGCCGTGCAGAAGGCGCGCGAACACCTCGCCGCCGACGACGGCTGGGCGGCCGCCGACGGCGGCACCACCGGGGGCGCCGACGCGGCCCAGGACCAGATCTTCACCGTCCGGACCCGGCAGGAACTGAAGGACGCCGTCGCGGGCGACACCCCCAAGATCGTCGTCGTCGACGGCCACATCGAATTCCTCGCCGACTGCGCGTCCTACCAGGATCCCGGCTACACCGAGCAGAAATACCTCGACACCTACCGCGACACCACCACCATCTCGCGCGGCTCCGTCGAGGACGCGCGGCAGCGCTCGGCGAACAACCAGGAACGCGACATGGTGATCGAGGTCGGCTCCAACACCACCCTGATCGGCCTGCCCGGCGCGAAGATCACCGGGCTCGAACTCGGGCTCACCCGGGAGAGCAACATCATCATCCGCGACCTGGAAATCCAGGACGCCTACGGCTGCTTCCCGCGCTGGTCGGGCTACGACTGGAAGACCTACAACTCCACTATCCGGATGGAGGGCGCCCGGCACGTCTGGCTCGACCACCTCACCCTCGGCGACGGCACCCGCACCCTGGCCACCGAGACCACCCAGTACGGCAAGACCTACCTGCACCACGACGAACTGATCACCGTGATGAAGGGCAGCGACCTGATCACCATCTCGTGGTCACGCCTGCACGACAACTTCAAGCCGGTGATGCTCGGCGTGCTCGACGACGGCGCGTCGAACACCGGCAACACCCGGGTCACCATGCACCACAACCTGTTCGACAAGACCGTGCTGCGCTCGCCCACGGTGTACTACGGCCAGGTGCACCTCTACAACAACTCCCACGTGGCGCCGCCGTCGACGTGCTGCTGGTACTACCAGTGGGGTGTCGGCACGGATTCGGCGATCTACGCCGAGAACAACGTGTTCACCGGCGGTATGCCCGAGGTCCGCGACATCCTGTGGAATTTCGGCGGCACCGCCGTCCACGAGACCGGCACCCTGGTCGCCGGCGAGCCGGTGGATCTCGTCGCGCAGTTCAACGCGAGTACCGACCCGCGCGATCCCGACCTCGGCACCGACGTCGGCTGGCAGCCCACCCTGCACGGTCCGATCGATCCCGCCGAGCAGGTTTCGGCGATCGTCGAGGCGGGCGCGGGAGCGGGCCGGACCGGGTGAGGCCCCTGCCACCGCCCTGACATCGGATGTTAGTTTTCGGCTATCGAAGGTGCGCGACCGGACGAGGCCGTCCGTATCGAAATGTTCGGACCGTTGCGGGTGGCCGTCAACGGAGATTTCGTCCACCCCGGAAGTCCCCGCCAGCGCGCGCTGCTGACCCGCCTGGTGCTCGCGGCGGGGCAGGTGGTGGCCACCGATCGGCTCATCGAGGACATCTGGTCCGGCTCGCCGCCCGCCAAGGCCGGCGCCGCGCTGCACGTGCACGTCTCCAACCTGCGGCGCATTCTCGAACCGGCCAGGCCGGCGCGGGCACCGGCGCGCGTGCTCGTCTCCGAACCGCCGGGCTATGCCCTGCGGCTCGATCCGGCCGCGGTCGACGTGTGGCGCTTCGAGGCGACGATCGCCGCGGCGCGCGGCAGTGCGCCCGCGGTGGCCCACCGGCTGCTCGGGGCCGCGCTGGCGGGCTGGACCGGTGACCCGTTCGCCCCGTTCGCCGACCGCCCGTGGGTGCTGCCCGAGATCGCGCGGCTGACCGAACTGCGCTGGACCGCGCTCGAACGCCGCGCCGAACTCTCCCTCGACCTCGGCCACCCGCACGAGGCACTGCACGCGCTCGCGCACCACGTCACCGAGCATGCCGAACGGGAGTCGGCGGCTTGTCTGCTGGCGGTCGCGCAGTACCGGGTCGGCAGGCAGCTCGACGCGCTGGCCACCCTGCGCCGGGTGCGCGAGCAGCTGGACCGCGAGTTCGGGGTGCGGCCCGGTCGCGCGGTCGCCGAGCTGGAAACGGCCATCCTCACCCATACCGTCGAGTCGCCACCCGCGGTGCGGCCGGAACCGGTACCGGTGGTGGCGAATCCGGCCGTGGAACCGGTCGGTTACGCCGGTGAACGGGACGCGCTCGCCGGCGAGGCCGACGCGGTCGTGGCCGCGGGCCGGGCCCGGCTGGTGTGGCTCGAGGGCGCGGCCGGAATGGGCAAGACCACGCTCGCGGAATCGATGCTCGACCGGCTCGCGGCGCGGGGCTGGTCGGTGGCCGGGGCGCGCTGTCCGGAGGTCGACGCGGCGCCCGCGGGCTGGGTCTGGCAGCAGATCCTCGGCGAGCTCGGCGGCGACGGCGAGCTCGCCGGGGCGGCGGCGGGGCCGTTCGCGCTGGCCGGCTCGGTGGCGCGGGGCTGCCGGACGGCGCTCGCGCACGGGCCGCTGCTGCTGGTCGTCGAGGATCTGCACCGCGCCGACGACGTCACCCTGCAGATCCTGCGGCAGCTCAGCACCTGGCTGCGCGCCACCCCGGTCCTGCTGATCGTGACGACGCGCGGACAGGCCGGGCCCGCCGTGCACAGCGCGGCCACCGCGCTCGCCCCGGCGATCAGCCGCCGCCTGGCCCTCGACGGCCTCGACGCGGCCGCGGTCGCGCAGGTGGCGCGGCGCGCGGGGCTGACGCCACTGGACCGCGAGACCGCGGAATTCCTGCGTGAGCGCACCGGCGGTAATCCGCTGTTCGTCCGGGAGGTGGCCGACCTGGCCGCCGTCACCGGTGACCTGCGGGCCGTGCCGAGCAGCGTGCGCGAGGTGCTCGCCGAGCGGATCGCCCGCCTGCCCGATGGCGTCGCCGCGCTGCTCGGGCTGGTCGCGGTGTGGGGTGAGGAGATCGACTTCGAGGTGCTGCTCGACTGGTCCGATGCGCCCGAAGCCACCCTCGCCGACCTGGTCGACGCCGCCGCCGCGGCCGGTCTGGTCCGGCTGCGCGGTCGCGGCCGGATCGCCTTCGGGCACGCGCTGATCCGGGACGCGGTCTACCAGGGCCTGCCTGCCCTGCACCGCGTCCGCCTGCACCGCGAGGCGACTGGGCTGCTCGAACGCCGTCTCGGCACCGACACCGACCGGCTGAGCTGGGCCGAACTGGATCTGCTCGCCCATCAGGCCGCCGCGGCGGCCACTACCGCGCCGACCGCCGTGCGCGCCCTGCCGTACGTGCTGGCCGCCGCCCGCGTCCGGGTCGCCAGGGGCGCGCACGCCGACGCCGTTGGGCTGTGGCGCACGGCAGGCGAACTCCACGTGCTGGCCGGTCACGAACGCCCCACCGCGACGCTGGCGGACCGCCTCGCGGCCCTGCGCACCCGCTGTGCCCTGATCACCGCCCTCGGCTACGCGGGCGACGACGAACAGGCGCTCGCGCTGCGTGCCGACGCGCTCGCCCGCGCCCGCGCGCTGCGCGCCGACAACGTCACCCCCGACCCGGTCCGCACGGTCCTGACCTGCTGGCGCGCCCCCACGGTCTGGCGCACCCGCGACTACCGCTTCACCGACGACGCGCTCGTCGCCGAGATCTTCGCCTGCCTCGACGCCGATCCCACCCCCGAACAGCGGATCCGTTTGCTGATCACCGCGGTGTTCGAACTCGAGGCCGACGAGGGCGCGCGGGCCGGGGAATGCTCACGCCGGGCGCTGGCGCTGGCCCGCGACACCGGCGACCCCGAGCTGCTGTGCGCCGCGCTCAATGCCCGCGCGTTCGTCGCCCTCGGACCGGATCTGTGGAGCGAGCGGCGCCCGATCGCGCAGGAACTGGCCGAGGTGGCGGGCGCGGCCGGGCTGGCCGACTACGAGGCGGTGGCGCACTTCCTGCTGTATCTGGTCGAGTGCGGGGTGGGTGAGCTGGTCGCGGCCGCGGACCGGATGGCGCTGGCGATGGCCTGCGCGCCGGGCGGTCAGCTGAGCGCGCTGCTCGGCGCCGAGGACGTGCGCGCGGCGCTGATCATGTACCTGCGCGGTGAGCCGGCGCGCGGTCAGGTCATGCTCGCCGAGCGCAGTGCCCGGATGATGGCCGCGGGTGCCGCCAACGGCGCCGCGATCGACCTGCTCGGCCGGATCATGGCAGCCTGGGCCGAGGGCGACCTCGCCCCGCTGGCGCCCGAACTCGCCCAGCTCTACGCCGTCGCCCCGGCCGCGGGCGCCGATGTCTATCTGCTCGCGCTGCTCGACGCAGGCGAGCGGGAACGGGCCAGCGCCGTGCTGTCGGTGTGCCCGCCGCCGCGCCGCGATTTCCACTGGGGTTCGATGGCCGCGTTCCGGGCCAGGGTCCTGGTCCGGCTGGGGGAGACCGAGCAGGCCGCCGCGCTCTACCGCGAACTGCTGCCGCGCGCGGGCACGATCGTCGGGCTGGATTCCGGCGCGCTGGCCTTCGGCCCGTTCGACGACGTGCTCGCCGAGCTCGCCGAGCTGCTCGGTGACAGCACCGCCGCGGCCGCGCACCGCCGCCGCGCTCACGAGGTGCAGGAACGGTTGTCGGCCGAGCTCAGGGCGCTGGACCGGACCAGGTCGGCGCGGACGGCGACGAGGGTAGGCTGAACCGGCTCGTCCCAGGGCAGTCCCGCACAGCGGGCCCTCCCATCGCGGTGAGGTACGGGACAGCAGTACGCTCGTCTTGTTTGCACCACACGTCCCGCCGACAACGCGGGGCATATACGTTGTCTGTTGGAACAGCTGGGGTCCGCTCACAAGCGTGTTCGCCTGGCCGTGCAATGAGGGCACCATCCTAGGAGGACACGAAGATCCATGTCCAAGATCAAGGTTGAAGGTACCGTCGTAGAACTCGACGGCGACGAGATGACCCGGATCATCTGGCAGTTCATCAAGGACAAGCTGATCCACCCGTATCTCGACGTGAACCTCGAGTACTACGACCTCGGCATCGAGTACCGCGACAAGACAGACGACCAGGTCACCGTCGACGCGGCCAACGCCATCAAGAAGCACGGCGTCGGCGTCAAGTGCGCCACCATCACCCCCGACGAAGCGCGGGTGAAGGAATTCGGTCTCAAGAAGATGTGGCGCTCGCCCAACGGCACCATCCGTAACATTCTGGGTGGCACCATCTTCCGCGCGCCGATCATCATCTCCAACGTGCCACGCCTGGTGCCCGGCTGGACCAAGCCGATCATCATCGGCCGTCACGCCTTCGGCGACCAGTACCGCGCCACCGACTTCAAGGTCTACGAGGCGGGCACCGTCACGCTGACCTTCACCCCGGAGGACGGCAGCGAGCCGATCGTGCACGAGGTCGTGAAGATGCCCGAGGACGGCGGCGTCGTCATGGGTATGTACAACTTCAAGAAGTCCATCGAGGACTTCGCGCGGGCCTCGTTCAACTACGGCCTGCAGCAGAACTACCCGGTGTACCTCTCCACGAAGAACACCATCCTCAAGGCCTACGACGGCATGTTCAAGGACACCTTCCAGGAAGTCTTCGACGCCGAGTTCAAGGCCGAGTTCGACGCGGCGGGCCTGACCTACGAGCACCGCCTGATCGACGACATGGTCGCCTCCTCCATGAAGTGGGAGGGCGGCTACGTCTGGGCGTGCAAGAACTACGACGGCGACGTGCAGTCCGACACCGTGGCCCAGGGCTTCGGCTCGCTGGGCCTGATGACCTCGGTGCTGCTCACCCCGGACGGCAAGACCTGTGAGGCCGAGGCCGCGCACGGCACCGTCACCCGGCACTACCGCCAGCACCAGCAGGGCAAGCCGACCTCGACCAACCCGATCGCGTCGATCTTCGCCTGGACCCGTGGCCTGGAGCACCGGGGCAAGCTGGACAACACCCCCGAGGTGATCGGTTTCGCGCAGGCGCTCGAGGATGTCGTCATCAAGACCGTCGAAGGCGGGCAGATGACCAAGGACCTGGCGCTGCTCGTCGGCGGCGATCAGGGCTACCTGAGCACCGAGGAGTTCCTGGGTGCTCTCGACGCCAACTTGGCTCGCGCGCTGAAGTGATGTGCACAAGTCGCCACCGCTGACCCGCGGTAAGGCACTTCTCGACGAGGGCGTTCGCATCAACATGCGGGCGCCCTTTTGTCGTTCCCGCAGGTGCCGCCCGTCGCACGGCTCGAAACCGACGAGCCGGCGACCCGGAGGAGACCGAACTCACGTCCGACTGGGGTAGCGGTCGGGAACTCGCGGTCGTTGCATCAAGTCGTGACTACTCCCTCCCTGGCTGACCACATCGAGGCGCCACGCACCAGCTGGCATGTCCCCGCGATGCTCGCCTTGGCGCTGGGCGGGTTCGGGATCGGCACCACCGAATTCGTGACCATGGGTCTGCTGCCCGATATCGCGACGGCCTTCGACGTCTCCGAACCGACCGCCGGACACGCCGTCTCCGCGTACGCGCTCGGCGTGGTCGTGGGCGCGCCGCTGATCGCCGCGCTGTGTGCCAGGGTGCCGCGTAAGAAGCTGCTCATCGCGTTGATGGCCGCGTTCACCGTCGGCAATGCCGCGACCGTGCTCGCCCCGAGCTTCGGCACGCTCGTGCTGGCCCGGTTCGTCTCCGGTCTGCCGCACGGCGCCTACTTCGGTGTCGCCTCGCTCGCGGCGGCCACGCTCGCCCCGGCCGGGCAGCGGGCCAAGGCGGTGGCCGCGGTCATGCTCGGGCTGAGTGTGGCCAATGTGATCGGTGTGCCGGGCGCGACCTGGCTCGGCCAGCACCTGGGCTGGCGCGACGCCTATGTCGTGGTCGCGATCATCGGGGTGGCGACGGTGGCCGCGCTGTGGCGGTTCGTGCCCGCGCTGACCGGCATGAAGATCACCAACCCGATGACCGAACTCGGCGCGCTGCGCCGCCCGCAGGTGCTGCTCACCCTCGCTGTCGGCGCGATCGGTTTCGGTGGCATGTTCGCCGTCTACACCTATATCGCCACCACCATGACCGATGTCGCCGGCATGTCCATCGGCGCCGTCCCGATCGTGCTCGCGCTGTTCGGCCTCGGCATGATCGCGGGCAACATCCTCGGCGGCGTGCTGGCCGACCGCGGGGTCGACCGCTCGATCTTCGTCGCCATGATCGCGATGGTCGTCATCCTGGCCGGTTTCGTCCTGGCCGCCCACCACCCCGTCACCGCAGGCATCGGCGCCCTCCTCGTCGGCGCCTCCGGCGCGGCCCTGGCCCCCGGCCTGCAAACCCGCCTGATGGACGTCGCCGCCGACGCCCAAACCCTCGCCGCCGCCCTCAACCACGCCGCCCTCAATATCGCCAACGCCACAGGCGCCTGGCTCGGCGGCCTCGTCATCACCGCCGGCCTCGGCTACACCGCCCCCGCCGCCGTCGGCGCCGCCCTCGCCATCACCGGCGTCCTGCTGTTCACCGCCACCGTCTGGCTGGCCCGCCGCGAGTCACCCAACACGCCGTAACCGATTTCAGCTCGGCTCCGGTGATGTGCCGGTGGTCGGGCGGGCCCAGCCGACGCTGAGCTGGACGGCGCGTTGCCACTGGTCGTATTCCTCGTCACGCACGGCTCGGTCGGCGGCGGGGAGCCATTGGGCGGCGGCGCGCCAATTGCTGCGCAGGCCCTGGAGGTCGGGCCAGAAGCCGACGGCCAGGCCTGCGGCGTAGGCGGCGCCGAGGGAGACGGTTTCGGTGACCAGGGGGCGGGTGACGGGGATGTCGAGGACGTCGGCGATGATCTGCATGAGCAGGTTGTTGGCGGCCATTCCGCCTGCTACGCGCAAGGATTCGGCGCGCAGGCCCGCGTCGGCGTTCATCGCTTCGACCACGTCGCGGGTCTGCCAGGCAGTGGCTTCCAGGACCGCGCGGGCCAGGTGGCCCTTGGTGACATAGGACGTGAGGCCGATGAGCAGGCCGCGGGCGTCGCTGCGCCAGTGCGGGGCGTAGAGGCCGGAGAAGGCGGGGACCAGGTAGCAGCCGCCGTTGTCGTCGACTGTGCCGGCGAGGGTTTCGATTTCGGGGGCGGTGGCGATCAGGCCGATGATGTCGCGCAGCCACTGGACCAGTGCACCGGTGACCGCGATCGGGCCTTCGAGGGCGTAGACCGGGTCGGGGCCGACCTGGTAGCCGATGGTGGTGAGCAACCCGTGCCGGGAACGGACGAGTTCGGCGCCGGTGTTCATCATCAGGAATCCGCCGGTGCCGTAGGTGCATTCGGTCTCGCCGGGCGCGAAGCAGGTCTGGCCGAAGAGGGCGGCGTGCTGGTCGCCGAGCGCGGCGCCGATCCGGACACCGGGCGCGGCGGCACGCGCGGTGCCGAAATCGCCGGTGGAGGCTTCGATGCGGGGGAGCATGGCGCGCGGAATATCGAAGAACCGCAACAGTTCCTCGTCCCACTGCCTGGTCGCCAGATTCATCAGCAGCGTGCGGCCCGCGTTGGTCACATCGGTGACGTGTTCGCCGCCGGTGAGATTCCAGATCAGCCAGGACTCCATCGTCCCGAACAGCACCTCACCCCGTTCGGCCCGCTCGCGCAACCCGTCGACTTCATCGAGCAGCCACCTCAGCCGGGGCGCGGCGAAATAGGTAGCCAGCGGCAACCCGCTCAACTCCGGAATGCGTTCCGCACCAGGTTGTTTCCGGAACTGCTCGACCAATGCCTCGGTGCGGACGTCCTGCCAGACGATCGCCCGCCGCACCGGCACACCGGTGTCGCGATCCCACACCACGGTGGTCTCGCGCTGGTTGGCGATCCCGATCGCCGCCACGTCCCCGACCCCGATCCCGGCATCGCGCAGCGCCGCGGGCACGGTCTTCTCGACTGTCCGCCAGATCTCCAGCGCATCCTGCTCCACCCACCCCGACCTGGGGTAATACTGGCGTTGCGCCCGCTGCGCCAGCCCCGCCAACCGCGCCTGCCGATCGAACACGATGCACCGGCTCGACGTAGTGCCCTGATCAATGGCCAGCACAAAGCGACGCGTCATCGGCCCCTGCTCTCGTCGGCGGTGGAAGACGGTTCGGCCGATGCCGCCTGCCGTGCAGTCCGGTTCACGGTGACACACTGAGGTCGCGGTGCACGGCTCGCGCTGCCGCCCGCACCTGCTCGATCATGGCGGGCCGAACCTGTAAACGGTTGTCGCAGAGCCGATCCACCGGGCCGGTGATGCCGATGGCGGCGACCACCAGCCCGCCTCGCCCTCGGATCGGCGCGGCGATACCAGCTTCCCCGGCACGGAATTCCTCGACCTCACCGGCCCATCCGGCCCGCCGCACCTCGGCGACGACCCGCTCCAGCCCGCCCCGATCGACGATCGTCCGGCGCGTGAACCGCGGCAATGCGACGACTCTCGCCGCCGCTCGGTCCGCTGCCCGCACCTTGCCCGGCGGGGCATCGACCGGCAGCACCGCGCCGAGGGCAGCGGCATCGTATGCCAGCAGCACCTTGCCCAGCGCGGTGGCGTGCGCGGGCAGTATCTCGCCGACGCCGAGCGCCTGCGCACTGTTGTCGGGCCGGAAGACGTGATGGATCACGGCGATCCCGTCCGTCCCCGCCACCGCGATCCGCACCGACTCCCCGGTGCGCGCGGCCAGGGCGTCGGCCCGGTGGATCGCCCGGGATCGCAGCTCGTTCACATCGAGCCGGTCGGTGCTGAGCTCGCTGAGCGCGGTGTCGAGCAGATAGCGGCCGGTCGCGGTGTCCTGGGCGACGAAGCCGACCCCCAGCAGGGTCCGCAGGATGCCGTGCGCGGTGGGTTTGGCCAGGTCGAGGGCGCCGGCGATCTCCCCGACGGCCAGCGGTCCGGGCGCGCGGGCGAGCAGGCGCAGCATCGCGGCGGCGCGTTCGATCGACTGGATCGGGCCAGGCACACCCCGAACCTATCAGGCCGTTCGGCATTGTCGAACGGCAACGATGGCGGCCCCCGATTCCCGTTCCTAGCGTTGATCCGGCAGGGCGGACTCACAGGGGAGTCCGGTGAAAGGAACACGATGAGCCGGTATGTGGGCGCGATCGACCAGGGCACGACGTCGACGCGCTGCATGGTTTTCGACCAGCACGGCAGCGTCGTCGCCCGGCATCAGCTCGAGCACGAGCAGATCATGCCGCGCGCCGGCTGGGTCGAACACAATCCGGACGAGATCTGGGAGCGCACCCGAACCGTCGTCAAAACCGCACTGGCGCAAGCAGATCTGACCGCCGCCGAGCTCGCCGCCATCGGCGTCACCAATCAGCGCGAGACCACCGTGGTCTGGAACCGCCACACCGGACGCCCCTACGGCAACGCCATCGTCTGGCAGGACACCCGCACCGACCGCCTCATCGCCGACCTCGACGCCGCCGGTCACGCCGACCACATCCGCGCCAAGACCGGCCTGCCGCCCGCTCCGTACTTCTCCGGCGGCAAGCTGCGCTGGATCCTCGACTCCGTCCCCGGTGTCCGCGCCGACGCCGAACGCGGTGACGCCCTGTTCGGCACCATGGACACCTGGCTCATCTGGAACCTGACCGGCGGCACCCGCGGCGGCGTGCACGTCACCGACCCCACCAACGCCTCGCGCACCATGCTGATGAACCTGGAGACCCTGGACTGGGACGACGAACTCCTCGCGATCTTCGACATCCCGCGCACCATGCTCCCTGCCATCGCGTCCTCGGCGAACCCGGCCGGCTTCGGCACCACGCACCCCGACGGCCCGTTCAAGGGCGCCGTCCCCATCACCGGCGTGCTCGGCGACCAGCAGGCCGCCGCCGTCGGGCAGGTGTGTTTCCAGCCCGGCGACGCCAAGAACACCTACGGCACCGGCAATTTCCTCATGCTCAACACCGGCACCGAGATCGTGCGCTCCCAGCACGGCCTGCTCACCACCGTCGCCTACCGCTTCGGCGACGACAAACCCGCCTACGCGCTGGAGGGCTCGATCGCCGTCACCGGTTCGGCGGTGCAGTGGCTGCGCGATCAGCTGGGCATCATCGCCGGTGCCGCGCAGGTCGAGGACCTGGCCGAACAGGTCGCCGATTCCGGTGGCGTGTACTTCGTGCCCGCCTTCTCGGGGCTGTTCGCGCCGTACTGGCGGCCCGACGCGCGCGGCGCCGTGGTCGGGCTCTCGCGCTACAGCAACAACGCCCACTTGGCCAGGGCCACACTGGAATCCATCGCCTACCAGACCCGTGACGTGGTCGAGGCCATGCAGCGCGACGCGGGGGTGCGGCTGGCCACGCTGCGGGTCGACGGCGGCGTCACCGTCAACCAGCTGGCCATGCAGATCCAGGCCGATCTGCTCGGCGTGCCGGTCTCGCGGCCGGTCGTCGCCGAGACCACCGCGCTGGGCGCCGCCTACGCCGCCGGGCTCGCGGTCGGCTTCTGGTCCTCGACCGAGGAACTGCTCGACAACTGGGCCGAAGATGTCCGCTGGTATCCCACCTGGTCCGCGGAGCAACGCGAACACGGCTACGCCCGCTGGCGCAAAGCCGTCTCGCGCACGCTCGACTGGGCCGAGATCTGAACTCCACCACCACTTTTCTCCGAGGAGACCACCATGCCTGTACAGCTGGACCGCACCTACCGTGAGCGGGCGGTCGCCGCCCTGGACGCCGACGAGATCGACGTGCTGGTCATCGGCGGCGGGGTGACCGGGGCGGGCGCCGCACTCGACGCGGCCGCGCGCGGCCTGTCCGTAACCCTGGTGGAGGCCCGCGATTTCGCCGCGGGAACCTCGAGCCGTTCGTCGAAACTCATCCACGGCGGCCTGCGCTACCTCGAGCAGATGGACTTCGCGCTGGTCCGGGAGGCGCTCAAAGAGCGTGGGCTGCTGCTGAATACGCTCGCCCCGCATCTGGTACACCCGGTGCCGTTCCTGTTCCCGTTGCAGCACCGGGTGTGGGAACGCGCCTACATCGGCGCGGGTATCGCCCTCTACGACACCCTCGGCGGCGCCCGCACGGTGCCCATGCACAAGCACCTGACCCGCACCGGCGCACTGGAACTCGCGCCCGCGCTGCGTGAGGACGCGATGACCGGCGCCATCCGCTACTACGACGCCCAGGTCGACGACGCCCGCCACACCATGATGATCGCCCGCACCGCCGCCGAACACGGCGCGACGGTGCTCACCCGCACCCAGGTGATCGGCCTGGAACGCGACGGTGAGCGGGTCGCGGGTGCGCGGGTCTTGGACCTGGAAACCGGTCTGACACACACCATCCGGGCCCGCACGGTGATCAGCGCGACCGGCGTGTGGACCGACGACATGATCAAGCTGACCGGCGTCGACTTCCCGTTCCACGTGCGCATGTCCAAGGGCGTGCACATCCTGGTGCCGCGCGAGCGCCTCGACCTGCGCACCGGCCTGATCATGCGCACCGAGAAGTCGGTCCTGTTCGTCATCCCGTGGGCCGAGCACTGGATCATCGGCACCACCGACACCGACTGGGCGCTGGACAAGAACCACCCCACCGCGACGGCCGCCGATGTGCGCTACATCCTCGACCACGTCAACGCACTGCTGCGCGAGCCGCTGACCAGGGCCGATATCGTCGGCACCTATGCGGGCCTGCGCCCGCTGATGACCGGCGCGTCCAAGGAGACCGCGAAACTCTCGCGCGAGCACGCTGTCGCCGAACCGGCGCCCGGCCTGTTCGTGATCGCCGGCGGCAAATACACCACCTACCGGGTGATGGCCGCCGATGTGGTCGACGCCGTCGCCGCCCGGCTCGGCGGTGACATCCCCGCCTCGACCACCGCGCAGCTGCCGATCCTCGGCGCGGCCGGGTACGCCGAAATGGTCGCCGACACAACGGCACTGGCGCAGTCGACCGGGCTGTCCGCCGAGGTCGTCGCACACCTGCTCGGCCGCTACGGCTCGCTGATCACCGACCTCTTCGCTCTCATCGACGCCGATCCCACACTGCGCGAACCGCTTCCGGGCGCACCCGACCATCTCGCCGCGGAGATCGTCTACGCCGTCACCCACGAGGGCGCCCTGCACCTCGACGACATCCTCACCCGACGCACCCGCATCTCCATCGAGGTCCCCGATCGCGGTCTGGCCGCCGCGCCCGACGTCGCCCGCCTGGTCGCCCCGCTGCTCGGCTGGTCCGTCGAGACGACCGACGCCGAGATCAACCGCTACTACGACCGGGTGCACGCCGAACTCGCCGCCAACGAAGCCGACGACGACGCCACAGCCAACGACGCCCGGCTGGCGGTCGCGCGCTGATCACCCGCGAAGGCCCGAGCGCATCCAGCACCACCCGACCCGCGGCTCGGTCGCGGGAAGACGGGTGGTCCGGATTTACCTACCGACCTGCATGTAAGCAGTAGGATCGGCCGATGACCGGCACCGCGAAACCGCCCCGGCGCACACAGGGGCAGCGCAGCAGCGCGATGCGGGCACGTCTGCTGGATGCGACCATCGACTGCCTCGTCGACTACGGCTACGCGGGCACCACCACGCCACGGGTCGCCGAACGCGCCGGTGTCACCCGTGGCGCGCAGCTGCACCACTTCGGCGCCAAGCACGACCTGGTGGTCGCCGCGATCAACCACCTGGCGCAGCGGCGGGTGACGGCCGCGCTGAGCGAGGTGACGCAGGTCAGGGCGGGCGCCGATCCGGTCGGCGCCGCCCTCGAATTCCTGTGGGACCTGCATCAGGGACCGCTGTTCGTGGCGACGGTCGAACTGTGGGTGGCGGGTCGCACCGATCCCGCACTGGCCGCCGCCATGGCCGAGGTCGAACCGCTGGTCAACAATGCCGTGCTGCGGGCGGTCACCGAACTGATCCCGGAAGACCCGCGCCGCAAGAGAGTTCGCGATTTCGTCTACACCGCCATGGACGCCCTGCGCGGCATCCTGCTCGCCGACTTCGTCGCCCCCGACCCGGACCGCGCCCGCCGCCGCTGGGCCCGCGCGGCCACCGCGCTGCGCGCCTCGGCGACCACCGCTGTCGGCAGTTCGGGTCGGTAGGTCTCCGCGAGCGCTGACCGCCTGCTCGACTTCCTCCGGGATTGTCGATCGGTTTCGCCGGCCGGTCGTGATGGTTAGCGTGAACCCATGCAGTCGCACATCGAGCCCCCACGGGCACCGGCGCCGGATGTGGCGTCGTGAGCCGGGGCACCATTCTGATCACCGGCGCGAGCTCCGGCCTCGGCGCGGAGATGGCCCGCCAGTTCGCCGCCCTCGGCTATGACCTGGGCATCTGTGCCCGCCGCACCGAACGCCTCGACGAGCTGCGCGCCGAGATCCGCGCCGCGCTTCCCGACCGGGTCGTGTCGGTCAAGCAGCTCGACGTCACCGACGACGACGCCGTGTTCACCGTCTTCGACGAATACGCCGCGGAGTTCGGCACCGTCGACCGGGTGATCGTGAACGCGGGCCTGGGCAAGGGCGCACCACTGGGCACCGGCCGCTTCGACGCCAACCGCCAGACCGTGCTGGTGAACTTCCTCGCCGCCCTCGCCCAGTCGGAAGCGGCGATGAAACTCTTCCGCGCCCAGGGCCGCGGCCACCTGGTGATGATCTCGTCGATGTCGGCCGTGCGCGGCATGCCCAAGACCCTCACCACCTACGCCGCCACCAAGGCGGGCGTGGCCGCCCTCGCCGAGGGCCTGCGCACCGAAGACATTGCCGGCGTCGACATCTCGGTGATCTACCCCGGCTACATCCGCTCGGAGATGAATGATCGGGTCAAACATCAGCCGAAGTTCATCGTCGACACCGATGTCGGCGTGCGCGCCATGGTCGCCGCCATCGAGAAGCGCCGCACCAAGGCCTACGTCCCCGCCTGGCCCTGGATCCCCCTGGGCTTCGCCCTGCGCACCCTGCCCCTGCCCGTGGTCCGCAAACTGATCTGACCTCTACTCGTCGCGGAGTACTCCGGGATTGAGAAATAGCCGCTGCCGTATCAACTGACGATCTGCGGCGGGCACCCGAGCGAGCTCTGCCGCGTCGTCGAAACAGGTGTTCACTGTGTCGATGATGTTGTCGACGATCGCACGTGCCTCGCGGGTGCCCACACCGTATACGTTCGAGGTTCGGATGAGCGCAGCGAAGCTGGACCAGCGCTCGCCGGACCTTCCGTATGCCATCGCCTGGTACGCGGTCTCGCCGGACCGGTTGCCCGGCGCTAGGTCGTAGGCCGGTGTCAGCCGCAGATGTGTTCCGTTCCAGAACGCAGCATGATTGCGTGCGTGGTCATCGGAATTCGAGATGGCCATGTTGAAAGCGATCCGTTCGAACAGCTGACGCCCTGGGTTCGCCGTGAGATCGCCGTACCGCCGAAGGACATCGAGAATGTCGGGGTAGGTGACATACCGCGCGAGCATTTCGTCCTGAGCTGCCAGCGTCAGACCGGAGACGACGTGCCGACGGAATTCTCCATCGCGATCGAACCTTCGCACAAGCAGGACATCCTTGCCGAGTGACCGCACTACCTGGGTATCGGCGACATCGATCCTGGCACGTCGTGCCAGGTCCATCGCCATCGCCTCCGCGTTGACAACTTTGAAGACTCGATCGCTCGTCGATGAGAATTTGGCGATGTACTCGACACCATCGGTATCGACGACAGTCGCCTTGGGCCGCGCTCCACCGATACTGGTCCCGTGCACGAGCGCCCTTTCGAGTGCCGGGCTGAGATCGTGGCCCGCTTCCAGGAGCTCGGCCGCTCGATGGAGCTCATCGAGCGGGGCATGATCGATGCGCGGGAGGTACTCGGTGGCGTCGGCTTGGAAGTCGATCGCGCCGAGACGATTCGAGCCGGAGGCGAGCATGTAGTCGATCTCGGTGAGTGACGACGGCGCCACCCCCAGCCGGTCCTCGATGACGCTGCGTCCCCAGCCGTCGGGACTTCCGTCACGCAACGCACCGGCCAGCCGGAGTCCGTCGGCTGGTTCCAGCCACCCCCGCCGTAGCGGAAGCTCCGGTTCATAAAGGCTGATCGCTTCTGGTCGCGCCGTGTAGGACGCGGCATAGTAGAAGCCGAGAATGTCTCCCCGCTCCTCGATCGCGCCGGCGACCACAGGAGTCGGTGAATCGGGGAGCCAGGTCCATACGTATACGCGATCAGAAGTCATCGTCGGGTTCGCTCGTTCGAGGGTGATAGACCCGGGCGGGGAGCAGCGCCAGTGTTTCCTCGCCCAGGCGCCGACGACGAGCGAGCTCCGCACGGTCGCCTATTCCGAAAATGGGCACGCCGACCAGATCGGCGACATTGAAGACTGTCCCCACGGCGGTACCGGCGGCGCCCGCCTCGATCTTGCTGATCGTGGCCGGGGAGACATCCGCACGGCGTGCGAGCTCCTCGGCGGTCCAGCCGCGTGTCGCCCGTGCCTGGCGGACCAGCTGGCCGAGCACGACGAGGGCATCGGTAACGACCGGTCTGTGTACCACCCGCCGCTTCATCGCCTCCTCCTTAAAATGTGGCCAGAATGCTTCTAGCAATACTTTAAGGAGTATATCCTGCGCAAACCCGCTCCCGTGGTCCGTACACCGATCCGAACATGTCGAAGGCCGTGCCCACCGGCACGGCCTTCGACGTGGTTCTCAGTGCTGGCGGGGGAGGAGGTGTGTGCCGTCCTTGTCGGTCGAGAGGGCCAGCGAGCTGATGTACTGGATCTCGCCCTCGGGGCCCGGCACCGCCGAGGCGATCATGTCCGGGCGCTCGAACTCCAGCCCGGTGACATGGCAGGTCAGCAGGTCACCCGACGGGTTGCCGTGCTCGTCGAACATCGGCGCCTCGATGCCGTCGTCGACGCGGCGCAGGTAGTACTTGCCCTTGGTCAGCACCGCCGTCGCCGGGGTAGCCACGAAGGCGACCAGCACCGCGACCAGCGGCGAATACGGCTTGAGCAGTTCACCGAACAGGCCGAAGAAGGTCATGATCGACAGCACCGCCGACAGGCCGAAGCCGACCAGGCCGACCGGGTTGAAGTCGTAGAGCATGCCCCGGCGGAACTCCGGCACCTTCGGCGAGATCTTCAGCAGGTACTTGTTCACCGCGATATCGGTGGCCACGGTGACGATCCAGGCGATGCCGCAGTTGGCGTAGAAGCCCAGGATGTTGTTGAGGAAGTCGAACATGTTCGCTTCCATCAGCACCAGCGCCACACCCAGGTTGACCACCAGGAACACCAGCCGGCCCGGGTAGGTCTTGGTGACGCGGGTGTAGGAGTTGGTCCAGGCCAGCGAGCCCGAGTAGGCGTTGGTGACATTGATCTTCACCTGGCTGATCACCACCAGCACCACTGCGAGGGTCATCGCCAGCCAGCCCGGCACCATATCGCGGTAGATCTCCAGGAACTGGTGCACCGGCTGGTTCGCGATGCCCTGGGCGGCGGGCAGATTGGCGATCAGGTAGACCGCCAGGAACAGGCCGACGACCTGCTTGGCCGCGCCGAACAGCACCCAGCCCGGACCGGCCAGCAGCATCCAGCCCCACCACTTGCGGGCATTGTCCGGGGTGCGCGGCGGCATGAACCGCAGGTAGTCGATCTGCTCGGCGATCTGGGCGATCAGCGACAGGCACACACCGGCGGCCAGCAGCGCGCCGGACACGCTCACGCCCTGCCCGTCGGTGCCGCCGTAGGCGAAGAACGCGCCGACCGAGTCGGGGTGGCGCACCAGCAGGAACCCGAACGGCGCCACCATCAGCAGCAGCCACAGCGGGGTGGTCCACACCTGCAGTTTGGCCAGCGTGTTCATGCCGTAGATGACCAGCGGGAAGATGATCACCGTGGACGCCAGATAGCCCAGCCACAACGGAATTCCGAGGCCTAATTCCAGGCCTTGGGCCATGATCGAGCCTTCGAGCGCGAAGAAGATGAAGGTGAACGAGGCGAACACGATATTGGTGATCACCGAACCGTAGTAACCGAATCCGCTACCGCGCGTGATCAGATCGAGATCGATGTTGTAGCGCGCCGCGTAATAGGCGAGCGGGAATCCGGTGAGCATCACGACGACGGCGAAGATACCGATGCCGATCAGCGCGTTTCCGGTGCCGTGCGCGATGCCGATATTCGCGCCGATGGCGAAATCGGCGAGGTAGGCGATGCCGCCGAGGGCCGAGATTCCGACGACCGCCGGGCTCCATTTCCGGTAGCTCCGCGGAGCGAAACGTAGCGTGTAGTCCTCGAGTGTTTCTTTGGCGGCGGTATCCGCTCCGGCCATCTGTCTCTCCCTCATCCGTGCATCGCCGAATTCGGCGACTCACAGACGGTCGTGCATGGATGTAGACACCAATTTTCCGAATCGTTACGTCGCGGTTACGCGCCGCGATGGTGACCGGGGTCACGAAAACGGCCGCGAAGATACATGCACATCGGTATGTTTGTGCGCAGAGTGCGACGAGCGTCAGGAGACGACGATGTTCGAATGGTCCGAGACCGATCTGATGATCCGCGATGCCGTGCGGGCCTTCATCGACAAGGAGGTCCGGCCGAACCTGGACGCGCTCGACAGCGGGGAACTGCTGCCGTATCCGATCCTGCGAAAGCTGTTCAGCCAGTTCGGGATCGATGCGATGGGTGAGGAAGCGGTCAGCAAGATGCTGGCCAAGGAGGCGGCCGGGCCGGGGTCCGGTGGCGCGAAGTCCGGCGGCAGCCCGTTCGGCGGGCAGCAGTCGATGATGGCGGTGCTGATCAGCGAATTATCCGGTGTCTGTATGGGTTTGGTGTCCGCGCTCGGGGTGAGTATCGGGCTCGGCGCCACCACCATCATGTCGCGTGGCACCCTGGCGCAGAAGCAGCGCTGGCTCGCCGACATCGTCACCTTGCGCAAGGTGGCCTCCTGGGCCATCACCGAACCCGACTCCGGCTCGGATGCCTTCGGCGGCATGAAGACTCGCGTCGAACGCGACGGCGACGACTACATCCTCAACGGCCAGAAGACCTTCATCACCAACGGCCCGTGCGCCGATGTCATGCTCGTCTACGCCAAGCTCGACGAGGGCTCCTCCTCGTCTGCCGCCGACAAACGCGACCGCAAGGTGCTCACCTTCGTGCTGGACAAGGGCATGGAAGGGCTCACCCAGGGCAAACCGTTCAAGAAGATGGGCCTGCACTCCTCACCGACAGGCGAGCTGTTCTTCGACAATGTCCGGCTCGGCCGCGACCGGCTGCTCGGCGAGACCGAGGACCATCGCGGCGGCGACGGCCGCGAGAGCGCCAGGGCCAGTTTCACCGCCGAACGGATCGGCGTCGGGTTCATGGCGCTGGGCGTGATCGACGAATGTCACCGGCTCTGTGTGGATTACGCGCGCAACCGCACGCTGTGGGGCCAGGAGATCGGGCGCTTCCAGCTGGTGCAGCTCAAGCTGGCCAAGATGGAGATCGCCCGGATCAATGTGCAGAACATGGTGTTCAACGTGCTCGAGCGCGGCAAGGCGGGCAAACCGCCGAGCCTGGCCGAGGCCTCGGCGATGAAGCTGTACTGCTCCGAGGCCGCCACCGAGGTGGCGATGGAGGCGGTGCAGCTGTTCGGCGGCAACGGCTACATGAGCGAGTACCGCGTCGAGCAGCTGGCCCGCGACGCCAAGTCGCTGATGATCTACGCGGGCAGCAACGAGATCCAGGTGACCCACATCGCCAAGGGACTGCTCGGCAAGTAGGGCAGGCGGGCCCGGCGCGGTGCCGGGCCCGCTCAGACCGCGCGCAGGTGGTTGCGGCTGGCGTAGATGTGCTCGGCGATCAGTGTCGCGATCCGGTCCGGTGCCTCCAGCATCGGCACGTGCCCCACCCCGTGCACCACGATGCGATCCGCGGAATCGGGGAGTTCGCGCAGGTAGCGGGTGGCGTAGACCCGGTTGGGGATGATCCGGTCGTATTCGGCGAGCAGCAGGCGCACCGGGGTGGTCAGCTCGCCGAGGTCGTCCATGGCAGGCGCGCGCAGGCTGCCCAGCAGCATCGGCACGATCACCTCGCAATGTAGCGCCGCGGCCACCAGGGCGGCCAGGTCGCGCCGGGGCACCGCGCTGATGTGCTTGCTGACCAGCAACGCGGATACCTGCTGCACCACCGGATTGCTGATCGCCAGGTCGCCGAGCAGCCTGCCGATCTGGATGAACGGGATCAGCGAGGCGAACTTCGCGCCCACACGCATCGCCGTGAGCGAGGGCGTCGTCCACCCGCCGGCCGGTGCGATGGCGGTGAGCGTGCGCGCCCTGCCACGTCGCGCCAGCTCAAGTCCCACCCAGCCGCCGAGCGAATTACCCGCGATATGACAAGTGCGCCAACCTAATTCGTCGAGCTGATTCTCGATCTGATCGGCCAGCGCGTACACATCCAGCGACCATCCCTCGACCTCGGGCCCACCCCAGTGCCCCGCGAAGGCGGGCGCGTACACCTCGCAGTTCGCCGCCATCCGCCGCGCCACCTCTTCCCAGCAGTGCGGCGACAACATGAACCCGTGCAGCAACAGCACCGGGTCGCCGGACCCCAGGTGCAGTGCGGCCACGGGCGCGGGGCGAGCGGTGTTCTTGGCGGTGCGTGACATCATCGTCATTCACCCCTTCCTGGACGGCGGTGTCCGGGGAGCGCTTCTTCTTCCTCGATGCTAGCGCGGGAACGGCCGCTGACCGGCCCGGACGGCGCACAGCGTTATCGTTTCCGGGTGACTACCGACTACGCCTCCTACTGCACGCTCTCGACAGTGAACGTGAACGGCGTGCGTGCCGCGGCGACCAAGGGAATGCTGGCCTGGCTCGCGGCGACCGAGGCCGACATCGTGTGCCTGCAGGAGACCCGCGCCACCGACGCCCAGACCGCGGCTGCGCTGGCCCCAGCACTCGAGGCCGGCTGGGTGCTCTCGCATGCCGAACCGGAGTCCAAGGGCAGGGCAGGCGTCGGGATCCTCTCGCGCCGCACACCCGATGCCGTGCGGATCGGCTTCGGCAGCAGCGAGTTCGCCGCGTCGGGCCGCTACATCGAGGCCGACTTCGGTGAGGTCACCGCGGCCAGCGTGTACGTGCACTCCGGCGAGGAGAACACGCCCAAACAGGACGAGAAATACCGCTTCATGGCCGAACTCGGCACCTACCTGAAGACCCGCACCGGCCAGTTCGTGGTGAGCGGCGACTGGAACATCGCCCCCGCCGAGGTAGACCTGAAGAACTGGAAGGCCAACCAGAAGTCAGCCGGCTTCCTCCCCGAGGAACGAGCCTGGATCGCCGACCTCCTCGCCGCCGGCTACGTCGACGTGGTCCGCACCCTGCACCCCGACATCGCGGGCCCCTACAGCTGGTGGTCCTACCGCGGCCGCGCCTACGACAACGACGCCGGCTGGAGAATCGATTACCAGCTCGCCCTCGGCAACCTGACCACCCGCGCCAAAGAAGCCGTCGTGGAACGCGCCGCCACCTACGACCAGCGCTGGTCCGACCACGCCCCGGTCACCGTCCAATACCGCTGACACCCGCGCGTCCGCCGGTCATCCGGTCGGGGCCTGCGGGCCATGTGGAAGTAGCCAGGCACGGTGAGATAGCTTGTGGCTATGGCTGATTCGCCGCGCACGATCGACAAACCGGCCAATGCCGCGGCTTTCGCGCGGCCGCTCGTCGAAGCGGTCGCGCCGACTCTGGTGTCCAGGATCAACTGGCACGATCTCACCCGCGAATCGGTCACGTTCGTGTCCAAACACCTGGCGCACACCGAGAGCGATGTCCTCTTCCGCACGACCCTGACCTGCGGCCGCCGGGCATACGTGTACGTCCTGTACGAACATCAGTCCACCTCGGAAAAGCTGATGGCGTTGCGGGTGCTCGAGTATGTGGTGTCGATCTGGAAACACGACCGAAAGTCCGATCCCGACGCCGGTGACACGTTGCCGTTCATCCTGCCGATCGTCACCTACGCCAGCCCGAAGAGCAGTCCGTGGACCGCGAGCACTCAGCTGGCGGACCTCGTCGCCGTCGACGACGATCTCCGCACCGAACTCGACCCGTATATTCCGCGCCTGAGCTACTTGCTCAACGACCTGACCGCCACTCCGCTGGAGGAGGTGGTCGCCCGCCCCGGTACGGGGGCGACGCGTCTGCTGCAGATCATGCTCAAGATCGCGCCCGGCAATGAGCGTCTGCATGTGGAGCTACGGGTGGTGGAGCAGGACCTCAGGGAGCTGGACGCCGATGAATTCGCCGCGTTCCTGACGTACATTCTAAGTGTGGGTGAAACCACCGACCGTGACCTGCAAACCCTGGTCGACGACCTCGGACCGGAAGCGAAGGAGACATTCATGACCACCGCGAGTCGACTCCGCGCCGAGGGCCGTGTCGAGGGGCGTGTCGAAGGCCGCGTCGAGGGCCGTGCCGAAGGTCAGGTCAAAGTTCTGCTGCAGCTGATGGCTGAGAAGTTCGGGCCGGTCCCGGCTCAGGTTGCTGACGTACTTCGTTCAGCGAGTCAGGATCAGCTCAACACGTGGATCGGTCGGCTGCTGTCGGCCGAGACCTTGGACGATCTCGGTATCGCCTGACCGTGCGCCTTGTCGCACGCGCGCTGGGTGCGGACCCTGTCCAGAGCCCTGCGTGTCAGGGTGAGTTGAGTCCACCGGCACTCAGCAAATCCAGCCCGACGCAGGGCGAGATCGGACCTACTCCACGATGACGACGACCAC